>NZ_JAAKTY010000015.1:0-101593 GCF_049174875.1 Aeromonas sp. 600948
CAGTTTAAAAGTCAGCGAGTAATCGCGCAGTGTCCGTTTCACACCTTGTCCCATCGGGTTCTCCATTTATTGGGGGGAAAGGTGTAAACCATATTCAGGACGGGACAAGAGAAATAAAAAAGCCACACCGGTTGGTGTGGCTTTTGTTTAGGGGGTCAACCCGGGTTGCTTAGGGGCGACCGGCCGGGCAGGTGGCCACGTTGACGGCGGCAGTGCTGCCACCATGACGACCTGATGTGCTCACCTCGTTGCGTACCAGCGGCGGGTAGTTAACCGGCTCACGGGCAGGCAGGGCAGGGGCTTCGGCAGGGGTTGCCATCGGGGCGGATGCTTTGCGGGCACGAGCCAGCAGGCCAGCACCGTGAGCTACCTGTTTGGTCACGACCGGAGTCTCTTCCACCACAACCGCAGCGACAGGTGCCGGGGCAGCAACTGGCATTTCGACTGCAGCCGGTACAGCTTCCACGACAGGAGTGCTGACAGCAGGGGCTTCTTCAACAACCGGAGCAGTTTCAACGACTTCAATGGCAGCCATGTCGACAGCCGGAGCGGCGACAACGGCAACTTCCGGCTCTGCAGGCACCACGACCTCAGCGACAGCGTCAACAACCGGGCTCGCGATCACATCGGCTTGAGTTGCTTCGACCTGGGCAGCAGCCTGCTCGGCAGCTTCTTCAGCAACGGCTTCGACAACCACATGCTCGGTCAGTGCAGCAGAGGCTTGCAGGGCAGCAGCGACGGCTTCAGCGCTCGGGATGGTAACAACAGGCACTAACGGCTCTTCGACTTGCGCTTTGGCAATATCTGCCTGAGCTGCGGTGGTCAGAGTGGTGGTATCTTGCTGTTCTTCGTCACGCTGGCTGCGGGCATCTTCGTTGATGCGCTTGCGGCGCTGGCCTTCGATACGCTGGCTGCGCGGAGTGCGGCGTGAACGGCGCTGGCCTTCACTCTGCTCTTCCTGTTCGTTACCCACGGTAGCATCGATCACTTCAGCTTGCGCTGGTACTTCGTCAACCGGCAGGGCAGGGGTGTCAGCAGCGGCGACATCGACGCGGATCTGCTTGCGCAGTTGGCGACGTTCGCGGCGCTCGGCCACTTTCTGCTCTTTCTCCTGACGTGGCTGGACGGCAGCTGCATCGACGGTATCTACTGCGTCAACAACGACTTCGGCGCGCGGCTCACGGGGAGCACGAGGTTCACGGGCCGGACGTGGCGCACGTTCCTGACGCGGTTCTCGAGGCTCGCGCTCCTGACGGGGTTCACGTTCCATGCGCTGTTCGCTGCGCACTTCGCCACGAGCTTCACGCTCCTGACGAGGCTCGCGCTCTTTACGTGGACGGCGATTGCGGTTTTCACCGGCTTCGCGGTTGCCACCTTCACGCTTCTCGCCAGCTTCTGCATTGTTGCGGTTGCCACGATTGTCGTCACGACGAGGACGCTGACCACGGCCACGACCTTCTTCGCGCTGGTGACGTTGACCTTCATCCTTGCGTGCTTCACGAGCAGCAGGTTTCTCGGCGGGCGCTTTCACGTCGGCAGGGGCTGCATCGCTGCTGAACAGGCCGGTAATGCCTTTGATCAGCTTGCTGAAGAAACCGGCTTCGGCAGGGGCCGCAGCAACGGGAGCCGCCGGCTGTTGCGGTGCAACAGGGGCCGGTTGTGCCGGTTGGGCAAAACCTTGCAGCAGCGGTTGCTCACGCTCGATCACCTGAGCTTGCTTCGGTTGGTAGACCGGCTTGGCAATCTCGGTTTTTAGCTCGTAGCTGGCCGCTTCCGGGATCTCGTTCTGACGAATGCGGGTTACTTCGTAGTGCGGGGTTTCCAGATGCTGGTTCGGAATGATGTAAACACGCACATCATTGCGCTGTTCCAGACTGGCGATGGCGGCGCGCTTCTCGTTAAGCAGATAGGCGGCAACATCCACCGGCACCTGAGCATGCACCTGCTCGGTGTTGTCCTTCATCGCCTCTTCTTCGATGAGACGCAGGATGGACAGGGCGAGGGATTCGTTGTCACGGATCACGCCTTGACCCTGGCAACGGGGGCAGATATGGCTGCTGGACTCGTTGAGGGAGGGGCGCAGACGCTGACGAGACATCTCCAGCAGACCGAAACGGGAGATCCGCCCCAGCTGGATGCGGGCACGATCCTGATGCACCGCTTCACGCAGACGGTTTTCCACTTCGCGCTGATGGCGAACCGGGGTCATGTCGATGAAGTCGATTACGATCAGGCCACCCAGGTCGCGCAGACGCAATTGACGGGCAATTTCGTCGGCCGCTTCCAGGTTGGTTTGCAGCGCAGTCTCTTCGATATCGCCGCCCTTGGTGGCGCGGGAGGAGTTGATATCGATGGAGGTCAGTGCTTCGGTCGGATCGATAACGATGCTGCCACCGGAAGGGAGGCGCACTTCACGCTGGAAGGCTGATTCGATCTGGCTCTCAATCTGGAAGTGGTTGAACAGGGCAACTTCACCCTTGTACAGCTTCACGCGGTTGAGGAAATCGGGACGTACCAGCTCGATATGGGCCTTGGCGCGTTCGAAAATCACCGGATTGTCGATCAAAATCTCGCCCACATCGCGACGCAGGTAGTCACGGATGGCACGCACGATGACGTTGCTTTCCTGGTGGATCAGCACCGGCGCAGCGCGCTCCTGAGAGGCCTTGTGGATGGAGTCCCAGTGGTTGAGCAGAACGTTCAAATCCCATTCCAACTCTTCTGGCGACTTGCCCACACCAGCGGTACGCACGATTAGCCCCATGCCTTCCGGCACGGTCAATCCACTCAGGGCTTCTTTTAGTTCAGTCCGCTCATCACCCTCGATGCGGCGGGAGATACCACCGGCACGGGGGTTGTTGGGCATCAGTACCAGGTAGCTACCTGCCAGGCTGATAAAGGTGGTGAGGGCTGCACCCTTGGTGCCACGCTCTTCCTTGTCGATCTGGACGATAACTTCCTGACCTTCGCGGACCACTTCTTTGATGTTGGGACGACCCTGATAGGAGTAACCGGAGGGGAAGTAATTGCGGGCGATCTCCTTCAACGGCAGGAAACCGTGGCGCTCGGCGCCGTAGTCGACAAAAGCAGCTTCAAGGCTGGGTTCTACGCGGGTGATCTTACCCTTGTAAATGTTCGCTTTCTTCTGCTCGTGTCCCGGACTTTCAATATCCAAATCGTAGAGCTGTTGTCCGTCAACCAGCGCTACGCGCAACTCCTCTTCTTGAGTTGCGTTGATAAGCATTCTTTTCATTGAGTTCTCATTATTGTGTCATTTTGATTTCCTCCATCTGGGTCCTGCCAGCGCCGGCCTCGGGTCTTCAGCATACTGGGGCAACCTCCCGGTTGGGGTATGCATGAGGCGCAAACTAAGGGCGTTCTGGTCATCACTTCTCGAGAAGGAATGAATAAGGATGCCGAAATGGAGACAAATAAACGGTGATGTTTGTGTTCTCCATGCGTTGTACCTCGCACCCGGGAACCGTCATGTTCTTATATACACGGTGTTTCGGGATTGGGTGGCATACTTTTTGGCCACTTAGTACAAGGCTTGAACACAATGACAAAACCTTGTTTATTATCCCATTTAAACCTCTTTTATAGCAAGGCGCCATTTTTCAACAAACCATGCAGCCAAGGGGCGCGGGCAGTGTTAAAATCCGCGCCATGACACAGATACAACAACAAGTGCAGCTGCTCACCATCGAAGCTGAGCATGACGGGCAGCGCATCGACAATTTTCTCAAGACTCAGCTAAAGGGCGTCCCCAAGAGCCTGATCTATCGCATCCTTCGTAAAGGCGAAGTGCGAGTAAACAAAAAGCGCATCAAACCGGAGTACAAACTCTGCGCAGGTGACGAGGTGCGGGTACCCCCCGTGCGCGTTGCCGAGAAGAATGAGCTGCCTTCAGCCAACCTCGGGGTTATCCAGCGTCTGGAGAGCCAGATCCTGTTCGAAGACGATGCCATGATCGTGTTGAACAAGCCCTCCGGCATGGCCGTACACGGTGGCAGCGGCCTCAGCTTTGGTGTGATTGAAGGGCTACGCGCACTGCGTCCGGAAGCCCGCTTCCTCGAACTGGTTCATCGACTGGATCGTGACACCTCTGGGGTATTGCTGGTTGCCAAGAAGCGCAGCGCCCTGCGCAGCCTGCATGAACAGTTGCGGGTCAAGACCATGCGCAAGCAGTATCTGGCACTGGTACGCGGCAAGTGGCAGGCTCACGTCAAGGTGGTCAATGCGCCGCTGCGCAAAAACGATCTGCAATCCGGTGAACGGGTAGTGCGGGTCAGTGCCGATGGCAAGCCCTCCGAAACCCGGTTCCGTATCGTGCGTCAATTTGCCGAAGCGACTCTGGTCGAGTGCAGCCCCATCACTGGCCGTACCCACCAGATCCGCGTGCACACCCTGCATGCCGGTCACCCGATCGCCTGTGACGATAAGTACGGTGAAGCGGCGTTTGACGATAAAATGCGCAGCCAAGGTCTGAAACGGCTCTTTTTGCATGCCTGGAAGCTCAGCTTCACCCATCCGGCCGATGGTCGCGAAATGCAGGTAGAAGCGCCGCTGGCACCTGAGCTCGACAACTTCCTCAACGGCTTGCCACGTTGATGCAGGATATCCGGCTCGCCATTTTCGATTGGGACGGCACCCTGATGGATTCGGTAGGCCGGATTGTTGCCTGTGTGCAAGGGGCCGCCAGAGATTGTGAGCTGGCGGTACCTGCACCAGCCCAGATCCGGCAGATCATCGGATTGAGCCTCGATGTCGCCATGTCCCGTCTGTTCCCCTTATGCAGTGGCAGTGGCGCCACCAGCGGTGAGCGCCAGATTGCCGCACTCATCGATCGCTATCGTCATCACTATCTGCACGATGCCACCCCCAGCCCGTTGTTTGCCGGGGCAGGGGAGTTGCTGCATGACTGGCGGTCACGAGGGCTGCAACTGGCCGTCGCGACCGGGAAATCACGCCGCGGGCTGGATCGGGTATTGGATGAAACCGGGCTACGCCCGTTGTTTGTGGCTAGCCGAGGGGCCGATGAGGCCCGCTCCAAGCCTGATCCGCTGATGCTTGAGCAGATCCTGGACGAGCTGGGGCTGTCACCCCGGCAGGCGGTAATGATCGGCGACTCTGTTCACGATATGGCGATGGCCGAGGCGATCGCCATGCTGCGTATTGGTGTCACCTGGGGGGTGGATAGCCGCGATGCCCTCAGTCGTCACGGGCCAGTGGCGGTGGTGGATTCTATGGCGGCTCTTCGCGGGCTGTTATAGACGCCTCTCTTTAAGAGACGTCGATCTGATTGATAACAGAAGCCCGGTCTATTGACCGGGCTTTTTATATGCTCGATCTAGCTTATCTATTCGTCCGCGATCAGGGCAGGGCAATACCGTGGCGCTCCAGCAGCTCGATCAGGCCGATCAGTGGTAGACCGATCAAGGCGTTAGGATCGCGCCCCTCCAGCCCCTTGAACAGCACGATCCCCATCCCTTCACATTTGAAGCTGCCCGCACAATCTAGGGGCAATTCTGCCTCTACATAGCGGCGAATGGCGGCTTCATCGAGGTTGCGAAAATGGACGGTGAAAGGTTCCACCAACTGATGAGCCTCCCCGGTTGCAGCGTTAAGTACGCACAGCCCGGTGTAAAAGGTGACGCAGCGCCCCTGGGCCGCCATCAGCTGGGCGATGGCATTGTCTATGGTGCCCGGTTTGCCGAGGATGTGATTATCGCAGACACACACCTGATCAGATCCGATGATCAAGCCGTGATCACGTTGCCCGGCGATGGCATCAGCCTTGGCACGAGCCAGTCTGGCCACCAGCGCCTCGGCGGATTCGCCAGCCAGTGGTTGCTCATCCACATCGGGCGCGGCACATTCAAAGGGGAGTCCGAGCTTCTCCAGCAGGGCTTTGCGATAGCGAGAAGTTGAGGCGAGGATCAGATTCTGTGGCATAATCGAGTTACCGATGAAAGCGAGTACCGGCATTCTAGGGACTTGTGACGTTAAAATCATCGGCGGTAAGGACTTTTTCCTTTGACTATCAGTTGTTGGACCTATATTATTCGCGCCCTATGCAAAAGGTGAAGTTGCCCGTTAAGGTTGATCCAGTCCGTAGTGCCTTGAAGCTGCTCGATTACATCGGGATAGTGGAAAAGTCGCAGATGCCCAGGCTGGAGGAATCAACCGCTGGCTTGCAGAGTGATATCGAGGTATCACTGCACTTTGGCAAAGATGTCCAGAAGTTGACCGTTATGAAAGGCACTGCCCATGCCAAGGTTGACCTGGTTTGCCAACGTTGCGGAGAGACATTCGAACACCTCTGTGAAGCTGAATTTATCTACACTCCGCTGTTCGAAAGAACAAACGAGGAAGAACTGCCGGAAGCTTATGAGCCCATTGAGTTGGACGAAAACGGCGAGATGGATCTTCATCAAATCCTGGAGGATGAACTCATCCTCTCGTTGCCTCAAGTCGCTATGCATTCTCTGGATGCATGCCCGAGAGGAAACATGGAGATGACTTGGGGTGAAATCGAACCTGCTGATGAGCGGCCGAATCCCTTTGCAGTTCTTGAAGAGCTTAAACGTAAGTGAATTTAGGAGTTAGCCTACAATGGCCGTACAACAGAACCGTAAAACCCGTGCCAAGCGTGGCATGCGTCGTTCCCACGATGCGCTGACCACCGCTGCCCTGACTGTTGATCAGACCAGTGGCGAAATTCATCGTCGTCACCACGTGACTGCCGATGGTTTCTACCGCGGTAAAAAGGTAATCGCTTAAGGATTGCCTTTGTCTACGCAAACTGTCGCGCTAGACATCATGGGGGGAGATATTGGCCCCTCGGAAACAGTGCCTGCCGCCGTGCAGGCACTGTCTCTTTTACCCCAGTTAAAACTGATCCTGGTCGGCGACCAGCACCAGACCTCCTCTCTGCTGCAGCAACATGGTTTGCTGAATCATCCCCGAGTCCGTTTCGTACATGCATCCCAAGTGGTTGGCATGGGCGATAAACCGATCGTGGCGCTGCGTACTCTGAAAGACTCCTCCATGCGGGTGGTACTCAATCTGGTGAAAGCCGGTGAGGCCGATGCCTGCGTCAGTGCCGGCAATACCGGTGCGTTGATGGCGATGGCCAAGTGCGTGCTCAAATCCCTGCCCGGGGTCGATCGGCCGGCACTTATCAAGGCGCTGCCGACATTGAGCGGCAAACGCACCGTGATGCTGGATCTAGGCGCCAACGTCAGTTGCGATGCGGATACCTTGCTGCAGTTTGCGGTGATGGGCTCCGTCGTGGCCGAAAAGGTAGAAGGCATTGCATCCCCCCGTGTTGCCTTGCTCAACATCGGCGAGGAGGAGATCAAGGGCAACGATCTGGTGCGCCACAGCGCCGAATTGTTGCGTCAGTGCCAAGCGCTCAATTATGTCGGGTTCGTCGAAGGGGATCGCATCTTCAGCGGCGACAGCGATGTGATCGTCTGCGACGGTTTTGTCGGCAATGTCGCCCTCAAGACGGCAGAAGGGGTGGTGCGGATGATGGCCCAGCTGGCCGGATATCCCCGCAAGAAACGCACTTTTCTTGGCCGGATCGCCGGATTTATGTTCAAACGGCGTTTTTCTTACCTGAACCCCGACCAGTATAACGGAGCAAGTCTGTTAGGATTGCGCGGCATTGTGGTAAAAAGTCATGGGCGGGCCGAACGGCGCGCTCTGTGTAATGCGATCCTGCTGGCCGCACAAGAGGCCAAACATCAACTTCCACTGCAAATAGCAGATCGCCTTGAAGCTGTCTTCTCTGACAGGGATCTATAAGAACTCTATGCATAGCAAAATTCTGGGTACTGGCAGCTACCTGCCGAGTTCAGTGCGTACCAACGCCGATCTCGAGCAGATGGTTGAGACCAGTGATGAGTGGATCGTGGAACGTACCGGTATCCGTGAGCGCCGTATTGCCGGGGCTGACGAGACCGTTGCCACCCTCTCTTACCAGGCCGCTCTGCGCGCCCTGGATGCAGCCGGTTTGACCGCTGCCGATCTCGATATGATAGTGCTGGCCACCACCAGTGCTGAAAATGCCTTCCCGGCTGCCGCCTGCGAGCTGCAGGGGCTGCTCGGCGTACCGGGCATTCCTGCCTTTGACGTGGCAGCGGCCTGTGCCGGTTTCACCTACGCACTCTCCATTGCCGATCAGTTCGTCAAATCCGGCGCCGCCCGCCATGTGCTGGTCGTCGGGGCCGATGTGCTCTCCCGCATGTGCGATCCGCAAGATCGCGGCACCATCATCCTGTTTGGTGATGGGGCAGGGGCTGTGATTGTCGGTGCCAGCGAGACGCCGGGCATTCTCTCTACCCATCTCCATGCCGATGGCCGTTATGGTGAGCTGCTCAAGCTGCCTCATCCCCGTCGCGGCATGCCGGGTGCTGAGCTCGAAGCCTACATGTATATGAAGGGCAACGATGTCTTCAAGGTCGCGGTCACCCGTTTGAGCGAGATCGTCACCGAAACGCTGGCCGCAGCTGGCATCGAGCCGAGCGAGCTGGACTGGCTGGTACCGCATCAAGCCAACTTCCGCATCATCAGTGCCACCGCCAAGAAGCTGGGTATGAGCCTCGATAAAGTGGTGCTGACCCTCGACAAGCACGGCAATACCTCTGCTGCTTCCGTTCCGGTCGCCTTCGACGAAGGGGTGCGGGATGGCCGGATCAAACCGGGTCAGCTGGTACTGCTGGAAGCCTTTGGTGGCGGTTTCGCCTGGGGCTCGGCGCTGGTTCGCCTCTGATCTTCGGCGGGATGGTGCGCCTATCATCCCGTCACCGATTTCATTTTTGTCTTATCTAAAAGGAATCAATGATGACCCAATTTGCCATTGCCTTCCCGGGACAAGGTTCCCAGTCCGTAGGCATGCTGGCCGAGCTGGCCGAACAACATGCCGTGATCAAGGAGACCTTCGCCGAGGCGAGTCAGGTGCTGGGTTATGACCTGTTTGCCATGGTGATGGATGGTCCGGTTGAAGATCTGAACAAAACCTGGCGCACCCAGCCTGCACTGCTGACTGCCTCTGTCGCTCTGTGGCGCCTGTGGCAACAGCTGGGTGGGGCAACTCCTGCCATGATGGCGGGTCACAGCCTGGGTGAGTACTCCGCGCTGGTTTGCAGCGGCGCACTCGATTTTGCCGATGCGGTCAAACTGGTCGAGTTGCGTGGTCTGGCCATGCAGGAAGCGGTACCGGAAGGCACCGGCGCCATGGCTGCTATCATCGGTCTGGATAACGAATCCATCGCAGCCAACTGCGAAAAAGCGGCACAAGGGCAGGTCGTCTCTCCGGTCAACTTCAACTCCCCGGGCCAGGTGGTTATCGCCGGTCACAAAGAGGCCGTTGAGCGCGCCAACGTGCTGATGAAAGAGTCGGGCGCCAAGCGTGCGCTGCCGCTGCCGGTCTCCGTGCCGTCTCACTGCGCGCTGATGAAACCTGCCGCAGAAAAACTGGCAGCTGCGCTGGACGGGATCGAGATCAAGGTTCCAACCATCGCGGTCATCAATAATGTCGACGTATCCTGTGAACAGGATCCGGTCGCCATCAAGCAAGCACTGGTTCGTCAGCTGTTCAGCCCGGTTCGTTGGACCGAGACTGTCGAGCGGATGGCCAATGAGGGGGTTACCCTCGAGATCGAGATGGGACCGGGCAAAGTGTTGACTGGGCTCGCCAAGCGTATCGACAAGCGCGTGGAAGGTATTCACGCCAACGATGCCGCCTCTTTCGAGCAGGCGCTGGCCCAGATCAAGTAAACAGGAGCAAGTGATGAGCTTTACCGATAAGGTTGTGTTGGTGACCGGTGCCAGTCGTGGCATCGGCCGTGCGATTGCCGAAACATTCGTGGCCCGTGGCGCGAAAGTGGTCGGTACGGCGACCAGCGAGAGCGGTGCCGAGGCGATCAGCGCCTATCTGGGCGAGAATGGTTGTGGCATGGCACTCAACGTGACCAGCCAAGAATCCATCGAAGCCGTCTTCGCCGCCATCAAGGCGCGCTTTGGCGACATCGACATCCTGATCAACAACGCAGGGATCACCCGTGACAACCTGTTGATGCGGATGAAAGATGACGAGTGGAACGAGATCATCGATACCAATCTGACCTCGCTTTACCGTCTGAGCAAACCGGTGTTGCGTGCCATGATGAAGAAACGTCACGGTCGCATCATCAGCATTGGCTCCGTGGTGGGAACCATGGGCAATGCCGGTCAGGTCAACTATGCTGCCGCCAAGGCCGGTCTGGTTGGTTTTACCAAATCGTTGGCGCGGGAAGTGGCATCCCGTGGTATCACAGTG
Source organism: Aeromonas sp. 600948 (assembly GCF_049174875.1). Taxonomy (NCBI): domain Bacteria; kingdom Pseudomonadati; phylum Pseudomonadota; class Gammaproteobacteria; order Aeromonadales; family Aeromonadaceae; genus Aeromonas; species Aeromonas sp. 600948. Next base: position 10,328 of record NZ_JAAKTY010000015.1, read on the forward strand.
AACGCGGTTGCCCCCGGTTTCATCGAAACCGACATGACCCGTGCCCTGAATGACGATCAACGTGCCGGCATCATGAGTCAGGTGCCTGCCGCCCGTTTGGGTGATCCAAAAGAAATTGCCGCAGCTGTGGTATTCTTGGCTTCTGATGAAGCAGCCTATATCACCGGCGAAACCCTGCATGTTAATGGCGGGATGTACATGGTGTAATCAATTTGTCGTAAGATCTGTTCAAATTTGCGATAGTACGCCGAAGTTTGGCACATTTCGTGGTTTGACCAGCGGCAAGCTACTTGCAAACTCACGTCAATTGAATAAACTACCCCAACCAGACGCAAATAGCGTATTTTTAAAGGAAAATTCAGGTCATGAGCAACATCGAAGAACGCGTAAAGAAAATCATCATCGAACAACTGGGTGTTAAAGAGGAAGACGTTAAGAACGCTGCCTCCTTCGTCGACGACCTGGGCGCTGACTCTTTGGATACCGTTGAACTGGTAATGGCGCTGGAAGAAGAATTCGATACCGAAATTCCTGATGAAGAAGCCGAGAAGATCACCACTGTTCAAGCGGCTATCGACTACATCACCGCTAATCAGGAATAAGTTCCTGTTCTGAAAGAAGCGGCCCAAGGGCCGCTTCTTTTGTATTTGTTCCTTTTCAAAACACCTCTCGGAGACTACCTCAGTGTCAAAACGCAGAGTCGTGGTGACCGGCTTGGGGATGCTTTCCCCGGTGGGTAACACTGCCGAATCCAGCTGGCAAGCACTGCTCAACGGGCAGAGCGGCATTTCCCTTATCGAACACTTTGATGCCAGCGAGTTTGCAACCCGCTTCGCAGGTCTGGTCAAGGATTTCGATCCAGAGCAGTACGGTATCAACCGTAAAGACGCTCGCAAGATGGATCTCTTCATTCAATACGGCATCGCGGCCGGTATGCAGGCGCTGGATGATTCCGGCCTGACCATCAATGAAGAGAATGCCGAACGTGTCGGCGTGGCGATTGGCTCCGGTATCGGCGGTCTGGGTCTGATTGAACAGAACCACGAAAGCTTGGTCAACGGCGGCCCGCGCAAGATCAGTCCCTTCTTCGTTCCGTCCACCATCATCAATATGGTGTCCGGTCATCTTTCTATCATGAAAGGTCTGCAAGGGCCGAACATCGCCGTGACTACCGCCTGTACCACTGGTACCCATGCCATCGGTATGGCTGGCCGGATGATCGCTTACGGTGATGCAGACGTGATGGTCGCTGGCGGTGCCGAGAAAGCCTCCACCGCGATGGGGATGGGGGGTTTTGCTGCCGCCAAGGCACTCTCCAACCGCAACGATGAGCCGCAAAAAGCGAGCCGTCCGTGGGATAAAGATCGCGATGGTTTCGTGCTGGGTGACGGTGCCGGTGTGCTGGTACTGGAAGAGTACGAACACGCCAAGGCCCGTGGCGCCAAGATCTACGCCGAGCTGGTCGGTTTTGGCATGAGCGGTGACGCGTACCACATGACTGCGCCTCCTACTGATGGCAACGGTGGCGCTCGCGCCATGAAAAATGCCATCAAGGATGCCGGCATTGCCCCCGAGCAGATTGGTTATATCAACGCGCACGGCACCTCCACCCCGCTGGGTGATGTGGCCGAGCTGCGTGGCATGAAGTCGGTGTTTGGTGAGCACGCCAAATCCCTGATGGTCAGCTCCACCAAGTCCATGACCGGTCACCTGCTGGGTGCCGCCGGTGCCATCGAGGCGATCATCACTGTGTTGGCCCTGCGTGATCAGGTGGCTCCGCCCACCATCAACCTGGACAACCCGGATGAAGAGTGCGATCTGGATCTGGTGCCCCATGTGGCCAAACCAGGCAGCTTTGAATACGCCCTCTCCAACTCGTTTGGTTTTGGCGGCACCAATGGCTCACTGATCTTCAAACGCGTATAATTTGCCGCAGGGCAAAGACACAGGCCCGATACTGCCGGTATCGGGCCTTTTTTATCGGAGGGATCCCTTTGCTTATCAATGGTATGAAGCTTGATACGATCTCGGCCCATGATCGGGGGCTGGCCTATGGTGACGGTCATTTCACCACCATGGCGGTCAGGGAGGGTCGCGTGTTGCAGTGGCCTGCCCATCTGGCACGGTTGCAGCTGGCCAACAACCGGCTGGGATTGGTTGAACCGGACTGGGATCTCTTGACCCGGGAGGTTGAAGAGATGGTGGCCGAGCAGCCACACTGCGTGGCCAAGGTGATCCTGACCCGCGGCGAGGGGGGGCGGGGCTATGACGGCAGCGGATGTCAGCACACAACCCGGATTGTCACTCTGGCGCCGTTTCCCACTCACTATGGCCAGTGGCAACAGGAGGGGATCGAGATGGTGGTGTGCCGCCAGCGGATCGGCGATGCCCCCATGCTGGCCGGGCTTAAAACCTTGAATCGTCTGGAGCAGGTATTGCTGAAAAGCGAACTTGTCAGCCGAAATGCAGTCGAAGGGATAGTACTTAACAGTCGCGGTTTTCTCATTGAAGGGGTCAGTGCCAATCTGTTTTGGCGTCGGGGCAAGACGGTGTTTACGCCCGATCTCGCCCGCGGTGGTGTCGATGGCATCATGCGCCGCCAGGTGATGGCGATGCTGAAACAGATGAGTATTGAGTTGCGTGTGGTAGAGGCTCCGCTGGAGTCACTATGGCAGGCGGAAGAGGTGTGGCTCACCAATACCCTGATGGGGGTCGTGCCGGTCAATGGCATCGAGGATATCCATTATCCCCCAGCGGTATTGAGTCGCCGTTTACAGGAGCGTTTGGTCATTGAAGTTTAATCGGCTTTACACCCTGCTCGCGGGGGCGGCACTGACGGTAGCCGCTGCCGGGGGCTATGTACATTACAAATGGCAACAGGTAGAAACGCTCACCAACAAGGGGCCGACCCGGCTCTTTACGGTGGAGAAGGGCGCCCATGCGGCGCGCCTCATCGCCGAACTGGGGGAGGGGGAAGCCAGCCCCTGGGCGGTGCGGCTCTGGCTGCGCAGCCATCCCGAACTGGTGGCCATCAAATCGGGCACCTATGAAATCAAGGAAGGGGCCCCTCTCAAGGAGACCCTTTCTCTGTTCGCATCGGGCAAGGAGTTTCACTTCAGCCTCACCTTCGTCGAAGGTTCCCGTTTCGAGGATTGGCAGAAGCAGCTCTCCAGCGCGCCATACCTTGAGCGATTGACCGTCGAGCAATCAGAAGCCGACCTGGCGCAGGAGCTCGGCATCGAGAATGGCAAGCTGGAGGGGTGGTTCCTGCCGGAAACCTACGCCTATACCACCCATGCCAGCGATCTCTCGATCTTGCGTCGTGCCCATCAGGATATGGAGACTTTCCTGCAGCAGAGCTGGGAGAAACGTCAGGCCAACCTGCCTTACAAGACCCCCTACGAGGCGTTGATCATGGCCTCCATCATCGAGAAGGAGACCGGTCAGCCGGACGAGCGGGCACAGATCGCCTCGGTGTTTGTCAATCGTCTGCGTCTGGGCATGAAGTTGCAAACCGATCCCACTGTCATTTACGGGGTGAAGGATCGCTACGATGGCAATATTCGCCGTAGCGATCTGACCGACAAGAACCCCTACAACACCTATGTGATTGACGGTTTGCCGCCCACGCCTATCGCTATGCCGGGCAAGGCCTCCATCGAAGCTGCGCTTAACCCCAAGTCGACCGATTATCTCTACTTTGTCGCCAAGGGGGGCGGTGCCCACTATTTCTCCAAGACCCTCGATGAACACAATCGGGCGGTTCGCGAATACATATTGAAGAAACCTTAATGTCTAAATTTATTGTGATCGAAGGATTGGAAGGGGCAGGGAAGAGCTCGGCCGTGCGTTATGTGACCGACTATCTGCAGCGCCACGGCATCAACCGGATCGAGTGCACCCGCGAGCCGGGTGGTACGCCGCTGGCCGAGCGGATGCGGGCCATCGTCAAAGAGGTGCACGACGAACGCCTCACCATCGAGGCGGAACTGCTGCTAATGTATGCCTCCCGGGTACAACTGGTGGAGACCCGCATCAAACCCGCACTGGCCGACGGTGTCTGGGTGGTGGGGGATCGCCACGATCTCTCCTCCCAGGCCTATCAGGGTGGTGGCCGTGGTATCGATGCCCAGCTTATCGGAGCCATCAAACAGGCGGTGCTCGGCAACTTCAAGCCGGATCTCACCCTCTATCTCGATATCGATCCTGCCCTTGGCTTGCAGCGCGCGCGCCATCGTGGCGAGCTGGATCGCATCGAACTGGAGCAACTGAGCTTCTTCGAGCGTACCCGAACTCGTTATCTCGAACTGGCCGCCAAGGATGATTCCATTGTGGTGATCGATGCGGCGCAAACGCCGGAACAGGTCAAAGCTGCCATCGAGCGTGCATTGGATCACTATCTGTCGAACGAGCCGCTATGTATCCCTGGCTGATCCCCGACTGGCATGCCCTGAGCCAGACGGCTCAGTCCGGACGTCTCGGTCACGCCTGGTTGTTGCTGGGCGATCCCGGTCTTGGCAAGGAGCAACTGGCCGAGCGGCTGGCACGTTTGCACCTTTGCCAGCAACCGGATCGCGGAGAGCCGTGCGGTCAGTGCCACTCTTGCCAGCTGTTTGACAAGGGCAACCACCCGGATCTCGGCACCATCACGCGCGACAGCAAGACCATCGGGGTCGAGGCCATTCGCGAGATCTGCACCCGGCTGCAGGGCTCTGCCCAACTCGGCCGCGGCAAGGTGGTGATCATTCCTGATGCGGAGCGGATGACCGAATCGGCGGCAAATGCCCTGCTGAAAACCCTGGAAGAGCCGGCCGGCGACAGCTTGCTGTTGCTGATTGCCTCCCAGGTTTCCCGGTTGCTTCCCACCATTCTCAGTCGCTGTCACAAACATGTCTGCCAGTTGCCAGCGGAAGGGGAAACAGTACGCTGGTTGGCCGAGCAGGGTCATCAGGCTACTCTGGCTCAGGTGCGGATCTGTCAGGGGGCCCCGCTGCGGGTACTCGACTATATCGAGCAGCAACAGGACGGTACTCGCCGCGAATTGCTGGAGCAGTTTGTCGCCCTGAGTCAAAGTCCGGTCAAGGCGACGGCACTGTGCAGCCAGCTTGGTCAGGAGACGCAGGTCAGGTTGCACTGGTTGCAGCTCTTCTTGTGCGATGCCCTGAAAACCCAGGCAGGATGCGGTCACCATCAGCTGGCAATGCCTGATCTGGCCATCTTGAGTCAACGGTTGGCGGAGCAGCACTCCAGCGAAAAACTGCTGGAGGCAGAACAAGATCTGGTTGCCCTGAAAGCGGCATGCCAGCCGGGTCAGCTCTCCAATCCCACCATCCATCTGATGAACTGGCTCAGTCGCTGGTTATAAGTACCGACAAGTAGAAAGGTTTTATATGTTACTCGTTGATTCCCACTGTCATCTCGATCGCCTCAGCTATGGTAGCAAGCAGACCAGCATGGCCGATGTGCTGGCCAAGGCCGCGCAACTGGACGTGGGATATTTTCTCTGTGTCAGTGTGACTCAGGCACAGTTCCCGACCATGCTCGAGGCGATCGCCCCCTATCCCCAGGTGTTTGCCTCTTGCGGGGTACACCCGCTCAATCAGGAACCCGGGGTGGATGCCGAGTTGCTGCTCAAGCAAGCTGCCGATCCACGTGTGGTGGCCATCGGTGAGACCGGTCTCGATTACTTTTACTCGCCCGAGAACAAGGAAGTTCAGCAAGCCTCTTTCCGCGAACATATCCGGGTTGCTCGCGCGCTGAACAAGCCGCTGATCATCCATACCCGCGATGCCCAGCAAGATACCTTGCAGATCATGCTTGAAGAGGGCGCTGATCAGGTTGGCGGTGTGCTGCACTGCTTCACCGAATCCCTCGAAATGGCAGAAGCAGCAATGGCGATGGGGTTCTATATATCCATCTCCGGGATCACCACCTTCAAAAATGCGTCTGCCCTGCAAGAGGTGGTCAAGGCTCTGCCCCTCGACAGATTGCTGGTCGAGACCGACTCACCCTATCTTGCCCCCGTACCGCATCGGGGGAGGGAGAACGAACCCGCCTTTGTACGAGACGTTGCCCAGTTTATTGCTGACCTGCGTCATATTCCGCTAAATGAATTGGCAGAAGCCACCAGCCGGAATTTCTTTGAACTGTTCAAGCTGGCGAAAAAATAACCCCCAAGCCCCGTTATTCGGGGCTTTTTAATTTTCAAATATCAAGCTGATTACCCACTTGAATATCAACACCGAGCTACGTTATCTCTCACTTCTTCCTGCCAATTTTACTTTTTCGTTTTTGCTAAACTGGGTCGAATGATATTCCTATGTTTCCTTTATTCAGCGTGGTCAAAGGGTATTGAAATAAGATGTTCTAAGTATCGATAATATTCATTATCGATACTTGATGTGTGTGGAGGATCCTGTAAGATCCTATCAAACTTCATATGAATCATAGTGTTCCGTGGCATATCCATCCTTATCCAATCCGGCTCATCAGTCACTGCAGACTGTTTTCGATGCACAGCTAAATAGTCGGGCACGCCGCTTTTTGCGCAGTGCAAAAGCGGATTCCACCCTCAATGCCTATCAGGCGGATACCCGTATTTTTGTCTTCTGGTGTCAATTGCACGGGCTGGATCCGCTGCAAACGACCCATCACGACATCATGAATTTTCTCGCTGATCAGGCCGACGGCGTATTGGCCGACTGGGTATGGCTGGATAAAGAGGAGGGGAAGGGAGAACTGCGTAATGGCGAGCCTCGAAAACCAGCAACCCTGGTGAGACGGCTGGCGGGGATCCGTTATGCCTTCAAGCAGAAAGGCATTCACCCCATGCCCACCGAACATCCCGAAATCAAGGAGATGATGCGCGGTATTGTCAGGTTGGGGGATAACCGTAAACGCAAAACCGGCGCCCTGACGCTGCAACCATTGACCCAGGTGCTGGATGGCATCGACACCAATGACCTCGCGGGTTTACGTGATCACACCCTGATACTGCTGATGTTCAGTGGCGCCTTGCGCCGTTCGGAAGCGGCCCGAATTGAGGTGAGCGATCTCGATTTTATGGGGCAGGGGATCCGCCTTCGCCTCAAACCGAGCAAACATCAGCTGCATGAAACCGAGATCGCCCTGATCCCGGGCAAGCACTACTGTCCCGTCTCGGCACTGCAAAAGTGGCTACACAAAAGCCGGATCAGCGAGGGGCCGCTGTTTCGGCGCATGAACCGCTGGGGTCAACTGATGGCTGAACCACTCGGCCCCCAGGGCATCAATCTGATGATCAAGCGGCGAACCGGTCAAACCATCGACGATCTCTACGTCAGTGGCCATAGCCTGCGGCGCGGATTTATCACCTCGGCGGTGACTGCCGGCAAGCCAATGAACAAGATCATCGAGGTAACGCGCCACAAGGATATGCGAACCCTGCAGGAGTACTTCGATGACGCCCATAAATTCTCCGATCATGCCCTTGATGGCTTGCTTTGACACAACTGCGTCACTTTGTTTTTTATGTTAAATGATATCTTGTTGATCTGATGATATATTTGCCGTGCAGCCAGCAGCCCAAGGTGGAAGGGGCATCTTCCAATGGATAATGACATGTGATGAGAGATAACAAACTAGGAAACGTAATATCGCAAGGACATATGAGACCAGAAATGACAGTACGTGAAGAGCAAGAGGCAGGGCCCCAAAACAATGCCGAGCGGCAGCGCCAACATGTAAAACGCAAGCAGGAGACCCATACCCGGCTGCAATGCTGGATCAGCAATCGCCACGCCGAACGATTGGCCGCGCTGGGTCTTCATCTCGAAGACAGTCAGGCATCACTCATCGAGCAGGCGATCGATCTGCTCTACCAACATGAGCTGGGTAGAGAACCTCCGTTTGAAAACAGAGTCGCCACACAGGTCGAAGAGACCGTTGAATAGACACAAGAGTGAAGTAACAGCGATACGTGAAGAGATAAAAAAAGCCAGGTACGAATTCCTTGTACCTGGCATAGGGGAATTGGCTCCTTGCAGAGCCGTGCGCTAACTGGTGTTCGGATTGCCTTAAGCTTAGACAAGGCTCAAGGCTTTTCAAGATCCGAAGAAAAGTTCAACCAGAGTGTGGGTATTTCAGACTCGTTCAAGTGCTTATGCACCGAGCGGCCCACTACGCATTGAACAGATTGTTGTCACGCACCAGCTCGCGGGGGAGGGCATTCTTGACCCGACTCCCCACCCATTTCCCCATGCCCAGGGTATGCCCCTGATAGCGGACGATAACCTCGCCAGTGCCAGCATCCTGCTCTGGCCAGACATCACGCCCCATCATGAATTCCCGCGCATTGGCGCTATCAAGCTCAACCACGCCCTTGCTCGCTTTATCGCCATAGGCCAGAGCCCACTCATGAGTGAGGCGATAGCCTTTCTTGAAGGTTTCGGCCAACTTGATGCCGATGCGATCGAAACGCAGCTTGCCCTGCACCTGATCAAACTGCTGGGGAAAGAGCCAGATCTCGTCATTGCGGCCAAACAGTTGACCCTGCGGTGCCACTCCGAAGTTGGCTTCAATCTCGCGCAGCATGGGCTCTGACTCTTTTGCTGCCAGTGGCAGGAAGGGGAATTTGCCCAGCTTGCCCGGCTTGAACATGGTGTTGGGTACCGAGTGATGCTTGCGCAATCTGGCCACGAAAAAGCCTTCACTGTCGAAGATCTGGGGCCAAACGTGCAGATATCCTTCAGGTGTGCAGGCTTGCTCTGCATGGGGAAACAGGTCGGCCAGCGAGTCAAAACTCAAGGCATCGCCAAACTTGTCCAGCAGGGATTGGCAGACCGCCTGATTCTCCTGCTCACTCAAGGTGCAAGTGGAGTAGACCAGTACGCCACCCGGTTTCAAGGCATGGAAGGCACTCTCCAGCAGCCCCTGCTGCACCGCCGCGATCTCGTCGATGCTCTCGATACTCCAGTTGCGCAGCGCATCTTCATCCTTGCGCACCGTACCTTCACCGGAGCAGGGGGCATCGAGCAGGATGGCATCGAAGGTCTCCGGCAACCACTGGCCAAATACCTTGGCATCAAAATGGGTCATCCCCACATTGGTCACGCCGCAGCGCTGGATATTGGCGCTAAGCACTTTCAACCGGCTGCTGGAAAACTCGTTGGCAACCAGCATCCCCTGATTGTTCATCAAGGCGGCTATTTGAGTGGTCTTGGAGCCGGGGGCCGCCGCCGCATCCAGCAACATGCCATCCGTTTTGATCTTGTCGCTGGCAAAGAGTGCCGTCACCGGCAGCATGGAGCTCGCTTCCTGAATGTAGAAGAGCCCGCTCAAGTGCTCAGCGGTGTTGCCAAGTGGGACGGTTTCATCGCTGCGGGTCAGCCAGAAGCCAGTATCACACCAAGGCACGGGGTCGAGCTGCCAACCCAGTGGCTCCATCAGGGCGACGAAATCCGAGACGGCGATCTTCAAGGTATTGACCCGAATGCTGCGGCGCAGCGGACGTCGACAACTGGCCACAAACTCATCCATCGAGAGATGAGCCGGCATGATGGCCGCAATGTGGCGTAAAAAGTAATCGGGAAGGAAGGTGTTGTCGTGCACTGTGCCGTCTCGTTGACCGAAAAAGAGGGGCGATATCCTACCACAAGGCTAAGAATATTCTGAATCTGAACCCTATCAACAGGCACCGGAATATAAAAAAGCCCGGCGCGATGCCGGGCTTGTATGAGATACAAAGGGAAGAGATCAGGGCTGGATACGCGGACTCCACTCCAGCCACTCTTTCTCGGCCTTGCCGTAGAGCGGATAGCTGTGGCCAGCCTTGACGGTTGGCCCCATCTCTCTCTCCGGCGTATTGAAGGCGATGCCGCCGGCCAACAGACTCTGCACCGTCTCCACTTCGATAGTGCCGCCAGTCAGGCCAATATCCGCCTTGACCCCGGAGACATTCCAGAAACGAGAGTTGGCCCGCACCAGATGGGCATACTCCTGATCCACGTTGACATCGATCACCACCTCGCTGCCATCCCGAGCCAGCGCCACCTTGGTGACACTGCCCACCACCATCTTGCGAAACAGCAGCGGGCTGCCGACGCTCAGGCCATTGACGGAGGGGCTCTTGAGGGTCAGGGCCAGACCCACCGGGCCGACCTGACTCAAGGGGAAGCGATCTTTGCCAGCGCCTTTACCGGGTTGTGCTTCTACAAACGCCCCCTTGATCAGGGTATCGAGGTGAGCGACACCGCCCAGCCCCAGCTTGGCCTGCACCAGAGTGAAGCGGGCGCCGGACTGCAGGAAACGCTCGGCATAGTGGCCATCGAGTTCCGCCTTGAAGATCACCTGACCCAGAGACGGCTCCAGCTCGATCTCTTCAATTTTGCCGATATCGACCCCACGATAGCGGATCGGGCTGCCAATCCCGAGCCCCGGATTGCTATCTGCCACCAGTGACAGCTGGCGCACCTTGGCCTTGGCTTGCTCTCTGGAATCGAACAGTTGATGACTGCTGCGGCCATTGGCCAACCGGTCGAACTCGATAGCGCCGCGCAGCAGGGTAGCGAGGTTGCCCACCTTGACCTGCACCCCATCGACCCGCACCTTGGTGTCGATGGCCGGTTTTTTCCAAAACTGGGGTTGCTGGGCGAGGAGGGGAGCATAGACGCCATCAATTTCTAGCTCGATCTCGACCCCCTCTTTGGCGGCGCGCAGCTGTTTGACTTTGCCCGCTTCCAGCCCCAGATAGAGCACAGGTGAGCCAATGCCAATGCCATCGGCCTGATCTGCCTTGAGCAACCAGCGCTGCGGCTTGGCATCACGGGTACCGAGCAGTGCCAACTCCTGACTCGGGTAGAGACGGTTAATCCGCTCGCCACTGCTGGCTTGTACCAGCTTGATCCCGCCCCCCAACCAGGCACTGGCCGGACTGGTTTCTACTTTGATGCCGCTCAGATCGGCATCGATCTGCAACGGGGCGGCGCGATAGAAGCGGGCACGGTTGAGCAGATGGCCATAGTTCGGCGCCATCACCAGCTCAACGCTGGCATTGCCGCGCGCATCCAAGGTGAGCTGGCTGATACGGCCCACATGCAATCCCTTGTACCAGACAGGTGCATCCTGATTGAGCCCCGCCAGATCGTCAGCCTGCAGCGTCACCTTGGTACCGCTCTGGGGCGCGCGATCGGTCAGGGTCATCTTCTGTACCGGTTTGCCCGCTACATAGTCGAGGCGAATGGCCGGGCCGGAGAGCAGGCGATCTGCATGCTGCACGCCGGTCGCGGAGAGGGAGACGCTCTCCCACACCAGTTGACTCTTGTCAGTAATGCGGTAAGCCTGCTCCGGGTTGATCAGCGCTGTGACCACACGGCCTTTGTCGGTGAGGCGAATGGGGTCGATACGACCAATCTCGATCCCCTCATAGAGGATGGGCATCCCCTCCTTGACCGGAAGATCGCCAGCCGCAATGTCGATACGCTCGCCACGCGCCGCTTCCGCCAGCCCTTTATAGAGGACGAAAGTCTGTCCCTTCTCCGGTTCCGGTGAATCTTTGGGCGAGTCAAAGGCAATGCCGCCGCTCAGGATGGAGGTAAGGCTGCCAGCCTCCACGTTTACCCCGGCCAGACTGAAGGAGCCCTTGATGCCGCTGATGTTCCAGAAGCGGGTATCGGCTTTGACCAGATGTTCGAAACGCGGCTCGATCACCAGATCCAGAATGACATTCTGGTTGTCCTGACCCAGGCGGGTATTGATAACGCTGCCCACCTCGATGCCGCGGAAATAGAGCTTGGCGCCAATCCCCACAGAACCCAGCGAATCGGCGGTCAGGTGCAGCATGCGTCCCTGAGCCTGATAGCCGGGGGGAGGGCCCTCAAGGGCATCGAAGGTCTCCTCCAGCGGATTGCTTTCACGCCCCGGTTGCAGGTTGATGTAATTGCCGGAGACCAGAGTATCGAGGCCGGAGATCTCGGTCAGCGATGCCTTGGGGCTCACCAGCCAGAAGTCGGAGCCTTTGCGGATCAACGGCCGGGCACGGCTGTCAATCTTGGCCATTACCGCAATCTTGCGGCCATCTTCAGCCAACTCCAGCTCCTGCACCACACCGATAGCCACCCCCTGATAACGAACCTGGGTTTTACCAGGCAAGATGCCGTTGCCCTGGGCGAAGTTGATCTGGATAAGCTGGCCACGGCTCAATACCTGCTGATAGAGAAAGCCACCTGCCAGCAGCAGGGCTATCAGGGGTAACAGCCAGACCGGCGATAACCAGCGACGCTTTTCGATGACGGGTTCAGCCCCGATCATAGTGACTCCTTATTGGCTGGATTAAACAGCACATCAGACAAAAACAGAGAAATCATCAACGGGCCGCCTTGTCCCACAGTAAACGGGTATCGAGCATGCGGGCCGACATCATGGTCAGCACCACCACACCGGCAAAGGCGGTGGCCCCCGGGCCTGCGCGGACACTCAGCAGCACACCCCGATCGACCAGTGCCACCATCAGCGAAATCACGAACAAGTCCAGCATTGACCAGCGACCGATAAAATCGATCACCCGATACATCACCAGCTGGCGCTTGCGCCGCACCGGCTTGGCCCGCTGCAACTGCCAGCAGATCCAGCCCAACCCCAATATCTTGCCCACGGGTACCAGTATGCTGGCGGTGAGGACTATGGTGGCAATCCCGCTCATCTTGCTGCGATAGAGCATCATGATACCGCTGAAGATGGTATCTGACTGCAGTAACCCCTTGTTGTAGAAATGGGTAATGGGCAATAGATTGGCAGGCAGCAACATGAAGGTGGCGAGTGCCAGCAAGCCCCACGACCAGGCGAGGGAGCGGGGAATGCGCACCTGTAATTTGCTGCTGCAACGGGGGCAGACTGCCCCGGCTTGATAACGCACCAGCAGACCGCAGGTATGGCAGCGGCAGAGCCCCATCTCACGGGCGCTGGTCATGTTCCGGCTCCTTTAACGGGATCCGCGCCCAGTAGGGGGCGGGGTCAAACAGGATCAGCAGAGTCATGTTGAGCAGCATCAGAATACCGAGGCTGAGCAACCCGCCACCGAGGCGTACATCGGCGATGTCGATCAGTTTGAACAGGGCAACCAGCAGGCTGACGATATAGACCTCCAGCATGGCCCAGTGGCGAAACACCTCGACCAGCTTCAAGGTGACGGGAAGAATGTGCCAACGTTTGGCCAGACCCGAAGCCAGCACAAAGATCCCCGCCAATAATCCCACCGGCGCCAACACCGCGCACCAGAGCACCAGGCTGGCCACCCACCATTCGCCCTCGCCAAACAGCACCAGAATACCGCGCAGCAGGTCGGCGTCGGTGTTGACCCCAGCCAGCCGCAGATAGATCAGCGGTTCAAAAAAGGCGGAGGGCAGCAGCAAAAAACCGGTGATGGTCAGGGCCATCAACTGAGAGGGACGAAAGGCATAACGACCATAGAGATGCTGATGACAACGCGGGCAGTGGGCATGACGACGCAGCGGCAGTGCTTTGCGCTGGATCAGCAAGTCGCACGCCGGACAGACAATTACGGAACCGGGCTCCATCATACAATTCAACCTGTTGAAGGAATTGGTGAAATTTACCCTAAAACCGGTTTCCTGTCTTGCCTGCGGTCGGAATGTTACGAAAGTATAATTGACGTTAACGTAAACGTGATATTAGATAGCCAGACTAGACAGGTGAAAGGAGTCATGATGTCCAGTTTGTCCCCCTCGGCAGGCTTGCGCTTTCGCACCGCCCTTGCCAATGAACATCCCCTGCAGATCGTCGGCACCATCAACGCCTATATGGCGCTGATGGCCGAGCGCAGCGGTTTTCAAGCCCTCTATCTCTCCGGCGCCGGAGTCGCCAACGCCTCCTACGGATTGCCGGATCTCGGCATGACCTCCCTTAACGATGTGCTGATTGATGCAGAGCGGATCACGGCGGCCACCCGAGTGCCGCTGCTGGTCGATATCGATACCGGCTGGGGCGGGGCATTCAACATTGCCCGCACCATTCTCGCGTTCGAGCGGGCCGGAGTTGCCGCCGTCCATATGGAAGATCAGGTGGCCCAGAAGCGCTGTGGTCATCGCCCCAACAAGGCGGTGGTGTCGCTGGATGAGATGTGTGATCGGATCAAGGCGGCAGTAGATGCTCGCGAGAATGGCGAGTTCGTCATCATGGCCCGCACCGATGCGCTGGCGGTAGAGGGGATGGAGTCGGCTCTTGAGCGCACCGCCGCCTATGTGGCCGCCGGGGCCGACATGATCTTCGCCGAGGCGGTGACCGAACTGGCCCAGTACGACCTGTTCAAGCAGGTGGCCGGGGTGCCCATCCTTGCCAACATGACCGAGTTCGGCAAAACCGAGCTGTTTGACAAAGAGCAACTGGCCGCCCACGGGGTCGACATGGTGCTCTACCCGTTAAGCGCCAACCGGGCCGCCAATCAGGCCGCCCTCAACGTCTATCACCATATTCGCCAGGATGGCCATCAACGCGCCGTCGTGGAGACCATGCAGACCCGGGAGTCACTCTACGACTTCCTCGGATATCACCACTACGAGCAGACACTGGATCGTCTGTTTACAGCCAAGGAATAGGAGGCAGCTTATGGGACAGCAAAAACCGTTGGGCGGGGCCGGTCTGCGCGGCCAAAGCGCAGGGGAGACCAGTATCTGCACCGTGGGCAAGAGTGGCACCGGTCTTACCTATCGCGGCTATGACATCAAGGAGCTGGCCGACAGCGCCCAGTTCGAAGAGGTCGCCTATCTGCTGCTCAAGGGGGAGTTGCCTGGTGAGCAGCAGCTTGACGCGTACAAGCGCGAACTGCGTCGCCTGCGCACTTTGCCGACGGCGTTGCTGGAGGTACTGGAGCGCATTCCCGCCGATGCTCATCCCATGGATGTGCTGCGCACCGGCTGTTCCATGCTCGGCGATCTGGAACCGGAAGATGGTTTCGAGCATGAGCATGAAGTGGCGGATCGGCTGCTGGCGGCCTTTCCGGGCATTCTGATCTACTGGTACAAGTTCAGCCATGAAGGTATTCGTATCGCCCTCGACAGCGACGAGGAGTGTATCGGTGGCCACTTTCTGGCGCTGCTGCACCAGAAGGCACCGAGCGAGCTGGAGCGGCGGGTGATGCATGTCTCTCTCATCCTCTACGCCGAGCATGAGTTCAACGCCTCCACCTTTGCGGCGCGGGTTTGCGCCTCGACCCTTTCCGACATGTTCTCCTGTATCACCGCCGCCATCGGTACCCTGCGCGGCCCGCTCCACGGCGGTGCCAACGAGGCGGCCATGGCGATGATCGAACACTGGCAGGATGAAGCGCAGGCAAGGCGCGAACTGCTGGCCAAGCTGGCGGCCAAGGAGAAGATCATGGGCTTTGGCCACGCCATCTACCGCACTTCTGATCCGCGCAACGTCATCATCAAGGAGTGGTCGGCCAAGCTCGCCGAGGCGGTGGGGGATGATCGCCTCTATCGCGTCTCCTGCGAGGCGGAGAAGGTGATGTGGGAAGAGAAAGAGCTCTTTCCCAACGCCGACTTCTTCCATGCCAGCGCCTATCACTACATGGGGATCCCGACCAAGCTGTTCACGCCTATCTTCGTCTGCTCGCGGGTCACCGGCTGGTGCGCCCACGTGATGGAGCAGCGCGAGCACAACCGGATCATCCGCCCGAGCGCCGATTATGTCGGCCCGGCCCCCCGTCACTTTGTCTCTCTACAACAACGATAAGGAAATCACGATGTCCGCCAACGTCGACGTCAACCACAGACCCGAGCCCGATCAGGTACTGGTCGATATTGCCGATTATGTCTGCAACCACCCCGTAACCAGCGAGGCGGCTCTCGACACCGCCCGTTACTGCCTGATGGATACGCTGGGCTGTGGCCTGCTGGCCCTGCGCTTTCCCGAGTGTACCAAGCACCTTGGCCCCATCGTACCCGGTACTGTCGTGCCCCACGGTGCCCGGGTGCCCGGTACCCAGCTCTGCCTCGACCCCGTCAAGGCAGCCTGGGATATCGGCGCCATCATCCGCTGGCTCGATTACAACGACACCTGGCTGGCCGCCGAGTGGGGTCATCCATCCGACAATCTGGGCGGTATTCTGGCCACTGCCGACTGGCTCTCCCGTACTCGCGTGGCCGAGGGCAAGGCGCCGCTCACCATGGCCGATGTGCTGGTGGCCATGGTCAAAGCCCACGAAATTCAGGGGGTGCTGGCGCTGGAGAACTCCTTCAATCGGGTTGGTCTCGATCACGTGGTGCTGGTCAAGGTCGCCAGCACAGCCGTGGTGACTCATATGCTGGGTGGCACCCGTGATCAGGTGATCGATGCGGTCTCCCAGGCCTGGGTCGATGGGCAAAGCCTGCGTACCTACCGTCATGCCCCGAATGCGGGTTCCCGCAAGAGCTGGGCGGCGGGGGATGCCACCTCTCGCGCGGTGCGCCTCGCCCTTATCACCATGAGCGGCGAGATGGGCTATCCAGGCGTACTGAGCGCCCCCAAGTGGGGTTTCTACGATGTGCTGTTCAAGGGCAATCAGTTCGCTCTGCATCAGGGGTACGGCAGCTATGTGATGGAGAACGTGCTGTTCAAGATCTCCTATCCCGCCGAGTTCCACGCCCAAACTGCGGTAGAGTGCGCCATGAAGCTGCATGGGCAGGTGAAGGGGCGGCTCGACGAGATCGACCGTATCGAACTCACCACCCATGAGTCGGCCATTCGCATCATCAGCAAGGTCGGTGCCCTCAATAACCCGGCCGATCGGGATCACTGCCTGCAGTACATGGTGGCGGTGCCGCTCATCTTTGGGCGCCTCATCGCCGAGGATTACGAGGATGACGTGGCGGCCGATCCCCACATCGACGCGCTGCGTAGCAAGATGGTGGTGCAGGAGGACAAACGCTACAGCCGCGAATATCTGGAGGCGGACAAGCGCTCCATTGCCAACGCCATCCAGATCTTCTTCAAGGACGGCACTCACACTGCCAAGGTGGAGGTGGAGTACCCGGTCGGCCATCGTCGCCGTCGGGAGGAGGGGATCCCGCTGCTGGTGGAGAAATTCCAACACAATCTGGCCACCCGCTTCCCGGCCAAACGGGTCAGCGACATTCTGGCCCTCTGTCAGGATGGGCCGCGTCTTGCCGCCACCCCGGTACACGCCTTTATGGATCTGCTGGTGATCTGACCGGTCTTGCATTGGCCAACATATCGGCAAACAGTGATAAACGAAAAGCGGGCTCATCGGCCCGCTTTGTTATTCTGGCGGCTTATCCCTCGATAAGCCTCACCCCAGCACACGGCTGTCGCCGTTAAAAAGCGCCGTCATGATGGCCGTCTCGCGACTGGCGATGGTTTCGAGAAACTCGTTGGCACACCCCATCTGATGACACACCTGATAACCACGCTCGACAAAGGAGAAGAGCTCGCCAAGCCCCGCCAGATGGGCGGGACCTGACACCAGCTTGAGGGTCGCCCCCAGCAGTGGTTTTCTCGCCAGCCTGTCCAGCGTCATGCCAAGCTCGCTCACCAGCGCAATCTGATGTTCCCGGCGCGCCTGTTCACCTACGGCACGATAGGCGATGGTGTAATGGTCCGGTGTGATGGGAGCAATGCCATCAATGCGCCGTAGCGCCACCACCATCAGGTAATCCAGCTCTTCGGAGAGAGCGTCTAGCTCGATCGCCTGCGCCAGCACCTTGAGACCGGACTCCGGCAACAACCGCTCGGCGGTCGGCATCACCCGCATCACGTCCGCATCGCGGCGGGCACAATCCCCCGGGCCATAGAGATCGGTCAGGAAAAACTCGGCGGCAGGGCCGTAGCGGTCACTCTCCAGCAGATCACGATGGGTTCGCCCCAACCGGTCGGCCTGCCACTGGCGTAGCCGATCCCGATCCTGCTGATCTTCCGGGTGGGCACGCATCTGCTCGCGCAAGGCTGCAACCCGCTTGAGCTGGCGGTATAGCCGACCCAGGGTGCTATCGTCGTCGTGGGCATGTTCTTGATGCGTCATCTACAGCTCTCTGGCCTTGGGCCCATTGATGGGAATTGGGTGATACGAAGATACAAGTGAATGAAAAACAAGCAGCTTTTGCTGAAGGTTCCGTGACAAGTGTAGCGCGCACGGGGGAGGGAATAAATGCCATGCCCCGCTGATGGCCTGCATCCCTCTCGACTCTGTTAAGTGAGTCCCATTTATGTGAACCATCCTTTCATTTGTTGTGAACATGTGTTTAATATCAATAACTAACTTATGACCCAGAGTAACGACCATGTTCTTCAACTCGCTCGCTGGCAGCAGCGCACTCTCTACCATCCAGATCAGCCGTCAGCATCCGCTGGGATTGGCCGCCGCCCGGATCGCGGCCGAAGCCATCGCTGCGGACATGAGCGAGAGCTATCAACTCGATTGCGAATGGGCAGATGAAGAGGAGACCGAGCTTCGTTTTCGCGGCTCAGGGGTACATGGCACTCTCACCCTGGACGAAGATACCCTGGAACTGGAAGTGCATCTTGGTTTGATGCTGTTGCCTGTACGCAGCGTACTGGAGCAGGAGATCCTCGATTATGTCGACAATCGCTTACCTTGCCCCAAACGTGTTTGAAACTCTTCGTTGCACTGGTTTTAAATAAACCAGCTGTAAACGATGGCTGTTTGAAATAAGTTGGCAAGCCATATAGTTTGTCAGATTTATTATTCGGCGAGGTCTCAATTCTATTTTTTAAGTAATCTTTCATCTTTATTTCATATTTCGAGTCGGCACTCATTAATGTCATTCTGATTGCATCAAGTCTTCATCCGGATATGAGGGCAGGAGCAATTTGCCGCCTCGGTAAATTCATTTTGTAGGGAAACAACCATGCCACTGAGTGAATTTATCTCCTGCGTCGATACCGCCTGGTTACGCATGGACAGACCCAACAACCTGATGCAGATCATCGGTGTCCTGATGTTTGAAGGAGAGCTTGATGAAGCGCGTCTGCGGGCCGGATTGCGCCACACCATTTCGGTACAGCCCCGCTTCCACCAGCGGGCCGTGCTGGAGGGGGGCTCCTACTACTGGCGCCATGATCCCGATTTCGATCTCGATCAGCACCTCAAGCGAGTGATCCTGCCGGGTGAAGCAGGCAAGCTGGAGCTGGAGAAGCTGGTGGCCGATCTCGCCTCGACGCCGCTCAACCACCAGCGCCCCCTGTGGGATATGCACCTGACCGACACGTCGCTGGGTGGGCAAGCGCTGGTGGTGCGCATTCACCACGCCATGGGCGACGGCTTCTCGCTGGTGCGGGCCATGCTGACCATGATGGATAACACCCCGGAAGGGGCGCCGCGACCACCGTCACCGGAGCCACTGGATGACAGCGATGACGAGGATGAGGAGGATTGCCACCAGGGCAGCCGTCTGGTGCGGGCCGGTCTCAAGCTGACCGGTAGCCTCTGGTCCAAATATGTCGAAGTGGTCACCCATCCCACCAAGGCGGTGGATTACCTCAAGACCGGGCGGGATGTGGCGAGCGAGCTGTGCAATATCGCCACCCTAGGTGATGATTCACCCTGCCGCCTGCGGGGCAAGACCACCAGCACCAAGCGGGTGGCCTGGTCGGAGCAAATTGATCTGCCGGATATCAAGGCAGTGGGCAAGGTGCTGGGCTGCTCGGTCAACGATCTGCTGATCGCCGCCACCGCAGGGGCGTTTCGCCACTACCTGCAGGAGAAGGGGGATGATGCCAACAAGGTCAAGATCCGCGCCCTGGTGCCGGTCAATATGCGTGCACCGGACGATGAGGGGGCACTTGGCAACCGCTTCGGGCTGGTGGCCCTGGACTTGCCACTGGATGTTGCACACCCGTTGCAGCGGCTCTATACCGTGCGTGACCGGATGCAGGCGCTACGCACCTCGCTGCAACCCGTGGTGGTGCTCAACTTGTTACATGCCCTTGGCATGGCCCCCAATGCGGTGCAACAGCAGGCCGTCGAGCTGCTCACGGCCAAGGCCAGCGCGGTGATCACCAATGTGCCCGGCCCGCAGCAGACCCTCTATCTGGCTGGAGCAAAATTGCGTCAGCCGCTGTTCTGGGTGCCGCAATCGGGGGATATCGGCGTCGGCGTCTCCATCCTCTCTTACGATCACAAGGTGCAGCTGGGCCTTATCACCGACAAGAAGCTGGTACCGGATCCGGATCGGGTGGTCGAGCGGTTTGCGGTGGAGTTCGAGCAACTGCTGTTGCTGGTTCTGATGGAGCCGGAGCTACTGTTTGACCCCAACGGACTGGATGCGCTGCTCGGTTGAGTGTGCACTTGAGCGACCGGTGACGGCGTAGCCAACCGGTCAGCCCCCATCATAAAAGAGGCCAACCCGCGGGTTGGCCTCTTGTTTTGTTATCTATCCGTGGCAAGAATGGTGGTTAATCCTCCAACTCTTCCCGCGCCGCCTCTACATCGAGGCGCTCCATGGCATCCATGGGTTCGCACTCAGCCGCTTCGGCATAGAGGGCTTCGGCTGCTTTCAGGCGGCTCTTGCCGTGCAGCATCACCTGAGCGTTGGCGTACTCCATGCGGGCGATAGCCGAGTCGGGGATCAGCGCCAGCGCCTCCTTGAAGTGACGCTCGGACTCCTCCTTCTTGGCGCCATAGGTGAGGCCGCCGATCATGGCCCCCAACTTGTCGACGATCTCCGCATGCCAGGCGCCAAAGGCAATATGGGCCTCGGCGTGATCTGGCGCCAGCTCCAGAGTCTTCTCAAGGCTTGCCTTGATCTTGTCGCCAATTCCTTGCGAGAGGGCCTTGGAGATGGAGATCACCTGGCTGTAGCGCCCGAGGGCCAGCGCGTGGAAATACCAGGCGTTGGCGTTCTTGGGTTGACGCTTTTGCAGCTTCTCGGCATGGCTGGCCGCCCGCTCGAAGGCGGCGCGCTTGGCATATTTGTCTTCCAGCAGATAGCTGGCATGGATCACCAGTGCCTTGTTCGCCACATTGAAGCCCGCCTCACCGGCCGCTTCGCCAAGGGCGACGGCCTGGGCAAAATCCCCGGCATGATAGGCCCGCCAGGCATCCTGAACCTGTTCATCTTCAGGCCAAGATTCGGCATCCCCCTGATGGAGTCGATCCCAGTTGTCCGCCAGCTTCTGGCCGGCATAGTCATAGGCCGCATCCGCGTAGGGGAAGGGGACAAATTCGAGTTGTGAAGTGGTCATGCTTGTTCTCCCTGTAGCATGTGAATCAAACCTTGTCGGTGTAGTGGTGGGCGAGGGCGCCCAAATGAGCGCGAGCATCGGCCCGCAAATAGGGTGCGACCAGCTGCATCACCTGAAAGACGCCGAGGGCAATATCGGCGTCCGCCTTGGGGTGCAGTGCCCGCTGATAAGAGATCCAGAATGTGCCCACCAGCGCCACATTGGCCGCCAGCGTGCGCATCTGTTGCGCCGTGCCCTCCATCAGCCCGACCGTTTGCAGATGGTTGCAAATGGCGATGGCAGTCTGCTCCTTGCGGCGCAGCAGGGCGGAAAAGCGGTGCTCTACCTGATGATAACCACTCATCAGGGTCGCGATATCGTAGTAGAGGAAACGGTACTGCCAGATGGCTTCAAACATCAGGTGGAGAAAGAGCCAGATATCTTCTGGCTCATCGGACGGGGTGCTGACCGCCTCCAGCAGGCGATCCATCTGCTGTTCAAATTCGCAGAACAGGGCGTTGACGATCTCCTCCTTGTTGTGGAAGTGGTAGTACAGATTGCCCTGGCTGATCTCCATCTCGGCCGCAATGGCCGAGGTGGTGACGCTGGGTTCCCCTTGTCGATTGAAGCAGGCGAGGGCAGTGGTCAGGATCCGCTCCCGGGTACGACGTTTGGGTTTGCGATCCATGCTACTCCTTTGGTGATGAACGACGCACGCCGTGGCGATAGCGTTTGGCAAGCCAGTGCTGCAGCTGCTCCAGCGACTTGTCGAGGGCGGCAACCGAGCCAATGCCGGGGGCCAGCAGGGTGCGATCTTCATCGGCCAGCGCGGCCAGATTGAGCTCGAGGCCATGCTTGGCCAGCACCGGCGCCAGCTCGTCACGGCGCTGCCAGAGATCGCGGCGGGTATGCTGGTAAGCGTGCTCGCAGAGACGGCGGCGATCCCGATAACTGAACACATTGGTGAAGAACATCTCGCCATCGGCAGAAGAGGGCTCAAACAGCAGGGCGTCGGCGTCCGGATATTGGTGTTTGTAGCGATCCATCCCCACATGCATACGGGAGTGGATGATGGCGCGAAAGGTCTGGGCCAGTACCACCGGCAGACCGCTGTCCACCAGATTGGTGGGCGCGCCGGCGGCCATGTCCGCATCATAGGGCACCAGCGGATTGATGCAGAACACCAGATCCGCCCCCTCTTCCAGCGCTACCGAAGCGTGCAGAGTCTTGATCAGCGCCCCGTCCACATAGTAACGCCCGTTAATCAATGAAGGGGGAAAGAGGCCGGGCAGGGCGGCCGACGCCTGTACCGCCGCCGAGATGGGCACGTCATCGAGCCCCGGGCTGCCGAAGGCGACCGGATGGCCGGTATCGAGTTCGGTAGCGACCACAAACAGTCGGCTGCGCAGCTGGCGGAAATCGTTGCTGCGGCCGGGACGAGAAAAAAACTGGGTCAGGGTGCGATCCACCCCGCGGTTGTCGAACAGTCCGGTCGGAATGGCCTTGGAGAGCCCCTGCAGCGATTCAAACAGGCTGCGTTTCCAGGGCGCCGCCAGATAGTAGGTCAGGCTCTGCCACGCCAGTGGCGGGATCGAGGTCAGACGGTCAGCGTATTCACGAAAGGCGGGGCGCAGCAAGGTGGCCGGGTCAAACATCTCCCCCGAATCATCGCTGAGCAGGATCCGCACCAGCTTAGCCGGCGAGATGCCGTTGGCCAGCGCCGATGCCACCACGGCCCCCGAACTGACGCCGACATAGATATCGGCATGGTCAAGGCGCAAGCCACTGATGCTGTCAGAGAGGGCAGCGCAGGCACCGATCTCGTAGATGCCGCCGAGGGGCCCGCCGCCAGCAAGGGCAATTGCGATGGTACTCATAGCGTCGCCTCCCTATCCATGACATTCACCATGACAAGACCGGCCCAGCGCAGGGCATGGGCCGGTATCAATCACCTTCCGTCACCGCGAGGGATCAGGGCAGAACGCTCTCGGCCTTGGCCTTCACCTCTTTGACTGCATCTTCTGCAGCGGAGAGGAGATCGGCGGCCTGCTCAACCACGGCCTCTTTAGCCTTGGCTACCGGTGCCTTCTTTACCGGAGGCTTGCGGGCAGCGGGCTTTTTGGCGGCAGCCGGTTTGGCTTCTGCGGCCGGGGCTTCTTCTTCCTGTGCATCCAGCAGTTGCTGGACCACATCGGTCAGCTCGGCCATGCGCTTGGAGAGCTTGTCGATATCCTTGCGGGTCGGAATGCCGAGGCTGGCCACAGCGCGGGCCACGCGATCTTCAAACACCTGCTCCAGACGACCCCAGGTATTGGCGGTCTTGTCGGTCACAGCGGCAATCTTCTCATCTGCGCTCTGACGGGTTTTTGCTTGCAGCGCTTCACCTTCCTGCACCAGCGCTTCAAAGATCTTGCCACCCTCTTCCTGCGCCTTGGCATAGGCACCCAGACCCGCCAACCAGATCTGCTGGGTGGACTCCTTGATGGTGGAGGTGAGTTGGTTGTCGGTCACTGACCCTGCCAGCGCTTTCAATTTCTTAGCCATGATCTTCTCCTTGAATAACGACAGTTAAATGTAATGGCGACAACGAAACTGCAATCGGGTTGTGGCATTACTGATTTTTCAACTTCAGTCTAGGGACAAAAAATAGAGGGTTCTACCTAATAACGGAACAGGCACACCACCGAAATTAGGGTTTGCTCACGAACCGACAATCAAATTGCGGATTCCCATATGAATCGTGATATATCTAACAACCTAGTAATACCCTAATCAGTAGCAGGATTCTCTTTATGAACTATTTCATTACTGGCGGTAGTGGTTTTATCGGGCGTCGATTGATCAAAAAGTTATTCCAACAGCATCCCGACTGTATCGTCTATTTTCTGATGCGCGCCTCTCATCAGGATAAATTGCCGGAGTTATTTGCATTCTGGAATGTGGATGAATCGCGCGCAGTCCCGGTTTTTGGCGACATGACGCAACCGCTGCTGGGGGTATCGATCGAGATGCAGGAGCAGTTGATCGGCAAGATCGAGCACTTCTTCCATCTGGCTGCTATCTATGACCTCAACGCCAAGGCAGGGATCCAGCAGCAGGTCAACACCGAAGGGACCCGTCAGGCTGTTCAACTTGCCGAGCGGCTGGGGACGGGGCAGTTCCATCACTGCAGCTCCATCGCTGCAGCGGGCCTGTTCGACGGTCTGTTTCGCGAGGACATGTTCGATGAAGCCGAGCACCTCGACATGCCTTACTTCCAGACCAAGCACGAAGCGGAAGGGATTGTGCGAAACGAGTGCACCATTCCGTGGCGGGTCTACCGCCCGGGCATCGTTGTCGGTGACTCCAATACCGGCGAGATGGACAAGATCGACGGCCCTTACTACTTCTTCAAGACCATTCAGAAACTGCGCCGTCTGCTGCCGCCCTGGATGCCAGCCATCGGGGTTGAGGGCGGGCGCATCAACATAGTGCCGGTCAACTTTGTGGTCGATGCCATGGAGCATATCGCCCATCAGGAGGGCGAGGAGAACAAAACCTTCCACCTGACCGACCCCAACCCGATGCGGGTCGGCGACATGCTGAGCACCTTCTCCCGCGCCGCCCATGCGCCGGAGCCTGCGATCCGCATCAATGCCTCTCTCTTTAACTTCATTCCCCGCCACCTGACCGCCATGCTGATGACCATGGCGCCGGTGCGCCGCATCCGCGATGCCGCCATCGCCGATCTGGGTCTGCCCAAGGATGTGTTCCGCCTTATCAGCTATCCCACCCGTTTCGACAGTCGCGAAACCCAGCGGGTACTGAAAGGGACCGGTATCGAAGTGCCACCGCTGCACAGCTACGCCTGGCGGTTATGGGATTACTGGGAGCGCCACCTCGACCCGGAGCTCTTCATCGATCGCTCCCTGCGTGGTCGGGTAGAGGGCAAGGTGGTGCTGGTGACCGGAGCCACCTCTGGTATCGGCCGTGCAACCGCGCGCAAGCTGGCGGGTGCGGGGGCCAACGTCGTTACCATCGCTCGCGACGAGCAGAAGATTGCCGAGACTAAAGCGGAGTTTGCCGAGCTGGGGCTGACCATCGAAATCTATCAGGGGGATCTCTCCAATCTGGCGCAGGCCGAGGAGATCACCGCTCGCATCGTGGCCGATCACGGTGGCGTCGATATTCTGGTCAACAATGCCGGCCGCTCCATCCGCCGCTCCATCGAGGACTCCTTCGATCGCTTCCACGATCTGGAGCGCACCATGCAGCTCAACTACTTCGGTGCGCTCAAGGTGATCATGGGGGTACTGCCCACCATGATTGAGAAGAAAAAAGGGCACATCATCAACATCTCCTCCATCGGGGTGTTGACCAATGCGCCGCGCTTCTCCGCCTATGTTGCCTCCAAATCGGCCCTCGATGCCTGGGTGCGTACCGCCGCCTCCGAGTTTGCCGATAAAGGGGTCAGCTTCTCCATCATCAATATGCCGCTGGTGAAAACGCCGATGGTCGCGCCGACCAAGGTCTATGAGCAGGTACCGATGATGACGCCGGAAGAGGCGGCCGATCTGGTGTGCGATACCATCATCAACAAGCATGTGCGACTGGCCACACGCCTCGGGGTATTTGGTCAGATGGTGCATGCCCTGGCACCGCGCGTCGCCCAGGTGATCATGAACACCAGCTTCCGCACCTTTGCCGATCCCAAGGACGGCGACAAGTCCAAGGCGACCGCCGATCAGGTTGCCGTCTCGACCCTGATCAAGGGGATACACTTCTAACCGGATGATGGGATAAAGAGATCAACAGGGGCCTGAGCAATCAGGCCCCTGTTTTATTTGGAATAACAGTTGAAGGACGAATAAGGAGGGTCAGACTCGGGACAGCAGATCAAGCAGCAGATCTGTCGTACGACGGGAGTAGAGCAGAGAGAGATGGCCAATGGCAGGCAACTCGATATCTTCCATTCCCGCCAATCGTTGCCGCTCCTGCGGCATCACCACATTGTCGTGACTGGTGCGCACCGAGATGCCGGGCACGCAAAGCGGCACCGAAGCAAAACGCTGTAACCAACCGGAGCCGGGCTCCATCTCGCGGGCATTGGCCCCAAGCCCAAGGGCGGCTAGCTGACTGCCCTGATGAGGCGTAGCCAGCGTGATCAGGCGTGCGACCTTGTCACCCCCATGGAGAGCCAGATAGTCGCGGCAGACCAGCCCCCCCATGCTGTGACCGACCAGCACCAGCTTGTCAGCCCCGGTTTGCGCGAGCACATCGTCAATTCGCTTGGCCAATAGCGGCACCATCTCATCGATATGACCAAATGGTGGCATCAGGGTAATGGTGGCAACCACATGGCCTGCGGCTTCCAATCGGGCGCGCTGGGTGCGCCAGATCCCGCGACTGCAACCGTAACCATGCACCAGCAATACGGGACGCTGGTATGGCCGCAGCCGATCTGGTGCCATCAGCAAAGGCTCGAACGGTAGCAACAAGGTGAAGGTGTAGAGGTAGGCCAGCATCTCCTGCGCCATCATCTTCACCCTGCGCCAGGGGCCGATAGCCGGGGAGGGGTAGAAGCGGGTAAACAGCCAGCTGCCGAGCACCACCAGACAGCGCAACCCAAGCAGGGCAAACACCACAAACAGCAGGGTCAGCAACCAGGGGAGTCCCACGACCACGTGGGCGATACTCCCGAGGAGCAGCACCTCTACCATCAGCAGGATAAACAGGTGTCGTACGATCGTCATAAGGCCATGATCCGACCAGTCTGGCGTGGAAGTCAAATGGCACTTTGAGACAACTTGATCCAGCGCGGCTTTTGTCGCTAACCCCCGACGAACTCATTTCCGGTGAGGTTATTTGCAATACTGTATATCCATACATATACTCTATCCATCATCACCAAGAGGAGGCCATCATGGCTGTCGAGATCAAATATGTGGTTGTTCGTGGGGGAGTGGAAAAAATGACCTTTGCCAGCAAAAAAGAGGCCGATGCCTATGACAAGCTGCTGGATACGGCAGACGAGTTGATGACCCTGTTGGCTGGCGCCCCGATCGAGCTGGCCCCAGAGCAGCAAGAGAGTCTGGCATTCTACCTGGCAGAGCAACGCGATGTGCTGCAAACCCTGCTGCGCGGCGGCAAGGTTCAGGCAGGCACGAAAGAGGAACAGGCTCCAGCAGCCAAGCGCAAGGAGAAGCCACTAAAGCAGGTGGCCTGATGGCACAGACCTTATTTCTCGGGATAAATGGTTCAACGCATTCACTTTATTTGCATTTAAAACCATTTTCACGGCTATTTACCCCGAGAATTTTTTAACCATGCTGCATATCCTATGCATAACTGAATAGCGTGCACCACTGAGCGACACCAGCCAGATCTATGAGGAAATAATGAGCAAACAGTGGAGAGAACGTTATCCAGATCGCTCCCGGTGACTTTAATCAGCAACAACAAGAGGCAGTACCAATCCCAATAGAAGCCGCATTCATCTATCACGAGCCCTTTTCTAGCAACTCGGCTCACAGGCTCATATCGACTCATCTCAGCATCAACAAGCAACACCATGACTCAACAACCATTATCCTTGCCGCCGGCCATGCCGCTGTTTGACAGCCTTATCTATCTGGAAGCTGGCAATCCGCAGGTCAATCAGTACCTTGCCAACCTCAGCCTCAATGATGTGCCCGATGCCGGGCTGGTTTACGAACTGGCGGTCGATTGGCTGCTAGAGCAGCGCAACAGCGAAAACAACTACAAAACCTATCGCAGCGAACTGACCACTTTTTTACACTGGTGCTTTCGCGAGGCGGCCATCAGCCCGAAAGATCTCACTCGCCGCATCATGATCCGCTATCTCGACTACTGTCAGTCGCCCCCTGACGAGTTGATCGCCTATCGCAACGTAGCGCAGTTCATCCTCGACAAGGAGTGGGGAGAGCGGTTGCCCAATCCGCAATGGCGACCGTTTCTCGGCAAGCGGGAGCTGGGCCGCACCTTGCCCTATCGTCTTAGCGAGCAGGCGATGAAGACCAAGCTCGCCATCCTGTCGGCCTTCTTCCAGTTCCTGATCCAGGAGGAGTACATGGACAGGAATCCCGCTCTGCTGCTGCAGCGGGTCAAACGGCCGCAACAGCAGGAGGCCGATGATCAGGTTCAGGCCTTCAGCGAATTGCAGTGGTCATACGTGATGCAGGCCGCCGATACCCTTGCCAACGACCATCCGGAGCAACACGAGCGCAGCCGTTTTCTCACCATTCTGATGTACGCCTGCTATCTGCGGATCTCTGAGGTTGCAGCCCGGCCGGGCTTTACCCCTGTGATGGGGCAGTTCAGGCGGGATCGCAAAACCGGCGTCTGGGGCTACTTTATTCCGCAAAGCAAGGGGGGCAAACGGCGTACCGTAGCGGTATCCCAAGCGCTGTTGGCGGCACTCGAACGCTACCGCCGTTTCCTCGGTCTCTCTCCCTTGCCGAGACCGGATGAACAGACACCACTGTTCGTTCGCCATAAAGCGGCAGCACATGGTCGCGATCAGGGGGAACTCAACGCCAACCTTGGAATTCGCCAGCTACGGGATTTGATCATGGTGATCATCGGTAAAGGCGCAGAATTGGCAGAGCAGGATGGATTTGTCCAGGATGCGGCCGAGATGCGGCAACTCTCTCCCCATGCGATCCGCCACACCGGGATCACCCATGACATCAACCTGCATGGTCGACCGCTTTCCCACGTACAAGCCGATGCAGGACATGACAGCATCGACACCACTTCGAAATACCTGCACACCAGCAACAGCGAACGACATGAGAGCGCGCAACAAAAACCGCTAGACAGATTGAGCCAACAAACGAGAGATAATCGTTCAAAGGGCGGGTGAGCATCGTGACCTAAAAAAGTGATTCATTAAGGTCTAATTCAAGCTGGTGCCGTTATTTTGTACTTCTCTGGATGGCAACCGGTTCAGGGAACAGCAGGGCTGTTAAGAACGAGCAGGTAGCCATCCGCGGGATCAATATTTATTCCGTATCAGAGAGAAAAATAACCAAATCGCTTGCTCAAACATCGAGACAACCCCCTATGCCGATAGACATCATCAAGAAGACCTACAAGATTGTCGGACAAGGCGATCTGATGGCGCAATTTACCCTTATCCCCTCAGGCACGTTGAATATCTGGTTTCCCGAAACAGGATTGCAGATGGAGGCACCCTGTAGCCAACTTCGTTTTGAAAATGACACCCTGCTCTATACCAACGGCATGCACTACAGCCAGGCGAGAGCATTCTGGTCGTTAACACTTCACTCTGTCGATATGAATGAACTGAAGAGGTTAATCATGGATATGTGCAGCAATGTCCACATATCCCATCCGCGAACGCCCATACCCAAACGCAAACATTGGCTAATAGCCTGATCAGCCGGAATGAAAGAACAAGACCCGTCTCGCAAAAGGCGGGTCTTTTTCATTCTCTCTGTGGAGTGCATCGAGGTCTAAAAAGGTGATTTGATGACTTATAAGAATGGTCATCATCGTGGGCTACCGAAAACACTCAGGAGCCAAACACAACATAACGAAAATATATAAATGGTTACGTTAAATGCACCATTATAAAAGTCACGAAAGCCAAGAGGGGAGGGAGCGCTTATTGCATCAAGGGCATTGGTGATCCAGCACTTTTGTAAGTGTTAACTATTCAACACGGGAAATTTGCATCTTTAGCATATTGAGTAAGGGCAGGGGATCTGTCCATCCATTAAGGCGACTACTTTAACCAGGTCAAGGCAGCCTCTAATAGTGGACTCTTGTCTCAAAATGGGACATTTGTGGTTTCAGAATATCGACTAAGGGGAGGGGGTATATCTGATCATTGGGATGACTACTTCAACCAGGAAAAGGCACCGCCCGACTTCCTGGTTGAGCGAGTAGATGTTGTGGGCGAGGGGGCTTTGGCGGATCAGTTGGCCAAGTTGGCCGACCTCTACATTGCCAAACAGCAGGGGAACCGGATGGCAGGTCTTGCTGACTTGGGTGAGGATCTTCTTAAGCTGGCCGAGAGCGGCATTCGTGACGGTTCATCGTCATGTGCTGGATTGGTGAAGGAATTGTGCCGCAGAACCGGCTGAATAAAGCCTTGTTATCTCTCACAATGATGCCGATAAATGGGGTTATCGGCATTAGCCTTAACCTTGTCTGCTATCTTGGCTTGTTGCATCATACGAATCTCATTTTCTACTTAATGAAGGACTATATGGCAAGCAGGGACAAACGGGCTCAGCGCTCGAAGCTCAAAGCCAAGCAGGCTAGAAAAGCGAAGCAGGCGTCCATAGCTCGACAATCAACTCATTACACATTAAACGATGACCAGATTCGTGTGTTTCAGTCATTGCCGCAACCAGACCCTTCATTTTCCTATGTAAAACCATTGATAGATGAAATGTACGCAGGGCTCTGTGCTGAGGGCCAAGAAGATGATGTGTTGGCCTTTGAGTTCATTGAGATCGTAACTCTCGCCGCTGCTTCTTATATCATCTGGTCAGAGAACAACCTGAGGTCATTCCAGCAAAGTCTCATTGCCACAATATCCGATGAGCTTGCTGATAATCCTCAGTTCATGCACGCATTGATGGGTTCTTTGCCGCCAATCTTCCTTGAAGACCTCAGTGTGATGAGCCAAGTCTTCGAGAACGCTAACGAACAGGGTGAAGTTTCTGAAGACTTTCTGAAGAAACTCAATTCACCGGCTATCAACTTTCTCTGAACCCATATCTGGGCCCCAATCCATTTCACCTGGTGACGCGGCATTGGGGTCACAGTGTGCCAACAGTTCTTTCAGTGTGTAGCTCGGCTGGCCACGCAGTTTGGCACGAGCACGCTCCACATCATCAAACGCCGCAGTCAGCAGCGCCGGATCACCATCTTCAAGGGCTGCCTGCAGATAGGCAACCATATCGGCCTCAGTGGCCAAGCCGTCAGCCACATCAAAGCGGCTCCATTGCTCAGTTCTCTTCATTCAGTCCTCCTGCATCCGTCATTGCGCATAATGTATATTATGTTAAATTTGGTATCTTGTTTCCTGTCACCTCTTATTGAACTGTGTATAATGGCAACAATTGATCCTATCTTCGACCGGACGTCTTAAGTGGCTGAATTAACATCAGAACAATTAAAACCCGCTTTTGCGATTGAACAGTTCCCCAGGCTTTGTGAGCTTGATCCCATCCCCTTTGCCGCTCTGCAACCCAGAGCAATCTCCGGTATCAAACGTCTGGCCAGTTTTGATGGTGATTGCCCGGTTATGCTGCTCAACGGTTTCCCCGGTGCCGATTATGAAGATGTGTGCCGCACTCTGATTGCCGACTCCAATGGTAAGGATGGCGATCTGTTCGACCTCTGCTATACCGAGAATCTCAACAACCCGTTCAAACCTATCTGGCTGCGACTGCAACCCGGTACTGGCGTTGAGTTTTGCGAAATGGTTGGCGAGCTACTCAAGTTGCTTAGCCACCATCTCGATGCCGAGCGAATCGTAACCCGCATCATGCGCAAGCAAAACAACGATCCAAAGATCGATGACTTTCTCTCGGATCTGGCGGCCCATGTGGCATTGGGACTGGAGTTTCAGCATCCGGTGCTGATCAACCTGCTTATTCATCACCAAGAGCAGGAAGCACCGGTAATTTACGGTCGTGATCTCAACTGGGATACCCTGTTTGGTTCCATCAACTATCAGACAGAACAGGGTTCTGTCTACGCGAATCAGCACTTGCTGGAACCAGGTTTGCTACGTCAGGCCAATGGTGGCTACCTTATTCTTCAACTGGATGAGCTGCTCGACCAGCCTCATCTTTGGTTTAAGCTCAAAAATGCTATGCAAAAAGGCGAGCTGGACTGGAACGCCTATCAGGAAGGCAAGACACTAACCCCCTTCTTTGCACCTGAAGCGACCCCCATCAAGCTCAAGCTGATCTTGGTGGGTGACCGACTGGACGTGGCTGAGTTCCAGATGCTGGATCGTGACATGTCAGAGCGTATATTCCTGCGCGCCGACCTAGTATCCGAAGTAAACATAGAGGAAGACCTGCAGGAGTTTCTGCAGTATCTGGCCTGGTTACGTGAACGCTGGAACTTGCTGGATTTCACACCGGCAGCCCTTGTCGCACTCTGTCGCCATGCCAGCAGACTCTGTGATCACCAGGAGTGGCTCTCTCTCTCCGCGGTACAACTCTCCGCCATCATGAGGATGGCTGACAGTCTGGCACGGGAGCTGGAAGCGGAAGAGGTCACCGACGAGCACATTCGTGGTGCGCTGGAGGAGCAGGATTATCGCCTCAACTATCTGGTTGAGCAGTCCGATCAGGGGGTTATCGACGGCCAGATCCTGCTGCAAACCGATGGTGAAGAGATTGGCCAAATTAATGGTCTCTCCGTCATTCAGGTCTCCGGTCACCCATATGACTTTGGCGAACCGGTACGCCTGACCGCCACTGTTCACTTGGGTGATGGCGATGTGGCGGATATCGAGCGCAAGGCTGAACTGGCTGGCCATATTCATGCCAAGGCGATGATGATCATTCACGGCTACCTCTCCAACAAGTTCGGTGCCGAGAACCCCTCCCCTCTGTCGGCCAATCTGGTATTCGAGCAGTCTTACCACGAAATCGATGGTGACAGTGCCTCCCTGACCGGCCTGTGTGCCCTGCTCTCTGCCCTCGCCCGCCAGCCTATCTATCAGCACTTCGCCGTGACCGGTGCGGTCGATCAGTTTGGCAATGTGCAGGCCGTTGGTGGCGTGAACGAGAAGATTGAAGGCTTCTTCCGGGTGTGCAAGATCCACGGCATCACCGGCAAGCAAGGGATCATTTTGCCGGGCACCAACATCCAGCAGCTTAACCTCTCTGACGAGGTGATTGCAGCGGTTGAAGCAGGCCAGTTCCACATCCATCCGGTGGACCATGTTGAAGAGGCCATCGAGCTACTGACCGGTTGTGTGGCCGGTGAACCTGATATGCCTGACACCTTGTTTGGCCGTATTCAGGAGCGTCTGGATGAACTGAACGGCACCACAGCAAAAGCCGGGCTACTACGCTCGCTGCTGGAGCGCTGGTTGGGCCGTTAATGAAGTGATCGGAGTTGTTTAGCTAACAACTGTACGCTAGATTGACGCAGCTTTATTCATTTGAAGGAAACTCAGTGTGACCGTAGACAATCCAACCATGGAAGCCCGCCTTTCCCTGTGCGAACAGGGCAAGAACTCTTTTACCCGTGAGGAGCTGCTGGCTTGCAGCCGTGGCGAACTGTTTGGTGAGGGTAACAGTCAGCTGCCCGCCCCCAACATGTTGATGATGGATCGCATCGTCAAGATTAATGACCACGGCGGCGAGCACGGCAAGGGAGAGATCCTCGCAGAGCTCGACATTACCCCTGATCTCTGGTTCTTCGATTGTCACTTCCCCGGCGATCCCGTGATGCCTGGCTGTCTCGGTCTGGATGCCATGTGGCAGCTGGTTGGCTTCTTCCTAGGCTGGAAAGGCGGTCCTGGCAAGGGTCGTGCTCTGGGCGTGGGTGAAGTGAAATTCACCGGCCAGATCCTGCCGACCGCCAAGAAAGTGACCTACAAGATCACCTTCAAGCGGGTCATCAACCGCAAGCTGGTGATGGGAATTGCTGATGGTGTGGTCGAAGTCGACGGCCGTCCGATCTACAGCGCCACCGACCTGAAAGTGGGCCTCTTCAAAGATACTACCGCATTCTGATCTCTCTGATTGGTGGTAAAACAGCATTAACGCAAAGGGGCCACAACGGCCCCTTTCCTTTTGTAATGAGTGATGAAGTACCTGCTACTTCATGAAGAGGCCTGAGCCCCGCCCTTCCATGGCGTCACGCCAACCACCAAGCCAATGCCCACGGGCATCCAGGCATTGATACGGACACGCTTCTTTCTGTTTGCCGACCACGCCAGCCTGATAACCACGAGCACGAGCTCTTTCCAGACGGTCCCGCTTCTGTCTCTTCATCATCTACGACCCTCTTCGTGGAACAAAAAAAGCGACCAAATTCTCATCGGTCGCTTTCATCTTTACTCCTGCGAGCGCACTCGGTCAAACAAAAACTTCCACCCTAACCGGGCTATGTGACACAAGGCACTGAACTGGATTAAGTTTTAATTACAGGGAACTTACTCCTGATTTTTGAGTCCTTCCAGCTCTTCCCAACGAGCAAATGCCTCCTCCAGCGCCGTCTCGGCTGCACTCAATTCGGCCAGTTTGGGCTGGGTCTGCTCGCTTGGCAGGGAGAAGAAACCGGGCTGGTTGATCTCGCTTTGCAGCGCATCGAGTTCGGCTTCCAGCTGCTCAAGACGCGCCGGCAGACCATCCAGTTCAAGCTGTAGCTTGTAGGAGAGTTTTTTGCCTTTCTTCGGCGCTTCGCTCACTGTGGCTACCGGCTCGGGAGCCTTCACAGGCGTGCTCTTGGCCTGTTGCTGAGCACGCTGCTGCTCGCGGGTCGCAATCATGTCGGCATAGCCGCCCACGTAGTCGCTGATGCGGCCATCCCCCTCAAACAGCCAGCAACCGGTTACCGTATTGTCGATGAAGCGACGATCGTGACTGACCAGCAGCAGAGTGCCTGGATAGTCCGCCAGCAGCTCTTCCAGCAGCTCCAGTGTCTCGACGTCGAGGTCGTTGGTCGGTTCGTCGAGGATCAGCAGGTTGCTCGGTTTAAGGAACAGCTTGGCCAGCAGCAAACGGTTTTTCTCACCGCCAGAAAGCGCCTTGACCGGCGTTCTGGCCCTCTTGGGTTCAAACAGGAAGTCCTGCAGATAGCCGAGGATATGGCGGGAGCGACCGCGCACCATCACTTCCTGCTTGCCCTCCCCGACGTTGTCCACCACCGTCTGCTCGGGATCGAGCTGTTCGCGGTACTGATCGAAGTAGGCCACTTCCAGATTGGTACCCTGACGCACCGAACCACGAGTGGCATCTAGCTGACCCAGCAGCAGCTTGATCAGGGTCGACTTGCCGCAACCGTTGGGGCCGACCAGCGCAATCTTGTCCCCACGCAGCACCTGCAGATCCAGCCCCTCGAACAGGGTGCGATCACCAAAGTCGAGTCCCAACCCTTCAGCTTCAAATACCAGCTTGCCGGAGCGGCTCGCCTCGTCGAGTTGCAGCTTGGCTTTGCCCTGCAGTTCGCGACGCTGGGTACGCTCCATGCGCATCGCCTTGAGGGCGCGCACTCGCCCCTCGTTACGGGTACGGCGCGCCTTGATCCCCTGGCGTACCCACACCTCCTCCTGCGCCAGCTTGCGATCGAACTCAGCATTTTTCAGCTCTTCGACCCGCAGCCACTCCTCTTTGCCCTGCTGGTACTCGTCATAGTTGCCGGGCCAGGAGGTGATCACGCCGCGATCCAGATCGATGATCCGGGTCGCCAGCTTGTGGATGAACTCACGGTCGTGGGAGATGAAAACGATGGCGCCACGGAAATCCTTGAGGAACTCTTCCAGCCAGTTGATGGCCTCGATATCCAGGTGGTTAGTCGGCTCATCGAGCAGCAACAAGTCGGGATCGCAAGCCAGCGCACGGGCCAGCGCCACTTTTCGCAGCCAACCGCCAGAGAGACTATCGAGGGTCACATCGGGATCCAGCCCCAGCAGGGTCAACACCTGACTGATGCGGGTCTCGAACTGCCAACCGTTCTGATAGTCGAGCTGCTCTTGCAACTCGCTCATCTTGCGAATATTGGCATCTGACGGATCGCTCGCCAGCTCCATGGAGATGTGGTGGTACTGCTTGAGCAGCTCCCCCACCCCCGCCAGCCCTTCGGCGGCATAGTCAAACACCGTCAGCTCGCTGGAAGCAGGCGGATCCTGCTCAAGGCGGGTCACTTTCAAATCTTGTTGCAGCACCAGACGCCCGTCGTCCAGCGGCAATTCGCTGGCAATGACCTTCATCAGGGTAGACTTGCCCGCCCCGTTGCGGCCAACCAGACAGAGGCGCTCGCCCCGCTCGATGGTCAATTCGGCATTGTCGAGCAGCGGGAAATCACTGAACGACAGACATGCGCCGTGCAATGTTAAAAGAGCCATGTGTGTTCCTTATTTCATATGAAAAAAACGGGCAGCAGACTGGGTCTGCCCCCGTTTTATCGTCAAATCACTCTCACCCCTGACGGGCGGCCCAGCTTTTGAGCTCCACCAGTGTGAAGGGCCAGCCGAGCTCGCGGCCTGCTTCGTCACGCAGCACCGGAATGCGCACCCGATAGGCGGCAAGCCACTGCTCATCATCCATGATGTCGCACTGGCGGGTGGTAGCGGCAAGGCCGGCCTCCTCCACCAGCGCCCAGGCCTGCTCGCACAGGTGGCAACCGTCGGTATGAAACAGGGTCAGCATCACGCCTCGCCTTGCTCCGGCGCATGGGTGATGATCCAGCAGTTGTGGATGTGCTGGTTGCGCTCGAAATCCTTCGGTCGCGTCTTCTGGGTGATGTTCTGGGCCTTGAGACCAGTGGCCTCTAGACCGGCCAGATCCATCTTGAAGTGACGCTTGTTGTTGGAGAAGACCAGGGTGCCGTCCGCCGCCAGCAGGCGCTTCAGGTGCTGCATCAGCAACAGGTGATCGCGCTGTACGTCGAAGCTCTCGTCCATCCGCTTGGAGTTGGAGAAGGTGGGCGGATCGATAAAGATGAGGTCGTACTGCTCATCGGCTTCAGACAACCACTTCAGGCAATCGGCCTGGACAAACTTGTGCTGACGGCCCACCAGCGAGTTGAGACGCATGTTGTCCTGCGCCCAGTTCAGGTAGGTGTGGGACATGTCCACTGTGGTGGTCTCGCTGGCACCGCCAAGACCTGCATGCACGGTGGCACTGCCGGTATAGGCAAACAGGTTCAGGAAGCGCTTGCCCTTGGCCATCTGGCCCAGCATGCGGCGAGTCTGACGGTGGTCGAGGAACAGGCCGGTATCCAGATAGTCGTAGAGGTTGACCCACAGGCGGGCACCGTACTCCTGCACTTCCATCCGGTGCTGCTCTTCGGAGAGCTTCTGATACTGCTGTTTGCCTTCCTGACGCTCACGTACCTTCAGGATCACCTTCTCGCCATCCATGCCGGTCACCTTGATGGCGGCCTGAACCATGTCGAGCAGACGCTGACGGGTCTTCTGGGCGGGGATGTCCTTGGGCGCGGCATACTCCTGCACCACCAGATAGTCCTGATAGCGGTCGATGGCGGCGTTGTATTCCGGCAAGTCGGCATCGTAGATGCGATAGCAATCGATGCCCTCTTTGTTGGCCCATTTCTCGAGGGTTTTCAGATTCTTGCGCAGACGGTTTGCAAAGTCCTGTGCGACCTCTTTTTGGGAAGCCACGGAGTCCAGTGCGATTTGATAATTGCGCAGCTGACACTCGAGGGCGCCGTTGAACAGGCGATACTGCTTGTCGGCGCGCAGGCGCAGACAGCTGAGCAGCTCGGGCGATGCGGAAAGAATGGAGACTCTCCACCCCTGGAAGCTGCGACGCAGGGCATCGCCAAGGGCCTGATGCACTTCCAGCAGCGCCGGGAACTCGCCAAGACGCTCGCCGTAAGGCGGGTTGGAGATAAGCATGCCGACCTGGCGGGCCTCCCCTTGACCTGCTTCCCCTTCAACAGGGGCAGGCATCGGCAGCGGGTTTTCCAGCTTGGTGACGTCGGCC
Organism: Aeromonas sp. 600948; assembly: GCF_049174875.1. Taxonomy (NCBI): domain Bacteria; kingdom Pseudomonadati; phylum Pseudomonadota; class Gammaproteobacteria; order Aeromonadales; family Aeromonadaceae; genus Aeromonas; species Aeromonas sp. 600948. The sequence goes on from NZ_JAAKTY010000015.1 coordinate 48,175, forward strand.
TGCTTGAAGGTGATGAGGTGGGCCACACCGGCTGCTTTGGCGTTATCACGGGCTTTGAGCAGCACACGCTGGTCGGCATCACAACCAAACAGTTTTACTTCGCAACGCTGCATGCCGCGTTTGGCTCGCACTTGCGCTTCCATCATCAGGCTTTGCCACAGCTCGCTATCGTGCTGCAGCCAGCGATCGAAACCGAAGCGCTCGCGGCGCAGCGCCGGTGCCATGTCGGCGGCGATAAAGGCCGCTTCAATCAGCAAGGTACCGGAACCGCACATCGGGTCCATCATGGGCTCACCGGCCCAGCCGCTACGGGCAATCATGGCGCAGGCCAGGTTCTCTTTAAGCGGTGCCTCACCGGTTCCCTGACGATAGAAACGCTGGTGCAGCGCAGGGCCTGACAAGTCCAGCGTGATATTGGCTTTGCCTTTGCCCAGGTGCGCCATGATGCGAATGTCCGGCGACTTTTTGTCCACGTCCGGACGCACGTGACCGCGCTTGGTGAAGCGATCTACGATGGCATCCTTGATCTTCAGCGCGCCATATTGGGTATTGCGAATGGCGGGGTTGGTACCGGTAAAGTCCACCGCGATGGTAGAGGTACCGGAGAAGTGCTCTTCCCAGGGGATGGTGTGGGCGCCCAGATAGAGATCCAGATCATCGTTCATCTGGAATTCGGAGAGCACCAGCACAATACGGGAGGCAAAACGACTCCACAGGCAGGCCTTGTAGCCAATTGCCAGTTCGCCTTTGAAGTGAACGCCAGCCACGGTCTCACGGACCTGCTCTGCGCCCAGGGTGGTCAGCTCGTCGGCCAACAGGTTTTCCAGCCCCTTGGGGCAGGTTGCAAAAAATTCTTTCATCACGCTCACGGGGAACCCATAAAAATAGTGCCGCATTATACCTCATCAGGCGGGCTGGAGCATGCAAAAGTCGGCGCAAACAGCAGGATGGAAACAGATTGATAGGTGGCGAAAAGGTAAAAGGCCCCATGACTACCCGATGGCGAGATCATGGGGCCAGACATCATTTAGCGGATCACTTCATACGGGCCTTGAAACGGGGATTGCTTTTGCAAATCACGAACAATTTGCCCCGACGGCGCACCAACTGACAATCGGGGTGGCGCGCCCGTGCGGATTTGAGTGAACAGACGACCTGCATTCAGGACTCCTTCTTGCTTGAAAATGCGCCAAAGCGCTTGTTGAAACGGGCCACACTCCCCTCACTCGATACCTGCTTCTGCTTGCCGGTATAGAACGAGTGCGACTGGCTGGAAACATCGAGCGACACATAGGGATACTCCTTCCCGTCTTGCCACGTGTAGCGGCGATCGCTCTTGATGGTTGAACCGACCAGGAAAAAGGCATCTGCCGCCGTGTCATGGAACAGAACCAAACGATAATCAGGATGAATATGAGGCTTCATGGCAACTCCATTTTGTTATGTTATAACAAAATGTAAGTGAGAATAGCTCTCGTTTCAAGCATAAAATGTCGTATGAAGAAAATCGCAGCAGTGAGTGATGTGTTGATAGTTAGGTGGAGGCACTACGCAAGCAGAGCGAAACAGAGGGAAGTACCATGCTTACAGCACGGAATACCAAGATACTGCGTGGTGCAAGTGGATGTAACAAGCCTCAAGAGAGGCTGGATCACAACTATGAAGATCAATCAGAATGGGCAAGATGTTCGCGGATCAATGAAGTATCAGAAACGAGGCACGATTGAGGTGACAACAGTAAAAACAGGCAGCGGTGTAATCACAGAGATAAAACGATTGATGAAAATATATCAACTAACCTGACGATATTGCTCGGTCACGGTAATACGCGGTTTCATCCGGTTATTCATCACCTTGATCACCCCGAAACGCGGCAAAGCTTTACTGGTGGTCAATACCAGATCGGCAGTGAGGTTCAAACAGACGCTGGCCTGCTCCCCTGCCTCAATGACCATAAATTCGCCGTTACCATGGGGTGTATTCATCAGGACCAGATCACCGTTTTGCGGGATCACTTGCGGATGTTGTTCACTAAAAAACCAGCTTTGCGGCATCAGGGGTTTATAAAAGCGACTGACCGCGATGGCATTAAGCACCAACTGAACCTGATGGGGAATACTCCACTCAAGTTCGGCTGCTTTATCCATCAACTGATAATAGAGGGCGGTATCATCGACACAAAAAGGCTGGGCTGCAAACGAACTGGGCACCAATTGTCGCCCTTTATACTCGGTCGCAAATAACATGTTATCAGACAGGTCCAACATCAGACGGTCACTCTGGGCATCATAGTGCCATTGCCAGCTATCGGTCGGTTGGATAAACATGTTGGAGCCCTTACTTGATAATTACCAGTTGACTTTATTCCATATGCAGGAAATCAGCAACGTCAAATAAAGGGCTCCGCCATCTATTTCTTAAATATTGGTCACAATCTCTTTGACCAACCCCGGCCCTTTATAAATAAAGCCGCTATAAATTTGTACCAGACTGGCACCGGCGGCCAATTTTTCACGGGCGGCCATGGCACTATCAATACCACCCACACCGATAATTGGCAGAGCACCATTGAGCGCCTTGGCCAGATGACGGATCACCTCGGTACTCTTGTGCTGCAGCGGACGACCGCTCAAGCCACCCGCTTCACCGGCGTGGGGCATGTCATAAATCATCTCGCGCTCGAGGGTGGTATTGGTGGCGATAACCCCATCAATACCATTCCGTACCAGCGACGCGGCCACCTGATCTATTTCTTCAAGGCTTAAATCCGGGGCAATTTTAACCGCCAGCGGCACATACTTTTTATATTGGGCGGCCAGCTCTTGCTGACGCACCTTGAGGGCGGCCAGCAATTCATCCAGCGCCTCGCCATATTGCAGTGAACGCAAACCCGGGGTGTTGGGGGAAGAGATATTGACGGCAATATAACCGGCATGATCATAAACCTTGTCCATGCAGATCAGGTAATCATCCTTGCCCTGTTCGATGGGAGTGTCTTTGTTTTTGCCGATATTAATGCCGATGACTCCCTGATATTTGGCCTCTTTTACCTTGGCCACCAGATGATCCACCCCCTTGTTGTTGAATCCCATCCGGTTGATGATCCCCTCTGCCGGAATAACCCGGAACAGGCGCGGCTTGTCATTACCGCTTTGGGGTCTGGGGGTGACGGTACCGACTTCGATAAAACCAAATCCCATGGCGCCCAGCGCGTCAATGCACTCACCATCTTTATCCAGACCGGCCGCCAATCCCACCGGATTGGCAAAAGAAAGCCCCATGACAGTGACGGGGCGTTTCGGCAAATTCTGGCGGAAGAAACAATCGAGTGGCGTACCGAGAAGGCGGGGCAAATATTTCATGGAGAGATCGTGAGCCTGTTCCGGATTGAGTTTGAACAGGAAATGCCTGGCGATGGGGTACAACATCTTTGCTCCTTAAAGAAAGCCCCGGCAACTGGCCGGGGCTTTAGGTGTAATGTCGGTGTCATGCCTTAATCTGGCAATTAAAGTGCCCGACAATTCAACTGGAGCAGGTTCAACTCTCGCAAGGCCACCGAGAACTTGGCGAACTCGTGGGTACTGGTGGTCTTGAAGTCGGCCAACATGTGGGTCCAACGGGACAAGAGTTGCTCATGCTCCGAAATCCAGTCGGCCAGTATGGTAGCGCATTCTCCCTGATCTTTGCACCCTTCCAGTACCACAGAAGTGAGACTGCGTTGCTGCCAGTCAAGATCTTCGCGGAAGGAGGCACGCGCCATCGCCTGCCAGTGGTTGCCGACCGGCTGATGGTTGATCTGGTCGAGGAACCAGTGCAGATCAAGCTTGGCCCCGAGGCGATAGTAAACATTTGCGGCGCGCAGGATATCGGTCTTGTGCTCCGCGGCAATTTGCGCCAGATCCAGGCTGGAGAAGAGGCTGCTCATATGGGCGACCTGACGGGCAATGGCCTCCGGCACCTGTTTCTCCATCCACTTGGCGACAGCCTGACGATGCTCGGCCACTTCGCTCTCATCCATGACCTCGTAGAGGTGCTTCCCTAAGGTTTCGAACGCCGGGCGGAAGAAGGCGATGTTCTCGCTGATACTCCAGCTGCGATTGCGAGCACGCAGGAACCAGCGGGTGGCTCGGCGCACAATGCGGCGGCTGTAGAACATCAGTTCGAGCTGAGTCTGGGCATCCACCAGGTTGTCGCACCCTTCGATATCGCGCCACAGCTGGTTCATGCCAAACACTTCGCGGGCCATGGCAAAGCAGCAGGCCACTTCCGCCACCGAGGCTCCGGTCTCGTCCTTCATCCGGCTGGCGAAGTTGAGCCCCATGTCATTGACCAACATGTTGGCCACCCGGGTAGCGATGATCTCGCCGCGTAGCGGGTGATCGGCCAGCTGTGCACCAAACTGCTGCTGCACCTTGGCCGGGAAGCTGGTGACCAGCATGTTAGCGAGGAAGGGCTCGTCGGTCACTTCCGGGCAGTTGAGCTGCTCTTTCAGCACCATCTTGCCGTAGGCCACCAGCACTGCCAGTTCGGGGCGGGTCAGTCCCTGCCCTGCCGCCATCCGCTCGGAAAGCTCCTCATCGGATGGCAGGAACTCCAGCGCACGATCGAGCTTGCCTTCCCGCTCCAGCCCCTGAATAAAGCGCTGCTGCTCTTTCAGTTGTTCAGAGCCGCGGAAGCTGGTGACCGAGATGGACTGGGACTGGCGATAGGCGTTGGTGATCACGATCTGCGCCACGTCGTCGGTCATCTCATACAGCATCTGGTTACGCTGCTTGAGCGTCAGATCCCCTGCCGCCACCAATTGGTTGAGCAGGATCTTGATGTTCACCTCGTTGTCAGAGCAGTCCACCCCGCCCACGTTGTCGGTAAAATCGGTATTGATGCGACCGCCCTGACTGGCGTACTCCACCCGACCGAGCTGGGTAAAGCCGAGGTTGCCCCCCTCACCCACGATGCGGGCCCGCAGATCGCGACCATTGACCCGCAGAGCATCGTTACTGCGATCGCCCACCTCGGCATCGCTCTCGCGGGCGCTCTTCACATAGGTGCCGATGCCGCCATTCCACAGCAGGTCTACATTGAGGCAAATCAGCGCCTTGATCAGCTCGTTCGGCGCCATGCTGGTCTTGTCGGTGCCGAGCAGGGTCTGCATCTCGGGGCTCAGCTTGATGGACTTGGCCGAGCGCAGGAAGATACCGCCCCCTTGTGATATCAGCTCGCGGTTGTAGTCATCCCAGCTGGAGCCCGGCAGATCGAACAGGCGCTGGCGCTCGACAAAACTCTTGGCCGCATCCGGAGTGGGGTCAACGAAGATGTGCATGTGGTTGAACGCGCCCACCAGCCGGGTGTGCTCGGAGAGCAGCATGCCGTTGCCGAACACGTCGCCCGCCATGTCCCCAATCCCCACGCAAGTGAAGTCGGTGGTCTGGCAGTTGACGCCAATTTCACGGAAGTGACGCTTGACCGACTCCCAGGCGCCGCGGGCGGTGATACCCATCTTCTTGTGGTCGTAACCGACCGAGCCGCCGGAGGCGAATGCATCGCCGAGCCAGTGGCCATATTCGAGGCTTATTTCGTTGGCGATGTCGGAGAATGTGGCTGTGCCCTTGTCGGCAGCGACCACCAGGTAGTAGTCATCCTCATCGTGACGCACCACGGATTTGGGCGGGATCACCTCGCCGCCGATGATATTGTCAGTCACATCGAGCAGACCGCGGATAAACAGGCGATAACAGGCCTTGCCCTCCTCCTGGATAACGGCGCGAGGCGCCCCCACCGGCATCTGTTTGCAGTAGAAACCGCCCTTGGCCCCCACCGGCACAATGACGGTGTTCTTCACCTGCTGGGCTTTCACCAGACCCAGCACTTCGGTGCGGAAGTCCTCTTTGCGATCGGACCAGCGCAGACCGCCACGAGCCACTTTACCCCAGCGCAAATGTACCCCTTCCACCCGCGGCGAGTAGACGAAGATCTCGAATTTCGGCAGCGGCAGTGGCATGTCGGTGATGCTGGACGGCGCCAGTTTGAAGGAGATGTAGGGCTTGATGTTGCCCGCCTTGTCCAGCTGGTAGTAGTTGGTGCGCAGGGTAGCGTCAATCATCTCCACATAGCGGCGGATGATGCGATCGTCATCCAGGTTGGCCACCTGATCCAGCTTGGCGGCCAGCTCCTCGTGCAACTTGGCCTGTACCTTGGCGTCCTGCTTGCCGGCCGGATCGAGGCGCTGTTCGAACAGGGTGAACAGCAATTGGGCAATATCCGGGTAGCGGGTCAGAGTCTCTTCGATATAGGACTGGCTGAAGGAGACGCCAGTCTGGCGCATGTATTTGGCATAGGCGCGCAGCACCGAGACCTGGCGGCCAGTGAGACCAGCCCCCAATACCAGACGGTTGAAGCCGTCATCTTCCAGCTGCTTGTTCCAGATGGCGGCAAACGCCTGCTGGAAGCGCTCCTGGCTCTGGGCCAGATCAAAGGGCTGCTCGCCATGCAGCAGCATGGAGAAGTCGAGGATCCAGAACAGATCGCCCCCCGGAGTGCGTACCTGATACGGGGTCTCGCCGATCACCCGCAGTCCCATGTTTTCCAGCATCGGCAGCACATCGGAGAGGTGAATGGGCTCGGTGCGGTGGAACAGCTTGAGCCGTACCCGACGATCGTTCTCCTCCTCCTGCGCGCGGTAAAACAGCATCCCCAGCGGCTCGGCTTCGCTCAGGTTATCGAGCGCCATGATGTCGGCCACGGCAGAGCCAGGCAGCACATCTTCTTTGTAAGCGCGAGGGAATGCAGTACTGAAACGGCGGCGCAGCTCGTTGCCACGGGCCTCGCCATAGTGGGAAAGCAGCACGGAGTCGAGTCTGTCGTCCCAGCTGCGGGCCGCTTCAATCAGGTTGTTCTGTACTTCGTTCACATCCACATCCACGTTGTTGTTGTTGACCCGCACTATGTAGTGGGTCCGCGCCAGCACGCCTTCGGTGAAGTAGACGTTGAACTCCACCTCTTCATTGCTGCCAAAATATTTCTGCAAAATTTGCTGGGTCTTGACGCGCAGCGCCGTGTTGTAGCGCTCCTTGGTAACATAGACCATGCAGGAGAAGAAACGGCCATAGACATCCCGGCGCACGAACAGCCGCAACATGTCCCGCTCCTGCATCTCCAGCACCCCAAGACCGGTGGCCAGCAGCTCCTCTTCACGGGCCTGGATCAGCTCGTCACGGGGGTAGGTTTCCAATACGTTCAGCAGCGCCTTGTAGGCGTGAGAGCCCTTCTCGTGACCGGAGGCGGCCATGATGCGTTCGAGACGATGGCTGATGAGCGGGATCTGGGTCGCGCTGGTGTTGTAGATGGAAGAGGCGTAGAGACCGATGAAGCGATCTTCCCCGATCACCTTGCCATGCTCGTCAAAGCGCTTGATGCCAATGTAATCCACATAAGCCGGACGGTGCACCCGGGACTTGCTGTTGGATTTGGTGAGGATCAGCAGATCAGAACTCAGAGCGGCGTGACGGGCGCTGGCTGGCATGTTGCCAAGGCGCTGACCCACCTCCTTGATGGAGTTTTTCATCAGCCCCAGGCTGGAGCTCGCCTGCGGCAGGATTTCGTGATCCCCCTCCACCGCCTTGACGTCGTAACGGCGATAGCCCATCAGGGTAAAGTTGTGGGCAGCCACCCATTTGAGGAAAGCAACGCAGGAGGCCACTTCCTCCTTGCTGACCGGGTGCTTGCGCTTGGGAAGTTCGTCGATGATCTCATTGAGCTTGGCTAGCATGGGCTGCCAGTCGCCGACTGCCAGCGCTACTTCACCAGCCACGGAGTTGAGCTCGGCAGCCAGCGCGGCCATCTGCTCCTCGCTGGTGAGGTGATCGATCTCGATAAGGAAGGCCGTTTCAACCGAGGTCTGCCCGTCGGTGTTGTCGAGCGCCAGAATGGCGTCAATCTTGCCATCCGCACCGCGAATGAGGTGCAGCGGTTGGTGCAGCATCATGTGGGCGGTGATATTGAGCCGCTTGAGCGCCATCCGGATGGAGTCCACCAGGAAGGGCGAGTCCTGCAGGATCACCTCGACGATGGTATGGGGCGATTGCCAGCCGTGACGGGTTAGCTCGGGATTGTAGACCCGGATGTAGGGATCGGTACCGCTGCGCTGATTGAGGGCATTCCACAGGCTCAGGGCCGCGCCATAGAGATCGCTGTCATTGCGATCGTGCAGATCGGAGCTCGCCATGTTGCCGTAGAACTTGGCAACGAAGCGCTCGACCAAAGAGGCACTGTTTTTGGGCAACTTCTGATGGATCAGACTGAGAACGTTTTCGAGCAGAACTGAGGTAGGGGCGTCTTTCAATGCCATTTTTATATTCCTTATCGGACGACATTAACCACCGACGCAGAGGCAACCACCCTGGTTACCCGCTGGTGCAGAGTTGTTGCGAAGTGTAATGGCTTGGATAAGGGAAGGCGAGGAAAGGTGCTAACGAGATGTTAAAAACAAGGTGCAGATCACGGCTTAAACTGTGAGAAATTTTGCAAATAACCAAAAATACAGAAATTCCCACTACCTTTGTGCCAGTTTACCGGATAGATAGTGACACAAAGCAGATAAACAGTCGGTAATCTGTTCGATTTTTGTTAATTTATGCGTTCGAGGCTGATAAAGCGGTAATCGTCCTGGGTTTTGAGCCGAAAATAGCCATGCACACCATTGATGGCGACAAAGGGGCGTATTTTTTCTATGCCAAGTTCCAGGGTTAATCCCTGTTCGCTGCGCACCACCAGCCGTCTGGCATGGCCCTGATACATCAGCATCACCTCATCGCTATTCAATGAGAGCCGAAAAGTAAACTGCTTCACGCTTGCTCCTGATCACACGACAAATCACACAATAGGGGCAGGCGCATTCACGCCCCTGCCCCGTCAACACTTACTGCTGTAGTGCCTTGCTGACCTTCTCGAACAGATCCCGTGCCAGCCCCTCAAGGTTGGCAAGACGGGTCAGCTCGGCGCGGATCAGGGCCTTGCGCGCCTCATCCAGTCGCTTGAACTGGATAAGCGGAGTGATGAGACGGGAGGCCACCTGCGGATTCACCTCGTTGAGCTCGATCAGCAGATCGGTCAGGAAGCGGTAACCGCTGCCATCCACCGCATGGAACTGCACCTGATTGCTCATGGCGAAACTGCCGATCAGCGCCCGCAACCGGTTCGGATTGCGAATGCTGAAAGTGGGGTGACTCATCGCCTGTTTCACTTCACTCAGCACATCGGCAGCCGGTTTGCTGCCAATCAGCCGCAGCCAGTTGTCCAGCACCAGTCCATCCTTGGCCCACTTGCCTTCAAAATCGGCCAGCAGCGCAGCGCGGCATGGCAACAGATAGCCGTTGGCCACCTGCAGCGCCGCCAGAGTGTCGGTCATGTTGTCGGCAGTTGCATACTGCTCGCGCACCAGCGCATCGGCATGCTCCGCATCCAGCGCCGCCAGATAGCCGAGCACTACCCCTTTGAGGGCCCGCTTGGCCATGTCAGCATGCACCACCTGATAACCGTTCAGACGCAGACTCTGATAGGTTGCCGCCAAGCGCGCACCAAAGGCCTCGGCAAGACGGGTGTGGATCGCGTCGCGCACCTGATGGATGGCATCGATATCGGCCACCTCGAACAGCTCGGCCAGGGTCGCCTCACCGGGCAGCGCCAGGATCTCCGCCTTGAGGGCCAAATCGAGATCGCTGTCGTCAAGAATGGCGACGAAGGCGGCCAGCAGGGTTTGGGAGAGTTCAACCCCCTGCCCGTGCTGGACCCGCGCCACCCCGTCGATGACCGCCTTGTTGATCAACATCTGGGCCGCATCCCAGCGGGCAAACTCGTTGCGGGCAAAGCGCATCAGGAAGGCGAGCGCTTCGTCGCTGTAGTCATAGTGCAGCTTGACCGGCGCAGAGAAATCCCGAAGCAGAGAAGGAACCGGTTTGACCGGCACCCGATCGAATTCGAAGGTCTGCTCCGCTTCCAGCACGTCGAGCACGTTGCCGATGGCCTTTCCCTGATACTGCAGCGCAATGACGGCACCCCGCTCGTCATAAAGCTCGATGTCGAGGGGAATATGCAGCGGCAGCTTTTGCGGTTGATCCTGAGTCGGCGGGGTGTGCTGGCTCACATGAAGGCGATAGATACCGCTGGCGGCATCATACTCGTCGGTCACGGTCAGCTCGGGGGTGCCGGACTGGCTGTACCAGCGACGGAAACGACCGAGATCGACACCGGAAGCATCCTCCATCGCCTGCACGAAATCATCGCAAGTAGCGGCCGAGCCGTCGTGACGCTCGAAGTAGAGACGCATACCGGCCTGGAAGGCATCTTCCCCCAGCAGGGTGTGCATCATGCGGATCACTTCCGACCCTTTTTCATAAACGGTCAAGGTGTAGAAGTTGTTCATCTCGATCACCACATCCGGGCGGATCGGGTGCGCCATGGGGCCGGCATCTTCGGCAAACTGCGGGCCACGCATGGTACGCACGTTGTTGATGCGGTTGACGCCACGGGAGCCCAGATCGGAGGAGAACTCCTGATCCCGGAATACCGTCAGCCCCTCTTTCAGGCTGAGCTGGAACCAGTCGCGACAGGTGACGCGGTTGCCGGTCCAGTTGTGGAAATATTCGTGACCGATCACCCGCTCGATACCGTGGTAGTCGCTGTCGGTGGCGGTGGCCGGATTGGCCAGCACGAACTTGGAGTTGAAGATGTTGAGCCCCTTGTTCTCCATGGCGCCCATGTTGAAGAAGTCCACCGCGACGATCATGTAGATGTCGAGATCATACTCAAGGCCGAAACGCTGCTCGTCCCAACGCATGGAGTTGATGAGGCTCTCCATGGCAAAACCGGCGCGATCGAGGTTGCCCTTGTCGACGAAGATCTCGAGGGCCACCTTGCGGCCGCTTTTGGTGGTGTAGTGGCTGCGCTCCACATCGAAATCACCGGCCACCAGCGCAAACAGGTAGCTCGGTTTGGGGAAAGGATCCTGCCACTGCACGAAATGCCGGCCTCCATCCAGATCACCGCTATCGACCTTGTTGCCGTTGGAGAGCAGGAAGGGGAACTGAGCTTTGTCGGCGGTAATGCGGGTGCTGTAACGCGCCAGAATGTCGGGGCGGTCCAGATAATAGGTGATGCGGCGAAAGCCCTCCGCTTCGCACTGGGTGCAGTAGGCATCACCTGATTTGTAAAGCCCTTCCAGCGCGGTGTTGGCGGCCGGATCCAGCAGGGTGACGATGGTCAGTACACATTCGGCAGGCAGGTTGAACAGGGTCAGACTGCTCTCGCCTTGCTCGTAGTGGTCACAGGGAATGCCATCAATGGCAACGCTCTTGAGGGTCAGCTGCTCACCATCGAGGACGAGCGGCGCATTGTGCTCGCCGTTGCGACGAATGCGGGTGATGGCGGTGACCTGGGTCAGCGGCTCCTGCAGTTGGAAATCGAGGTCGATGGTGTCGATCCAGTAGAGCGGCGCCTGATAATCCTGGCGATATTTGGCCGTCATGGCCTGGGAGTGATCGGTCATTATTGTCTGCTTCCACGCTTGTTAAAGGCGAGAAAGAGGCTGTCACAACCAACTGGCGGGGTCAAACAATTTGCATTACGTCAGATACGCCAGACAAAAAGAAAGGGCGACCACAGTCGCCCTTGTGCATTACAGGTCGCCTTGTCAGCTGCGTTTGCTGACCTTGGCCAGATCCGCCGTGATATTGGCCGCTTCGATGAGATACTCATCGGGCGCTTCAAAATCAGCGGGCAGTTCATCCAGACTCTTCACCGCCGGCTTGCCAAGACGTGCCAGACGCTCGTTGGTACGTTTGAGCGCTTTCTCATCCTGTTTCGCCTGCTCTGCAACACGCTCCGCCTCATTGAGGGAGACCGACTTCTTGTCTTTCTCCTCCTTGTAGTCGGCGATGTCCTGCATCACATAGGCAAACTCGGGATCCTTGGCGATCCGGGCATCGTGCGCCGCCTGCAACTTGGGCAGTACGCTGGCGAAGTTGCCGAGTTTCTCGTAGTTGGCGGAGGCAATCTTGTCCCACGGCAACGCATTGAACTCACGGCTTTCGCCCGTCTCTTCCGGAGCAACCGGTGTCGGGAAGCTGATATCCGGCGCAACGCCCTTGTTCTGGGTGCTGCCACCGTCGATCCGGTAGAACTTGGCGATGGTGTACTGCACGTGACCGAGCGGCTGCTCGTAGAAGTCATAGACCTTGGCGAGGCTGCGATGCTGCTGCACCGTCCCCTTGCCAAACGAGTTTTCACCCAGAATCAACGCACGGCCATAATCCTGCATGGCGGCAGCGAAGATCTCGGAGGCCGAGGCACTGTAGCGGTCGATCATCACCGACATCGGGCCGCCGTAGTAGACGTTACCATCGTCATCGCCATTGACCGTGATACGGCCCATATGATCACGAATTTGCACCACGGGACCGCTGGCAAAGAAGAGACCGCTGAGGGCGGAAGCTTCGGTCAGGGCGCCGCCGCCGTTACCGCGCAGATCAATGATCAAGCCATCGATCTTCTTCTTGTTCAGGCTGGAGAGCTCCTTGATCACGTCGTCATGCAGATTGACGTAGAAACTCGGGATCTCGATGACGCCAATCTTCTTGCCTTCGGCGTTAATCACCTTGGACTTGGCAGCCCGGTCTTCAAGGCGCACCTTGTCGCGGGTCAGCTCGATCTGCTCGGTCTTGGCAGTTGCGCCCTTGCCGCGCTGGATCTCCAGCTTGACCTTGCTCCCCTTGGGCCCCTTGATGAGCTCGACCACGTCATCAAGACGCCAGCCGATCACATCGACAATCTTGCCATCTTCCTGCCCCACCCCGGTGATCTTGTCATCGGGTTTGAGGTGGTTGGATTTGGCAGCCGGGCCACCGGGCACCAGAGAACGGATGACGGTAAAGTCATCTTCCGCCTGCAACACGGCACCAATCCCCTCGAGCGAGAGGTTCATCTCGGTGTTGAAACGATCGGCACTGCGCGGTGAGAGGTAACTGGTGTGCGGTTCGATGGCGCGAGCGAAGGAGTTCATGAAGAGCTGGAAGACATCCTCACTCTCGGTCTGGGACATCCGCTTGATGGCGTTGTTGTAACGCTTGCCAAGCAGCTCCTTGATCTCGGGCCACTCCTTGCCGCTGAGCTTGAGACTCAGGGCATCGAACTTGACCCGCTGACGCCACAGCTCGTTGAGCTCTGCTTCATCTTTGGGCCAAGCCGCCCCTTCCCGATCAAACACATAGTTGTCGGTCTGGGTAAAATCGAAAGGAGTATCAAGCAGTTTGAGGGCGTATTCGAACCGCTCATAACGCCGCTGCTGACTCAGGTTGAACATCTCGTAGGCGGGAGCCAGACGGCCTCTTTCGAGGTCGGTGTCAAAACCGTTACGGTACTTTTCAAAACGGCTGATATCAGAGGCCAAAAACAGGTTGCGGCTGTAGTCCAGATTCTCCAGATATTTATCGAAAATCACGGAGGAAAAGGCATCGTCCAGCTTGAACTGTTTGTAGTGCGAGCGGGTAAACAGATTGGTAATTCGCTTGCTGGCCGTAGCATGTTGGCTCTCTTGAGCCAACACAGGCAAATCACTCTCCTTGAGCACCGGCTCGATGGCCTGTGCAAGCCCGGCAAGCGCCAGGCTACAGGCAACGAGGGAAAAACGAATTACGCCATGCTTCAACATTTGTCTCCTTAGAGAACCAAGTGCTCTGATTTGACCCGCACCATCATGCCGGTCTGCAGTTGGACCTGTACATCGTCCTTGGTTACTTCCTTGATGGTTGCCGGAACCGGGAATTTACCCATAACGACGCGCACATCCTGGCCCACTTTCAGCGTAGCGGCATCCACTTTAACCAGCGGAGCGTCAGCGACCGGTGCCTTGGCGGCAGCTTTCGGCTTGGCAGCTACATCAGCTTTCTCGGTTTTGCGCACAGCAGGACGACGGGGCTTCTTGGCCTTCTCATCCTTCTCTTTGGTATTGGTACGACGGCTGGCGAATACGCGCTCTTTGCTCTCTTTCAGAGCTTGCTTGGCGTGCTCGATGTGCTCTTCGGTCAGCAGCTCGCCCGGGTTGCCATCCAGATCAACGCGAGCCTGGCCAGCTTTGAGACCGTGCAGGTAGCGCCAGCTGGAGGTGTATTGACGCAGTGCGGAACGCAGCATGGTCTTGGAGACTCTGGCATCGTCAGCAAGACGCTCGGCCAAATCCTGGAAGATGCCAATCTTGAGCGGCTTGGCCTCTCCTTCAGCAACGAAGCAGGCCGGGAATTTCTCGACCAGGTAGGCAACGATCTCTTTACTGTTCTTCAGCTTCTCAGTGTTTTCCATGTATAACCTTGGCTTTCATATAAACGCACGGGCACGTCCCGAGCACAACAAAGGCCCCATTATAGAGAGCTTGGGGCCTTTTGCGAACCATCTAGCAATGACTTAGAGCATGCTTTCCAAAATTTGCACCGTTTCTTCGAGGCCAATCCGGTCTTGCTGGTCGAAACGGTTAAAAATCGGACTGTCGATATCGAGCACCCCGATGATCTCGCCACCACGGCGCACCGGGATCACGATTTCCGAGTTGCTCGCGCCATCGCAAGCGATGTGACCGTCGAACTGGTGGACATCGTCAATGAGCTGGGTTCTCCCCTCTGCCACTGCCGTACCACACACCCCGCGGCCGACCGGGATCCGCACGCAGGCCGGTTTGCCCTGAAATGGCCCCAATACCAGGGTCTCGCCCTGCAACAGATAAAAACCGACCCAGTTGATCTCCTCCAGCTCCTGATTAAGCAGTGCGGAGAGGTTGGCCAGATTGGCAATAAGATCGGTTTCCCCCTCCAGCAGCGCCTTGGCCTGCTGGTTGAGGGTGCGATAAAATGGTTGTTTTTCAATCATGATTAAATGAACTTCACTCCCTGATGGTTTGGGGAAGGTAACGCCTGGCCGGGAAATTTCAAATATTTTTTCCACTCCCCGCTCCTTGCGCCGTTATTCCCGGGCAACGGAAAGCGCCAATTGCTGGCGTTGACCATTACTCCACTCGATATTTAACAACCAGATCATGACGGGTGATGTACAACTCCCCACCTGGGTTACCCCCTGCCACTGTCCGTCTATTTCTTCAAAGCTCACCGGAATGGTGCCCATAAACATATCTTTGCCTTCGAGTGTCGCTTTCACCGGTTTGATGGCCGGATCGCCGCCGGTAATAGCGATGGCAAAGTCATGTTCGGCGCGCAGCGGTAATTCCTTGATGGCGACCGTCAGCGACTTGTCACCAATCAGCGCGCTGCAAGGGGTGTGGGAAAGATCACAAATCTGATCTTTTTTCTGGTCAGCAGAGACGCTGTTATCGGCCGAAAACCAGGTGCGATAAGCCATCAGCGCCAATAACAGCGCCAATACCAGTACGAGGTGCAAAACTTTACGTGCGGTAAGTCTCTCTTTCATCAAAAACAGCCCGATTAAGATGCAATTAAAATAGTTTTTTGTGATCTCGAACAAGGTAAAAAACTGCCATATCGAGACCGGACGGAGCCAAATATATCACTGTTTATACTGTTATTTTACCTGTCACTTCAGTATCATTCCCATGCAGTTTTCATTTAGCCATCTTTTGCTTTTCCTTTCGTTAACAGATGTTAACAACTGGTCGGCGGTGGCTGATGAAGCCAGTCCGGTCCTCCGGATACAAAACCAAACAACAGCAGCATCGGAAGCGGAATATAACGATGAGCCATACAACTAACCATCCTGAGTACAACTACACCGTTGTTCGCCAGTTTACCGTCATGACGATTGTCTGGGGAATTGTCGGCATGTCGGTTGGCGTACTGATCGCAGCCCAGTTGATCTGGCCTGCCCTCAACTTCGAGACCCCGTGGCTGACTTACAGTCGTCTGCGGCCCCTCCATACCAACGCAGTGATCTTCGCCTTCGGCGTCAGTGCACTGATGGCCACCTCGTTTTACGTGGTGCAGCGCACCTGTCAAACCAGACTGTTTGGTGGCCCGCTGGCTACTTTCGTCTTCTGGGGCTGGCAAGCAATCATTCTCTCTGCCGCCATCTCTCTGCCGCTGGGTTACACCTCCGCCAAAGAGTATGCCGAGCTGGAGTGGCCGATTGATATCGCCATCACTGTGGTATGGGTCGCCTATGCCATCGTCTTCTTCGGCACCCTGATGAAGCGCACCACCTCCCACATCTATGTGGCGAACTGGTTCTTCGGCGCCTTCATCATCACCGTTGCGGTGCTGCACATTGTCAACAACATGGAAGTGCCGCTCTCCGGCATGAAGTCCTACTCCATGTACTCCGGCGCCATGGACGCCATGGTGCAGTGGTGGTATGGCCACAACGCGGTAGGCTTCCTGCTGACCGCCGGTTTTCTGGGGATGATGTACTACTTCGTGCCCAAGCAGGCCGGTCGTCCGGTTTACTCCTATCGCCTCTCCATCGTGCACTTCTGGGCGCTGATCTCCCTCTATATCTGGGCCGGTCCGCACCACCTGCACTACACCGCACTGCCTGACTGGGCACAGTCCCTCGGCATGGTGATGTCCCTGATCCTGTTCGTACCTTCCTGGGGCGGCATGATCAACGGCATCATGACCCTCTCCGGTGCCTGGCACAAACTGCGTTATGACCCCATCCTGCGCTTCCTGATCGTCTCCCTATCTTTCTACGGCATGTCGACCTTCGAAGGCCCGATGATGGCGATCAAAACCGTCAACGCCCTCTCCCACTACACCGACTGGACCGTTGGTCACGTTCACTCCGGTGCGCTGGGTTGGGTTGCCATGGTCTCCATCGGTGCGGTCTATCACCTGATCCCGAACCTGTTCGGCCAGGGCCGGATGTACAGCGTCAAGCTGATCAACGTTCACTTCTGGCTGGCGACCGTGGGCACCGTGCTCTACATCGTTGCCATGTGGATTTCCGGCGTGATGCAGGGCCTGATGTGGCGTGCAGTCAACGAAGACGGCACCCTGACCTACAGCTTCGTTGAAGCGCTGCAGGCATCCTATCCCTTCTATTTCGTGCGCTTCCTGGGTGGCTGCTTCTTCGTCACCGGCATGTTGCTGATGGCTTACAACGCCTATCGCACCATCACTGCGCCCAAAGGTTCTCTGGAACCTGTCGCCCAGCCAGCATGATTGAAGAGGTCAACCCATGAGCAACAATAACCGTCACGAAATATTTGAAAAAAGCGTTCCCATGCTGGTGGTCGGCATCATCTTCGCCATCAGTCTGGGGGGCCTGGTTGAAATCACTCCGCTGTTCTTCCAAAAGCAAACCACCGAGCCGGTGGAGGGCCTCAAGCCCTACACCGCTCTGCAGATGGAAGGACGCGACATCTTCATTCGCGAAGGCTGCACCAACTGCCACAGCCAGATGATCCGTCCGTTCCGTGCCGAAACCGAGCGTTACGGTCACTACTCGGTCGCCGGTGAGAGCGTCTGGGAACACCCCTTCCTGTGGGGTTCCAAGCGTACAGGTCCGGATCTGGCCCGTGTCGGTGGCCGGTACTCCGACGAGTGGCACAAGGTTCACCTGATCAACCCGCGCGATGTGGTACCGGAATCCAACATGCCCGCCTATCCCTGGCTTGATACCAATGTGCTGACTGGCGAGATGACCGGCAAAAAACTGGCGCTGTTCCGCGATCACTTCGGTGTGCCCTATACCGACGCCGATATTCAGGGTGCTGGCGAAGCCGTCAAGGGCAAAACCGAGCTGGATGCGCTGGTGGCCTATCTGCAATCACTGGGTCATGCCCTGAAATAAGGAGGCGAAAATGGACTACGGCACATTTCGCGGTCTGTATACCTTGCTGTTGATGGCCATCATGATTGGCATCATCGTCTGGGCCTACAGCAAACGCCGCAAGACCTCTTTCGACGAGGCTGCCAATTTGGTTTTTGCCGATGATGAGCAACCCGGTGCTGATAAAAAGAACGCAGGAGCGAAACAATAATGAGCACTCTGTTTAGCATTTTTGTGACTGTCATCAGTCTGGGAACCATCCTCGGCTGCTTCTTGCTGCTGATGTGGTGCCGCAAGGACAAGATGGGTGTTGAAGAAGGCAAATCGATGGGTCACTCCTTCGATGGCATCGAGGAGATCAACAACCCGCTGCCGAAGTGGTGGACTTACATGTTCCTCTTCTTCATCGTCACCGGTCTGGTTTATTTGATCGCCTTCCCGGGGCTTGGCAACTTCAAAGGCCTGCTGGGCTGGCAAAGTTCCAACCAGGACGTGCGCTCGCTGGCCGAGTCCAAAGCTGCAACCGAATCGGCCAAGGCTGAAGGTCGCGCGGTGGAGTATGACCGTGAGGTCGCCAAGGCTGACGAGATCTACGGCGCCAAGTTCCGTGAACTCACCTACGAAGCGGATGGCAAAACCTATCGTGCCATCACCGAGATCGCCAAGGATCCGGAAGCCCTGAAAGTGGGTCAGCGTCTGTTCCTGCAGAACTGCTCCCAGTGCCACGGCTCTGACGCCCGCGGTGGTCGCGGTTTCCCGAACCTGACCGACAGCGAATGGCAATGGGGCGGCCAGCCTGATCAAATCAAGACCACCATCATGGGCGGTCGTCAGGGGATCATGGCTGCCTGGGGTGAAATCCTCGGCAAAGATGGCGTTCAGGAAGTGGCCTCCTATGTGCTGAGCCTCTCCGGTCGCAAGGTCGACCTGGTGGAAGCGAAGAAAGGTGAAGCACGCTTTGCCATCTGCGCTGCCTGCCACGGGGCCGATGCCAAGGGCGGTGTTGCCGTCGGTGCGCCAGATCTGACCAACAACACCTGGCTCTACGGTGGCTCCCGCGAAGTGGTGGTACAAACCATCACCCACGGTCGTCACGGTGTGATGCCAGCCTGGAAAGACATTCTGGGTGAGGACAAGGTTCACCTGCTGGCCTCCTACGTTTACAGCCTGTCTCATCAACAGTCTGCCAAATAAGGTTCGCCCGTAACGTTGTAACATGTGATAAACACGTGATTACACAGCAAAAAGCCTCGACTCCTCGAGGCTTTTTGTTATCTTGTGTTGCGTAAAAACCATCTTCCACGTTAATCATTCGTTTCATGGCAGTAGCAATCATGACCCAACCTCTATCCAAACCGTGGTATCGCCAATTCTGGCCCTGGTTTATCATCGCCCTCCCCACTGCCGCCGTTGTCGGCAGCATCGCCACCGCCATCATCGCCAGCAAGGATGGGGTCAATCTGGTGGCCGAGGACTATTACAAACAAGGGAAAGAGATCAATCAGGACTTGAGCAAGTTTGACCGCTCCGAAGCACTCAATATCCGCTTTGTGCTGGAGGTTGACGGCAACGAGCTGACCCTCAAACCCATCAGCGGTGACATTCCTGCCGGGCAAGCTCTCTATCTCTCATTGTTCCACCCGACCTTGGCCGGTCAGGACAGCGAACACATGATCACCGCCGATGCGAGCGGCACCTATCGCCTCCATTTCGACAAGCCGCTGGTCGGCAAGTGGCACATTCGGGTCGATGCTTTCGATCACGAGTGGCGATTGCAAGAGACCGTCCAGTTGCCCACCCTGGCCCCTGTCGAACTCGACCCGAAAGGACGCTAAGCCATGACCGGCTGTTCTCACTGTGGCGAGCCGGTGTTCGCCAGCGCCCCTGCAGCTTGCATTCTGCATTCAGGGGGGCATAACGCATGACCCCCTGCTTTCACTGTGGCGAGCCGGTACCCGCTAATAGTGGCTATTCCCTCGAGATAAAGGGGATTGTTCGCCCCATGTGCTGCCCCGGTTGTCAGGCGGTGGCAGAAACCATCATGGAGTGCGGCCTCGCCAGTTACTACGATCACCGCACCGCTCCTGGCACCAAGGGCGATCTGGTGCCCGAAGAGCTGGCCGCCCTCACCCACTACGATCTGGCAGAAGTGCAACAGGAGTTTGTCACCGACAGCGGTACCCTTCGCGAAATCCAGCTGACAGTTGAAGGGCTCACCTGCGCCGCCTGTGCCTGGCTTATCGAACGCCACCTGATGACCCTTGGCGGCTTGCGCTACATCAACGTCAACACCACCACCCACCGGGCCCGCATCAAGTGGGATCCGGACCAACTCTCCCTGAGTGACATCCTCAAGGGATTTGCCCAGATCGGCTATCGGGCCTACCCGTTCCAGACCCATCAACAGGAGGCGCTCTACGCCAAAGAGGTGCGCAGCTATATGTTCCGGCTGGCTCTGGCGGGGCTGGGCTCAATGCAGGTGATGATGTGCGCCGTGGCTCTCTACATGGATCTCTTCATCAGCGTTGAAGATGAGTTCATGGTCTACTTCAAGTGGATAAGCCTGCTGCTCTCCACCCCCATCATGATCTACTCGGCCCAGCCCTTTTACGTGGGGGCCTGGCGCAGCCTAAAGCAGGGTCACCTGTCGATGGATGTGTCGGTGTCGCTGGCGCTGATCGGGGCTTTTATCGCCTCCATGTGGGCCACCGTGTTCAATACCGGTGAGGTCTATTACGACTCCATCACCATGTTCGTCTTCTTCCTGCTGCTGGGGCGCTTTCTCGAGTTGCGGGCCCGGCGCAAGGCGTCGGAGTCGAGCTCCAACCTGGCGCGACTGGTGCCCATCATGGCGACCCGCATCGATGAGGAAGGGGAACATGAGGTAGCGGCCAAGACCTTGCAGGTCGGCGATCGGGTACGGGTGCTGGCTGGCGCCACCTTGCCGGCGGATGGCATCATTGTCGAAGGGCAAGCCAGCCTCAACGAATCCATGCTGACCGGTGAACAGCTGCCCCTGCTCAAACAGCGCGGTGATCAGGTCTATGCCGGCACCATCAACACGGATGCCCCGCTGCAGATCCGGGTCAGCCACCGTATCGAAGAGTCGCGGATCGCCCAGATCATGCGGCTGCAGGATCACGCCCTCGATGATAAACCGGCCATCGCCCAGATGGCGGATCAGCTGTCACGCCACTTTATTCTGGTGCTGCTGATCATTGCCGCCGCGGTCTGGACCTTCTGGCACTTCCATCAACCGGATCAGGCGTTCTGGGTCACCCTCGCCGTGCTGGTTGCCACCTGCCCCTGTGCCCTGTCGCTGGCCACCCCGACGGCGCTGACCTCGGCCACCGCCAATCTGACCCGCAACGGCATTCTGCTGCGCCGTGGTCATGTGCTGGACGTGCTGACCAAGGCCAACCGGATCGTGATGGACAAGACTGGCACCCTGACCACAGGTGAGATCAGTCTGACCGGCACCACCACCTTGGCAGAGATGGACGAGGCGCACTGCCTCGCCATCGCCCGGGCCATGGAGGCGCAATCCGAACACCCCATTGCCCGCGCCTTCCGACTGCCCGCCGACAGCATCGCCGTGTTGCCATCCGTTCGCGAGATCACCCCGGTCATCGGTCACGGCATCACAGCTCTGGTGGATGGCGTACGCTACCGCATCGGCAGTGCCCGCTGGCTTGGGCTGGATCCGGCGCAAGAACGCGGCCGCGGTCTGGCTATCTATCTGGCTGACGAGCAGCAGGTCTTGGCTCGCTTCAATCTGGAAGATACCCTGCGCCCCGATGCCAGGGCGCTGATCGCGGCATTCAAGGCAGCCGGTCTGCAAACTACCGTACTGACTGGCGACAGCTCTTTGCAGGCAGACGAGATTGCCCGCGAGCTGGGCGTGGATGAGCTGGTCAAGGGGGTCTCGCCCGATGGCAAGCTGTCCTACCTCAAGACCCGGGAAGCCCAAGGGGATATCAGCATCATGGTGGGCGATGGCATCAACGACGCGCCGGTACTGGCCGGGGCGCACGCCTCGTTTGCCATGGCTGGTGGTACCGATCTGGCGAAAAACAGCGCCGACGCCATCCTGCTGGCCGATGACCTGAGCCGACTGCTCGAGGCCAGAGTGCTGGCAATGCGTACCCGCAAGATCATCATCGAGAACTTCGCCTGGTCCATCGGTTACAACCTGCTGGTGCTGCCGCTGGCGGCCTGCGGCTGGCTGCCCCCCTATCTGGCGGCGGCGGGCATGTCGCTCAGTTCACTCATCGTGGTAACCAACTCCATGCGCCTCAACCAATGAGACCGGTGGCGAAAAATAGCTGAAAATGTGGCCTGCCTCCGATGCAGGCCACATTTCTCACTGATAGCGGCTGGCCCCCTGCCCGAACAGAGTTACCATAGGGGACGCTTGCCAAGGATGAACGCCAAGGTACCTCCCATGAATATAATTTTTGTCCTGATCCCCATCGCCATCCTATTTGTGATCATCGCCGGGGTCGTCTTCTTCTGGGCCATTCGCTCCGAGCAGTTTGAAGATCTCGACCGGCAGGGTTCCAACATCCTGTTTGACGAAGAGCAACCCACCCACAAACCCGCAAAGCCTGCTGACAATGACCCACAACCTTGACCTGGCCGGCGCCCTGCTGGTCGGACTGGCAGGCTCTGCCCACTGTATCGGCATGTGCGGGGGTGTCTCTGCCGCGCTCTCCATGGCGATCCCCGCCAACAAACAGCATTTTTGGGGGCGACTCGCCTATCTGCTCAACTACAACCTCGGCCGGATCCTGAGCTATGTGATTGCAGGTGCACTGGTGGGCGGCCTGCTCGCCACCACCAGCGAGCTGGGGGCTGGCAAACACGCCATCGCCGGATTGCGCTTGGTGGCTGCGCTATTGATGATTGCACTTGGCCTTTATCTGGCGGGCTGGTGGCAAGGGATCTTGCTGCTGGAGCGGCTCGGCGCCAGACTTTGGCCCCGTATCAAACCGCTGGCGGGCAAATTTATCCCCTTCACCTCACCTGTGCAGGCACTGCCCTTTGGCATGGTGTGGGGTTGGCTGCCCTGCGGGCTGGTCTACTCCATGCTGACCTGGAGCGCGGCGGCGGGTTCGGCCGGCGGCGGGGCGCTCATCATGCTCTTTTTTGGTCTCGGCACCCTGCCCACCTTGTTTGCGTTGGGCGGGCTCGCCGATCGCCTGAGATACTGGCTCACTCTGCGCAGTTTGCGCCTTGGCGGTGCCCTGCTGCTCATTTTGTTCGGGGTACATACCTTCTGGATTGGCATTGCTTCCTTTTGAAACCCTATCCAAAACGGATGAGTTGATGGTAAACTTGTTTGATATAAATCAATTATTCGTATGAGCCTATGATCCCGGAAAAGAAACCTGGCAGACGTATCCAGAGCGGTGGCTGTGCAATTCATTGCCAGGATTGCAGCATCAGTCAGCTCTGTATTCCCTTCACTCTGAACGACAACGAGCTTGATCAGCTGGACAGCATCATCGAGCGCAAGAAGCCGATCCAGAAGGGTGAAGAGCTGTTCAAGGCTGGCGATGAGTTCAAATCGCTCTATGCCATCCGTTCCGGGACCATCAAGTCTTACACCATCACCGAGCAAGGGGATGAGCAGATCACCGCGTTCCACCTCGCTGGCGATCTGGTCGGTTTTGATGCCATCCACAAACAAGCACACCCCTCCTTCGCCCAGGCGCTGGAAACCGCCATGGTGTGCGAGATCCCCTTTGAAGTGCTGGATGATCTCTCCGGCAAGATGCCCAAGCTGCGCCAGCAGATCATGCGTCTGATGAGCAACGAAATCATGGGCGATCAGGAGATGATCCTGCTGCTCTCCAAGAAGAATGCCGAAGAGCGCCTCGCCGCCTTCCTGCACAATCTGTCGGTACGCTTCTCCGAACGCGGCTTCTCCGCCAAGGAGTTCCGTCTATCCATGACCCGTGGTGACATTGGCAACTATCTGGGGCTGACCGTTGAGACCATTAGTCGTCTGCTCGGCCGTTTCCAGAAGTCCGGTCTCATCAGCGTTAAAGGCAAATACATTACCGTACTGGATCAGGTCGCGCTGGGCATGATGGCCGGTGCAACTCGCCCGCCCTGCGGCTGATTTTTCCGCTTACCCTCTCACTTTTTTCCTGCTTTCCCTGCCGGATCCTTTCCTCTGGAATGTGATCCGGTACGTTCCCCATACCCTCCTCCTGCGCTAAGCTGTAATGGCTAAGATTCTGCTGTCATTGGACTTTTCCAAGGAGGAGAAGATGGTCAAATATCAGAATATTCTGGTGGTTATCAATCCAGAAGAGGAGCGCCAAATCGCCCTCGAACGGGCAGTCAAAGTCGCCGAGCTGGACGAAAACGCCCATCTGACCCTGCTGCTCACCATCTATGACTTCTCGTATGAAATGACCGCCATGCTCTCGGTGGACGAGCGGCAAGAGATGCGCGACGGCGTCATTTCACAGCGACGTGAGTGGCTGGACGAGATCCTGACCCCCTATCGGGCACAGGGGATCGAGTGCGAAGTGAAAGTGGTCTGGCACAATCGTCCCTTCGAGTGTGTCATTCAGGAGGTGCTGGAGCAGCGCCACGATCTGGTGGTCAAAGCCACTCACCATCACAGCTTCCTGCAAACCTTCATCTTTACCCCCACCGACTGGCACCTGCTGCGCAAATGCCCCTGTCCGGTGCTGCTGGTCAAAGAGGGTCACTGGCAACGGGGCGGCAACATCATCGCCGCCATCAACTGCTCAAGTGACGATCCGGATCAGAAACTGCTCAACGAACGGATCACCCAGGAGGGAAGCGACATCGCCGAGCTGCTGGGCTCCAATCTCTATCTGGTCAACACCTACCCGGGCACCCCGGTCAACGTGGCCATCGAGCTGCCAGAGTTTGATCCCAACGCCTACAACGAAGCTATCCGCAAGCACCACGAAAGCCTGCTGCTAAGCCATGCCGACAAGTTCGGTATCGGTCATCTCTGGACCCGGGTTGCAGAGGGGCTACCGGAAGAGGTGTTGCCGGATATGGCCGAAGAGCTCAAGGCGACCCTGATGATCATGGGCTGCGTCGGCCGTACCGGGCTTTCTGCAGCTTTGCTCGGCAATACCGCCGAACATGTGATTGACCGCCTCTCCTGCGACATCCTGATCCTCAAACCGGCGGACTACAGCTGCCCGGTCGACAGTCGTCGCAATCAATCATAAGGTGCCTGGCACCTTGCCCTCCCCCGGGACATGGCTATAATAACGCGCTTATTTGTGTCCCGGGTTTTACGAGCATGCTAGAAGAGCTGAACGCCAAAGAAAAATACAGTTTTAACAAACTGCAGAAGCGCCTGCGGCGCAACGTGGGTCAGGCCATTGCCGACTTCAACATGATTGAAGAGGGCGACAAGGTCATGGTCTGCCTCTCAGGCGGCAAGGACAGCTTCGGTATGCTCGACATACTGATGAGCCTCAAAGCCAGCGCCCCCATCCATTTCGATCTGGTTGCCGTCAACCTGGATCAGAAGCAGCCCGGTTTCCCCGAGCATGTGCTGCCCGAGTATCTGGATTCCCTCGGCATCGAGTACAAGATTGTTGAAGAGGATACCTACTCCATCGTCAAGGAGAAGGTACCGGAAGGCAAAACTACCTGCTCTCTTTGCTCACGGCTGCGCCGCGGTATTCTCTACCGCACCGCCCAAGAGCTGGGTTGCACCAAGATTGCCCTTGGCCACCACCGCGACGACATCCTCGAGACCCTGTTCCTCAACATGTTCTACGGTGGCAAGCTCAAGTCCATGCCGCCCAAGCTGGTGAGCGACGATGGCAAGAACGTGGTGATCCGCCCGCTGGCCTACTGCAAAGAGAAGGATCTGATCCGCTACGCCGACGTCAAAGCCTTCCCCATCATTCCGTGCAACCTGTGCGGCTCGCAGGAGAACCTGCAGCGTCAGGCCATCAAACAGATGATACAGGATTGGGATCGCCGCTTCCCCGGTCGTATCGAAACCATGTTCACCGCCATTCAGGACGTGATCCCGAGCCACCTGCTCGACCACAAGCTGTTTGACTTCAAGAGCATCAACCGCGACTCCGGCATCATCGATGGCGGCGACAAGGCCTTTGATCCGCCCGATATGCCAAAGGCGCCGCTGCTGGATATCGACGAGATGGACATGCTGGATGTGATTGAAGTGCGCTAAGCCGCGCTCACATGGCAAACGCCACACAATAAAAAAGGAGCGATAATCGCTCCTTTTTTGCTTTCTTGACCTGCCTGTTACCAACGTGACAACACCATCGGCATCAGTCCTTGTGCAGCCAGGGGGTCAGTCGCAGCACGTCACCCTGCAGGCGCAGTTGCCCGGCAGCGAACGCGGCCAGTTGCTCATTGCTTAGCAGCAGGTGGCCTTCCTGCCAGGGCAGCGCTTCCTGACGGGCGCCATCAATCAGATAAGCAGTGCCGCTCTGCTGCACCAGGGTAATGCGTACCCCTTCCATCTTCGGCAGGAAGTGCTTGCCGACCATGCCCGCCATCTTGTCGAGCAGCGACTGCATCTGCTGCTGACGGGCCGCCAGCTCCGCCAGCGGCAGTTCGGGGCCATTCGGTGCGTCGGCCATCACCTGTACCGTCATATCGCAAGTGGCGTGCTCTTCTTTCAAGCCGACGGTCACGATCCCCTTGTCGAGGTTGAGATCCTCATCAAAAGGCAGGCGCAGTTCGCTATCGACCGTTACCTCGCCCGCCACTTCCTTGCTGTCGGTTGCAACCCGGGCAAAGGTGAGGCCGCAGCGCTGACCATTTTGCGGATCGGTCAGATAAAACCCCAGTCTGGCGTGACCAAACTCCCCTTTGGCAAAGGTCTTCATCTGGCTGTAGAAGGTGCTGTATTGCAGATCCAGCACCGGCTCAGCCAGCGCCAGCCCTGGCAGCAAGAGCGTGGCCAGCAGACTCTGGCGCAAAACCTTGGTCACTCCATATCGACGGGTCATTCAACGTCCTTTTGCATCATGCATTGAAATGGTTGGGGCCTTCTGTCACCTCGTTAACCTCTACCCCCACCCCGCAGAGATCCCGATAGAGGATCCCCTTGCAGTTGAAATAGAGCGGTGCCACCCAGATAAGCCCCAACCCCATGGGGATCAGAGCCAGGAAGAAGAGCGCGGTCATCACGCCGTGGAACAACACAATGCTGGGCCAGCCGCGCGCAAAGAGCTTGAGAGAGACCAGAATGGCCTGGGGCGGCGTCAGGCCGCGCTCCAGCACCAGAGGTACGGTAAAGAGCAGCCCCATGCCGATCAGGGCCGAGGGAATGAATGAGAGTACGGCGGGCAATCCCAGCAGATCGAATAGCGGGCCAAACAGGCTGGTGAGCAGACTGCCAAGCAGGCTCAACATGCCGAGGCGTACAAAGTGGCGGAAGAAGTCGAACACCTGGTTGGCACGGGCGCGCACCCCGACCGACTGCTGCAACCCCAGCATATCGAGGGAGCTGGTCATGGGGGCCATCACCACCGTCATCAGCAGGCTCAGCACCATGGCCACATTCATCTGGCTGTCATCCCCCAGATAGGGCAACAGCAGCACATTGCTGAGCAGGATCCAGATCGCCGTCACCCCGACAATCGCCAGCAGCAGGCCAAATCCGGTACGGCGGGTCTGTTGCCATCCCTCCTGGATGACCCCTTTCAGATCAAGGCGGTAGCCATGGTTCAGAGACTGCTCAAGGGAGCCGCCAATACGCATTTTATTACTCAATTGACTATCCAATATCGAAAACGACCAAATCAGGTGGCACATTATAGCGATTTGGTCTGCTATTCGTAGCCGTTTTTCCTGCACACTTGCGGCTAATTCGGGCCAAAAAGCCTTTAATTTCATGTGTCGGCTGCATAGAATGCGGCCCTCTTTCAACACGATGGCCACTGGCTGGGGTGAGACTGGCGGATGATGAACAATCCACAGGTAATTGTCGCGCTGAACAAGATCAGCAAAAAATACGATGGCAAGGTGATCCTGAGTGACCTTGACCTTGAAATCTATGACGGTGAATTTCTTACCCTGCTGGGCCCCTCCGGCTGTGGCAAGACCACCCTGCTGCGCCTGCTGGCCGGGCTCGAATCGGTCGACGGCGGCACCATCCATCTGGCCGGTGACGAGATCACCCATATCCCCGCCGAACACAGGCACATCAACACCGTGTTCCAGAGCTATGCGCTCTTCCCTCATATGACGGTGTTTGAAAACGTCGCCTTTGGCCTCGAGATGCAGAAAGTACCGGCCAGCGAGATCCGCCAGCGGGTCGAGGAGACCCTCGCCATGGTGCAGCTCACCGAGCTGGCCAACCGACGCCCGGATCAGCTCTCCGGCGGCCAGCAGCAACGGGTCGCCATCGCCCGCGCCGTGGTCAACAAGCCCCGCTTGCTGCTGCTCGATGAATCCCTCTCGGCGCTCGACTACAAGCTGCGCAAGCAGATGCAGAGCGAGCTCAAGGCGCTGCAGCGTCGCCTTGGCATCACCTTTGTCTTCGTTACCCATGATCAGGAAGAGGCGCTCACCATGTCTGATCGCATCCTGGTGATGGAGGGCGGCAAGATCATCCAGCGCGGCACCCCGCGCGATATCTACGAATCGCCAGCCAACCTGTTCGTGGCCCGCTTTATCGGAGAGATCAATGTGATGGATGGCAAGCTGATCAATCAGCGCGATCCCGGTATCTGGCAGGCTGAGGTGGAGGGGCGCGAATGCCTGCTTCATACCACACTGCCGTTCCAACCAGACGACAAGGTGCTGGTGCTGCTGCGCCCGGAAGATCTGCGCATTCTCGATCAGGATGACGATCAGAGCGGCGCGCTGCGGGGCAATATCCGCGAGCGCAACTACAAGGGGGCGACGCTGGATTCGGTGATCGAACTCGAAAGCGGCAAACAGCTGCTTATCTCCGAGTTCTTCGACGAGGATGACCCCGACTTTGACTACCGTCTGGGTCAGGAGGTGGCGATCCACTGGGTCGACAGCTGGGAGGTGGTGCTGCCCTATGAGCCTCACTAATCTGCGGGTACCGCACAGCTTTGCCCACAATGGCTTTCGCAACGGGGCCATCGCGCTGATCCTCGGCTGGCTGACGCTGTTTGTCTTCCTGCCCAACCTGATGATCATCGGCGTCAGCTTCCTGACCCGTGACGAGTCCGAGCTTATCGCGCCGCTCTTTACCCTGAGCAACTATGGCCGCCTGCTGGACCCCCTCTATTTCGAGGTGCTGCTCCACTCCCTCTGGCTGGCGTTGCTCGCCACCGCCATCTGCTTGCTGGTGGGCTACCCCTTTGCCTGGCTGCTGGCTCATCTGCCAGCGCGTATCCGCCCGCTGCTGCTGTTTCTGGTGGTGGTGCCGTTCTGGACCAACTCCCTGATCCGCACCTATGCGCTGAAAGTGCTGCTCGGCACCCGGGGGCTGATCAATGGCTGGCTGCTGGATCTGGGGCTTATCGAGCGACCTCTGCAGATGATGTATACCGAGGTGGCAGTCATCATCGGGCTGGTCTATGTGCTGCTCCCCTTTATGGTGCTGCCGCTCTACTCCAGCATCGAGAAGCTGGATGGCCGTTTGCTGGAGGCGGCGCGTGATCTTGGCGCCAACGGCTGGCAGCGGCTGGTGCGGATCATTCTGCCCCTCACCCTGCCCGGCATCATCGCCGGTTGTCTACTGGTGTTCCTGCCCGCCATGGGGATGTTCTATGTCTCCGACTTGCTGGGGGGCGCCAAGCACCTGCTGATCGGCAACCTGATCAAGACCCAGTTCCTCAACAGCCGTGACTGGCCCTTTGGTGCGGCCATCAGCGTGATGCTGACGGTGCTGATGGCGCTGTTGGTCTACTGCTACTGGCGGGCAGGCAAGCTATTGAGCAAGAAGGGGGAGCTGGCATGATGCGCGCACTGAAAGCTCTGTTCCTGCTGCTGGTGTTTGGCTATCTCTATGTGCCCATCGGGGTGCTGATCGCCAACTCCTTCAACCTGTCGAAATATGGCATCGACTGGCGCGGCTTTACCCTGGGCTGGTATGAAAAGCTGTTTGCCAGCGCCAGTCTGATGCAGGCGGCCCAGCACTCCCTGACCATCGCCGCCCTCACCGCCACCGCGGCCACCCTGATCGGCACCCTCACCGCCGTGGCGCTGTTTCGCTACCGTTTTCGCGGTAAGCAGTACGTGAGCGGCATGCTGTTCGTGGTGATGATGTCCCCCGATATCGTGATGGCCATTTCGCTCCTGACCCTGTTTGTGGTGACCGGCATTGCGCTGGGCTTCTGGTCGCTACTGATCGCCCACATTACCTTCTGCCTGCCGTTTGTGGTGATCACCGTCTACTCGCGGCTGTGCGGTTTTGATGTGCGGATGCTGGAAGCCGCGCGGGATCTGGGGGCTGGCGAGTGGATCATCCTGCGCCGCATCATACTGCCGCTGGCGCTGCCGGCGGTGATGGCGGGCTGGCTGCTCTCCTTTACCCTGTCGCTGGACGACGTGGTGGTGAGCTCCTTTGTTACCGGCCCTGCCTACGAGATCCTGCCGCTCAAGATCTACTCCATGGTCAAGGTGGGCGTCTCCCCCGAGGTCAACGCCCTGGCCACCCTGATGCTGGTCGCCTCCCTCGGGATGGTGCTGCTGGCGCAACTGTTACTGCGTAAACGGCAGGGTTGATCCTGCCCGTTTCGTCCCCGCCACCTTTGGCGAACTCTGTCACGGTGGGCCGCAAGGCCCCATAACCCCAAGGAGTTGTTGATGACAATCCAACACAAGGCCGGCGCCATGCTGGCAGCCGCCCTCACCCTCACCACCCCGCTGCTGAGCCAGAGCGCTCACGCGACCGACGACAAGGTGGTCTACTTCTACAACTGGTCGGAATATGTGCCGGATGGCCTGCTGGAGCAGTTCCAGCAAGAGACCGGTATCAAGGTGATCTACTCCACCTACGAATCCAACGAGACCCTCTACGCCAAGCTGAAAACCCATGGTGACGGCTATGACGTGGTGGTGCCCAGCACCTACTTCATCTCGAAAATGGCCAAAGAGGGGATGTTGCAGCCGCTGGAGCGCGCCCAGCTGCCCAACTTCAAGCACCTTGACCCGACCCTGCTCAACCACGAGTACGACCCGGACAACCGCTACTCCATCCCCTATATCTGGGGCGCAACCGGCATCGGCACCAACACCGACATCATCGAGCAGCCGGTTACCAGCTGGAAGCAACTCTGGGCACCGGAGTGGAAAGAGAGCCTGCTGCTGATGGACGATGCCCGCGAGGTGTTCCATATCGCGCTGGTGCAGCTGGGCTACAGCCCCAACACCCAAGACAAGGCGCAAATTGCCGAAGCGTTCGAATACCTGAAAAAGCTGATGCCCAACGTCAAGGCGTTCAACTCCGACAACCCGGCCGACCCCTTTATCGCCGGTGAGGTCAATATCGGTATGCTGTGGAACGGCTCGGCCTACGGCGCCCAGCGCGAATACCCCTCCATCCAGATGACCTACCCCGAAGAGGGTGCGGTACTCTGGATGGATAACCTCGCCATCCCGGCCAAGGCCAAGCATGTCAAAGAGGCCCACGCCCTGATCAACTTCCTGATGCGCCCCGATGTGGCCGCCAAGGTGGCCGAGGCGATTGGCTACCCCACCCCGGTCAAGGATGCCATTCCCCTGCTCACCCCGGCGTTTCGCAACAACCCCATGGTCTTCCCGAGCGACGAGATCAAGCGCAAGGGCGAATTCCAGTCCGATGTGGGTGATGCCTCCCGCCTCTACGAGCAGTACTTCCTGCAGCTGAAAGCCATGGTGGCCAAGGCCGGTTAAGTCGGCGGTTAATCGGCCCTTATGGGCTTAATGGATTAAGGGGGCAATATTTGCCCCCTTCTCTTTTTAACCACCAGCGCAATTTTTAAGCACAACAGTCATAGACACTGAGAGGCACAGGCGCGCATCGATTAACAGCAAAATATATAGATAGTCATCTTTAAGCCAGACAGACCACAATTTTTGTAAGTGCTCCACTGCAGCCGACTTCAGAGCAAATTTGTAGGGAAATATGAGGGGGGCGATGTATTTCTCCATTTAGAAGGGAGGGACTCATAGCGACCCCACTGTGGAGATATAGGCAAAACGGATGTGTTTATGGGGAATAACTGTGCAATTTTATCGAAACAGCTAACGTCCGATTACGATTCGCTAATCTAACTAACAGTCTTTATACCCCCTTTTCATAGGACAAATTATTATTTAGTGGATCGCCATATGCACTCTCTAAAACAGTATTTTGTTTAGCGCTTGACATTTTGTCCTCCATAACGAATTTAAAATTAACTATCGATGGTAGCGGTTTATTATGAACTTTATAGTTACGTCTATATGTATTTACTTCTCTTTGATTCAGTCGCTTACAAACAACACCACCTTTTAATTTTTTAAGACCAACATCTGGTCGGCACGAAATATTTATACTCCCCAGTTTTAACTCACTCCAATTGCTGTATGCTGAAGATAAAAAATACCCTTGACGATTATGTTGATCTGAAGGGTTAGCTTTCAAATTAGCCTCCAACTCGGAACCTGCCTTCACTATAAAATAGCCAACAGAATCTAACACCCAATTACATCGGTCAGGCAATAAATAGTCTTTTGACACTTTTACACTGAATCTGTTTGATTGATATTTCTTAATGGGGTTATCTATTTGCCATCCCCTGAGTCTAGTATTTGCAGGTATAACACCGAACGCATAAAAAGTTTTGCTGCAAGTAGAGTCAGTTTTATTAGATGCAATGAAAGTACTATGAACAGCTAATTGATAGCCCTTATCAAAAGGAAACTCACCCTGAATAGTAAACAATTCTGTTGGGGTGGGATTAATCTCTGGCTCAATATAGGGCTCTTTAAGCCACCAGTACCACCCTCCGCCTATCACGGCCAAAGCTACAAAACCCGATATCAGTTTGGTTTTATTTTTGATATTGCTTGAGTTTCCCTTTTCATCATCCATTGATCACCTCTTTATTTTCCTTAACCTACTTCCTACCTTTCCTTAAGACTCTCAATTTCGCTGAGTTTCACTCCCCTTCTCTTAGTAAACAACATGGCTACTGCATATATATTTCCAACTACCTACATGCTGTTTTATAACCGGATTAAAGCATGATAAAACATTATAGCCACCATGAAAGCCGTGGAAAGTTTGTAGAAGAACATGGTATCAAACACAAACGATTGCAGTCATCAAAAAGTTATCTAAAAAGGCCGTTTTCTGTTTGATGATCTAAATGAAGATCAGTCTTGTTAGATAGGATTCATTGTAACGACCCAAAAATTAGAATATCTGATGACGATCATATCGTGCAAGAGCGGGAGAACAACCAAGGACGCTATTGTGCCCCAGTCCTTTCAGTACCAACCGCCCATCCTCAGGTATCAACTATCCCATCAAGTTCAACACCATCTGATTTGCACCCTTAGCCGAGGAATTTATGAAATGGTCAAACAAACCGATTAATTCTGCGCTTTTTCATCACCTCTAAGGGGTGTAGATTGGTTGAGGGGGCAAACGTTGCCCCCTCTCTTTTTTCATGACCCCTCGAGGTATCACGAAAACACATTTTTCGCCGATATCGCGGGTGGCCTGAGCCAATCAGGAGTATTCATGTCCGATCTGACCCTCTATTTCGCTCCCGGCACCTGTGCCATGGCCGTGCAGATTGCCCTGCTGGAAGCGAATGCCCCGTTCCAACCCCGTCTCGTCAACCTCGCCGCAGGGGAGCAGCGTGATCCTGCGTATCTTGCCATCAACCCCAAAGGGCGGGTGCCTGCCCTTGTCACCGAGCAGGGCACCCTGACCGAGACCCCGGCACTGCTGCTCTATGTGGCGCAGCGCTTCCCCGATGCCAAACTGGCGCCGCTGGACAACCCGTTCCTGCTGGCCCGCATGCAGGAGGTCAACAGCTTCCTCGCCTCCACAGTGCATGTCTCCCACGCCCACGGTCGCCGTGGCAGCCGCTGGGCCGATGACGAGCAGGCCATTGCCGCCATGCAGCAGAAAGTCGCCAGCAATATGCGTGACGGCTTTGCCCAGATTGAGCAGCACTATCTGGCAGGCCCCTGGGTGCTGGGCGAGCAGTTCAGCGTGGCGGATATCTATCTGTTCGTGGTCGCGGGCTGGCTGAAAAGCGATGAGGTCGAGATCAGTGAATTCCCCAAGGTTGCCGATCATTATCAGCGCATGCTGAGCCGTCCGGCGGTCGCCAAGGCACTGGCCAACTAACCATAAAATCAATAGCTCGATAAATAACAAGGGTGTCAGGGCTCTGCTGACACCCTTCCTGCCGCCTCCCCTGCACTTCTTCTCCCGCCTTTGAGATCGTTTTCACATTTCCGTGGTTTTGCCGTGGCCCTTCCTTAGTAAAAAGCCTATCTTTGCGCCATGACGCAACCGGTTGCGTAACCGGTTGCCTAACGGTTCACAGATTGACGGGCCAAGGCCTGATGAGGTGCTGTATGAAACGAGGCGTACTGCTCAATGCTCCCCTGAGTGCCCTGGTGGCACGGATGGGTCACACCGACGAGATCACCGTCTGCGATGCCGGCCTGCCCATTCCGACGGGACCGGAGCGGATCGATCTGGCGCTGATGGCGGGGACGCCGAGCCTTGAAACCGTGCTGACCGCCCTGCTCACCGACTTGGTGGTGGAGAAGGTGATCATGGCAAGCGAGATCAAGCAGATCAGCCCCGCCGCCCATCAGGCGCTTGTGGATCAGCTGGAGGCGCACGCCGCCGCCCAGGGCAAGCCCATCACCATCGAGTACTGCCTGCACGAAGCATTCAAGGCTCGCTCCCAGCAGAGCAAGGCCATCGTGCGCAGCGGCGAGGTGACCCCCTACGCCAATCTCATTCTCTGCGCCGGCGTGGCGTTTTAAATTCCCAAGGAAGCAGCTATGAGCAACGCCAATATGCTCCCCTCGCCCATTCTGGCTCTTTCCGGAATCGTCAAGACCTTCCCCGGGGTGCGCGCCCTCGATGAGGCGGGCCTCAAAGTCTATCCGGGTCAGGTGATGGCCCTGCTCGGTGAAAATGGCGCCGGCAAATCCACCCTGATGAAGGTGCTGACCGGCATCTATCAGGCCGATACGGGCAGCGTCAGCTATCGCGGTCAACCGGTTCACTTCAAGGGGCCGCGCGACTCTCAGGATCAGGGGATCAGCATCATCCATCAGGAGTTGAACCTGCTGCCGGAGTTGTCGATTGCCGCCAACATCTTCCTCGGGCGCGAACCGCGCACCCGTTTTGGCAGCATCGACCACAAACAGCTGCGCGAGCGGGCGAGCGGCCTGCTGGCGCGACTTGGCGTCAAGCATGGCCCGGATACTCGGCTCGGGGATCTCTCCATCGGCGAACAGCAGATGGTGGAGATTGCCAAGGCGCTGTCGTTCGATGCCAGCGTCATCATCATGGACGAACCCACCGATGCGTTGACCGATACCGAGACCGAGCAACTGTTCAAGGTTATCCGCGAGTTGCGTGAGCAGGGTTGCGGCATCGTCTATATCTCCCACCGCCTCAAAGAGATCTTCGAGATCTGCGATCGGGTCACCGTGCTGCGCGATGGCAAGTGGATCGGCGAGAAGGCGGTGAGCGATCTGGATGAAGACAGGATCATAGAGATGATGGTGGGTCGCCGTCTGGAAGAGCAGTATCCGCGCCTTGAACGCGAGCTTGGCCCTGTCAGTCTGCAGGTGAAGGATCTGACCGGTCCCGGCGTGCGCGGGGTGAGCTTCTCCCTGCGTCAGGGGGAAATTCTGGGCTTTAGCGGCCTGATGGGCTCCGGCCGTACCGAGCTGATGAAGCTTATCTATGGCGCCAGCCCCGTCAGCAGCGGTGAAATCACGGTCGATGGCCACGCGCTGGTGCCAACCAGTCCGGCCGATGGTCTTGCCGCCGGTATCGCCTATATCTCCGAAGATCGCAAAGGTGATGGACTGGTGCTGGAGCTCTCGGTACGGGAGAACATGAGTCTGTGCGCCCTCGACGAGTTCATCAGCAACGGCAAGATTGACGGCAAGGCCGAGCGGCAGGCGGTGAGCGACTATGTGCGCCTGTTCAACATCAAGACCCCGAGTCAGGATCAGCTGATCAAGCTACTTTCCGGCGGCAACCAGCAGAAGGTGGCCATCGCCAAGGGGCTACTGACCCGGCCCAAGGTACTGATCCTCGACGAGCCGACCCGCGGCGTCGACGTGGGGGCGAAAAAGGAAATTTATCAGCTGATCAACCAGTTCAAGAAGGAGGGGATGAGCATCATTCTGGTCTCCTCCGAGATGCCGGAAGTGCTCGGCATGAGTGATCGCATCATGGTGATGCACGAAGGGCGCATCAGCGCAGAGTTCAACACCCGCGATGCCAATCAGGAGAAGCTGATGGCGGCGGCAGTCGGTAAACAGTGGCAAGCAGAGCAAGAGGCATCCCAATGACAACCCAAACCCTTTCCCGCCGTGGCGTCATGAGCAAGGCGTGGTGGATCGAGAACAAATCCCTGGTCGCGCTGCTGGTCCTGATTGGTGTGGTCTCCTTTCTGAGCCCCAACTTCTTCACCGCCGACAACCTCCTCAACATCCTGCGCCAGACCTCGGTCAACGCCATCATGGCGGTCGGTATGACGCTGGTTATCCTTACCGCCGGTATCGATCTGTCGGTCGGCTCGGTACTGGCCCTGTGCGGCGCGCTGGCCGCCACCATGGTCGCCATGGAGCTGCCGATCTGGCTGGTGGTGCCCCTCACTCTGGGTGCCGGTGCCCTGCTGGGCGGCGTCAGCGGCCTCATCATTGCCAAGGGCAAGGTACAGGCATTTATCGCCACCCTGGTCACCATGACCGCTCTGCGCGGTATCACCATGGTCTATACCGAGGGTCGCCCCATCTCCACTGGTTTCAGTGACGGTGCCGATCACTTCGCCTGGCTCGGGACCGGTTACCTGTTCGGTCTGCCGGTGCCCATCTGGCTGATGGCCATCGTCTTCCTGCTCGCCTGGTTCATGCTCAACCACACCCGTCTCGGTCGCTATATCTACGCGCTGGGCGGCAACGAATCGGCTACCCGCCTCTCCGGTATCAATGTGGATCGGGTGAAGCTGGCGGTGTATGGTCTGTGCGGCGCGCTCTCGGCACTGGCAGGGCTTATCGTTACCTCTCGTCTCTCCTCTGCCCAGCCGACGGCGGGCATGGGTTACGAGCTGGATGCCATCGCCGCTGTGGTGCTGGGTGGTACCAGCCTGATGGGCGGCAAGGGCCGCATCATGGGGACCCTGATCGGTGCCTTGATCATCGGCTTCCTGAACAACGCCCTCAACCTGCTCGATGTCAGCTCCTATTACCAGATGATCGCCAAGGCCAGCGTGATCTTGCTTGCCGTGATGATCGATAACAAAAGCAATCGTTGATAAGACAAGCCACACACAAGGAATGAAATGATGAAAAAGCTCAATACCCTGCTCGCTGCCGCCATCATGTCCGTGCTGGGCACAGCCCAGGCCGCCGATCAAACCCTGGCCATGGTGGTCTCCACCCTCAATAACCCCTTCTTCGTCACCATGAAAGAGGGTGCCGAAGCCAAAGCCAAAGAGCTTGGCTACGAGCTGGTGGTACTGGACTCCCAGAATGACCCGGCTAAAGAGCTCTCCAACATGGAAGATCTCACCGTACGCAAGGTCGGCGCCATCCTGATCAACCCCACCGACTCCGAAGCGGTCGGCAACGCCATCCGTCTGGCCAACCGCGCCAACATCCCGGTACTGACTCTGGACCGCGGCGCCGCACAGGGTGAGGTCAAGGCCCACATTGCCTCCGACAACGTGGCGGGCGGCAAGCTGGCCGGTGACTTTATCACCGAGAAACTGGGTACCGGTGCCAAGGTGATCCAACTGGAAGGGATTGCCGGTACCTCCGCCGCCCGCGACCGTGGTGAAGGCTTTGCCCTGGCCGTGGCGGCCAACAAGCTGCAGGTACTGGCTTCCCAGCCCGCCGACTTTGACCGCACCAAGGGTCTGAACGTCATGGAAAACCTGCTGGCGGCCCACCCGACCGTTCAAGCTGTGTTCGCCCAGAACGACGAGATGGCGCTGGGTGCCATCCGCGCGGTGCAGGCTGCCGGTAAAGAGGTGATGATCGTCGGCTTCGATGGCACTGACGATGGCAAAGCCGCCGTAGCCAAGGGTAAACTGGCCGCCACTGTGGCTCAGCAGCCCGCGCTGATCGGTGCCATTGGCGTCGAGACTGCCGACAAGGTGCTGAAAGGTCAGCCGGTGGAGAAATCCATTCCGGTACCGCTGCAAGTGGTCAGCAAGTAAGTGCTCGAGGGGAGGTTCGCCTCCCCTTTTCCCTCTCGTTCAGGTGCCTCCCGGCTTGGGCTCACTCCATCACAGTGTTCAAGCCAAGATGCATCAGGAGTAGTCAACATGAATCGTCTCGTCGTTCTGGGCAGTGTCAATGCAGACCATGTGCTGCGCGTTCC
Source organism: Aeromonas sp. 600948 (assembly GCF_049174875.1). Lineage (NCBI taxonomy): Bacteria > Pseudomonadati > Pseudomonadota > Gammaproteobacteria > Aeromonadales > Aeromonadaceae > Aeromonas > Aeromonas sp. 600948. The sequence goes on from NZ_JAAKTY010000015.1 coordinate 86,495, forward strand.
CCACTTTCCTCGCCCGGGTGAAACCCTGACCGGCCACAGCTATCAGGTAGTCCCGGGTGGCAAGGGGGCCAATCAGGCAGTCGCAGCTGCCCGCCTCGGCGCCCCCGTCTCCTTTATCGCCCGCATCGGTGATGACGCCATCGGCCACCAGATGAAAGCCGGCTTTGCCAAAGACGGCATCGACGTCAGCGCCGTCGAACTCGATCCCAAGCTCCCGACCGGTATCGCCATCATCTATGTGAGCGATGAGGGGGAGAACAGCATCGGTATCTCTGCCGAAGCCAACGGGGCCATCACTCCGGCTGTGGTGAAAAACCACGAAGCCATGATTGCCGACGCCCACACCCTGCTGTTGCAACTGGAAGTACCGCTCGAGAGCGTCCATGAGGCTGCACGGCTGGCTCGCGCCCACGGCACCCGGGTGGTGCTCAACCCCGCCCCCGCCCGCCCGCTCTCAAGCGAACTGCTGGCGCTGGTGGATCTTATCACCCCCAACCAGACCGAAGCCGAGCTGTTGACCGGCGTCAAAGTCACCGACGAAACGAGTGCCCGCGAGGCGGCCGCCCGCTTCCACCAGATGGGCATTGCGGATGTGATGATCACCCTGGGCGCACAAGGGGTCTATTGCAGCAACGCCCAGCAGCAACAGCTGATCCCGGGCTTTCGGGTCAAGGCGGTGGATACCACTGCCGCGGGCGATACTTTCAACGGTGCCCTGCTGGCGGCGGAACTGGCGGGTGCCGATTTCCACAGCGCGGTGCGCTTTGCCCACGGGGCGGCGGCGCTCTCCGTCACCCGGTTCGGTGCCCAGAGTTCCATCCCGAGCAAGCAGGAGGTCGACACCTTCCTGCTTGAGCAGACTGCGCAGGGGCACTGATGGCCAATATCAAGGAGGTGGCGGCGCTGGCGGGGGTGTCGACCACCACCGTCTCCCACGTCATCAACGAGACCCGCTTCGTCGCCAAGGAGACCCGCGAGCGGGTCTTCAGCGCCATGCGCGATCTCAACTATGCCCCGAGTCTGGTGGCCCGCAGCCTCAAGGTTAAGGAGACCAACAGTATCGGCATGCTGGTCACCACCTCCAGCAACCCCTTCTTTGCCGAGGTGGTGCGCGGAGTGGAGCGTTACTGCTTCGAGCAGGGTTACAACCTGATGCTGGGCAACACCGAGGGGCAAGCCGAGACGGCCCTCTCCTACCTCAAGATGATGCTGCGCAAGCGGGTCGATGGCCTGCTCATCATGTGTAGCGAAGGACAGCAAGAGGTGTTCAACCAGCTCGACTGGCTCAAGAGCCTGCCGGTGGTGGTGATGGATTGGGGGCTGGTCAGCGAAGATGTGGATCTTATCGCCGACAACTCCTTCCATGGCGGTTATCTCGCAACCCGCCACCTGATTGAGCTCGGCCACACCGCCATCGGTTGCATCACAGGGCCCCACAGCCGCGCCCCCGCCAACCAGCGCCAAGCTGGCTTTGAGCAGGCGTTGCAGGAGGCCGGGCTCACTGTCAATCCCAACTGGATTCAGGAGGGGGACTTTGACTGCGCCAGCGGCCATCAGGCGATGACCCGTCTGCTGGCATTGCCCGAGCGGCCCACCGCCCTCTTTGTCTGCAACGACATGATGGCAATGGGGGCCATCAGTGCCGCTCATCAGGCGGGTCTGGTGATCCCGCGGGATATCTCCATCGTCGGCTATGACAATGTGGCGCTGGCTGAATTTATGTCGCCGCCGCTCACCACCGTCAACCAGCCCAAAGAGGAGCTGGGACGCCTCGCCGTCACCCGCCTGCTGGCCCGCATCAACGGTGAGACGGTTGCAGACCACCTGATCACGGTTGACCCGGATTTAGTGATCAGGCAATCCTGCGCCCCTCGCACCTGACGCTCAGGGGCAATAAATGAAACAAGGCGACCCCGAGGTCGCCTTGTTTCATTTTGTCTCTTGCCGGTGCAATACCGCTTTTTGCCCTCAGGCCAGCGACCGGGTCTCCCTGGCCGCCAGCACTTGCAGTGGCACCAGCCCCAATCGTCTGGCCAGAGGCTGCAACAGCTCGCCATCTTCATCACCCTGCGGCAGCCAGTAGCGAACGGGCCAGCCTGCTGCCAGCTGCGCCGCGGTGGTACTACCAATCTCTCTTAGCGCCAGAGTGCAACCCTGTTGCCGCAATCCCGCCAGCAAGGCACCATCCTGCTGCAGCATCGGCACCAGCAACACCAGCGGCGTACGGGAAGCCTCCGGCAGATAGGCCAGTAAATGGGTCAGCTGGGCCTGGTTGTCGAGCGGGACCAGCAGTGCCCGACCATCGGCATACTGCGCCTCGTGCGCTTGCAGCACACGGGCCAACACGGGCCCCAGCACGCCGCACTCCTGCAGCCAGCGCATGTGGCAGGGCACTCCCTGCTCACCCCATTCAAGCGCCAATTGCCATATCTCGTTGCCCTGTCCGTCCGTCAGCGCCTGCAATGCCACTCGCAGCGGTGCAGGCTCGCGCCCCGCCAGCCACTCTCGCAGCTGATGAAGCTGCTGCTGACTCAACTGCAACTGCTGCAGCATGGCAGGCTCAAACCAGCTGATCGCCCCCTCCTGGCTACGCTTGGCCTGGTTAAGGGCCAGGATCGCCTGATCCAGCAGCCGGGCGGCATCCTGTTGCTGCGCCTTGGCGACCCCGAGCCGACAGGCCAGATCGAAGCTGCACTCCCGGGTCACGAACTCGAAATGGAGCTGATCCACCAGCTCATGAATGGCGGTTTCCAGCGCATCATCCGCTTTGGTCAACACCACGGCAAATTCATCTCCGCCGAGCCGGTAAGCGTGGCTGCCATGGGCCTGCTGCAGCTTGTTGGCCACCATCTGCAACAGCCGATCACCGACCTGATAACCCAGCAGATCATTGACCTGCTTGAAGCGCTTGAGATCGAGCACCACCAAAGCGCTCACATCATCAGCATGCAGAGCGCGAGAGAGCTGCTCCTGCAGGGCACGGCGGTTGCCAAGCTGGGTCAGGGGATCGAGCAGGGCAAGCCGACGGTTCGCCAGATTGGCGCGAATGAGGGCTGCGACCAGAGCGCCACCGGTCAGCAACAGGATCAGTTGCCAGATCTGCAGCCAGAACAGGCTGTTGCGGATCTGGCTGACCGAATGCTCCCGCTCCTGGCCGGAGAGGATCTGATCCCCTATCTGTTCGATGAGACGGGTCTGGCTGGCGATCGCCTCCTGCAAGCGGGCAAGCTCAACCCCCTCGCGCAGCGCACCGGCCTCCATCTGGGGTTCGAGCTGCTTGATCTGCTCGAACAGGGTAGCCAGCACCTTGCCGAGCCCGTGCCGCTGGCGCATCTCGGCGGTTTCACTGCTGATGAGGAAGATGTCGAGCCGGTTCCACAGCAGATCGTAATCGAGGCTCAGGGTCTCCATCGACAGTCTGCCAGCCCGATAGAGCTGCAGATCGTAGAGGAAACGCTGGGATTCGAGCATCACCTGGCTGATGTTCCAGTGGACATTGCGGTAGAAGGTATCGACCAGCTGCTCCTGCCGATACTGCAGATAGAGGCTGCTGCCGGACGAGAGCAGAAACAGCAGCGACACCGCAACCAACAGCAGATTTTGGCGGGATAGCCCCATCAATCGACGATCTCGATGCGGGTCACCTGCCACACCATGCAGTTGTGAATGGCAGGGACGTCCAGCTTGGGATAGGTGGTGAACGGGATGAGCAGCCAGAGCGGCCCCTTGTTGCGCCGGGTCAGCGGTTTGCCGTCCTCCTGACGCACCAATGTCAGCGGCACGCCGTCGAACAGGGCCAGATCCACCACCTGCTGATAGCCGTTGAGGGCCGAAATGGCGATCTTGCGAGCATCCGGGATCCCTTGCGCCGCCAGCACGGCTGACAAGGTCGGCCCGCGATAGTGGTGGGTGCCCTGAGTCCAGGGGGTAGTCGTGGTGAATTCGGTCTGTGGCAAGGCAGAGATGGCCGCATCATCGAGGGTCACCTGCTGGCCATCTGGCAGTACCAGAGTCATCAGGGGGATGGAGGCCGATGCGCTGGCACTGGCCAGCATCAGGAGAAAAAAAGCGATCCATTGCTTGACTGCGGTCATGGTAATTTGCGCCAACTGCGTCCCATTTTTTAAATGGTTGCCAGTGTGGCGATTTCACCGAACCATTGCAACTGTCCCGTCGCACAGTAGCTCAGGGACCGCGCATCTCCATCCAGTTGTGCCCCTCGACTTGCCTCGGTTGATGAATGCCGCACGCCTCCAGCAACTCATCGACATAGGCGGGCACCAGCAAGGAGGCCGGCCCATAGCGTTTTTCGTCAAACTGGCTACCTACCTCGCTCGGCTCGAGATTGAGCTCGATGGTGTGCGCCCCGTTGAGGCCCGCCTCATGGACAAACCCGGCCGCCGGATAGACAGCGCCAGAGGTGCCGATGGAGATAAAGAGATCGCACTGGGCCAGCGCACTGTAGATGCGATCCAGCCCGAGCGGCATTTCGCCAAACCAGACCACATGGGGGCGCATCGGCTGAGGGAACTGGCAGCAGGAGCAGAGCTCGTCCTGATGGAGATCCCCGCGCCACTCGATCACCTGACCGGACTCTGGGCAGCGGGCCTTGAGCAGCTCCCCGTGCATATGGATAAGGTTCTTGCTACCCGCGCTCTCGTGCAGATTGTCGATGTTCTGGGTGACCAGGGTGACCGTGCCGGGCAAAAGCCGCTCGAGACGGGCCAGCGCATAGTGGGCCGGATTGGGATGAACCTGGGGCTGTTGCAGCTGTTTGCGGCGGGAGTTGTAAAAGCGCAGCACCAGATCGGGATCACGGGCATAACCCTCGGGGGTCGCCACGTCCTCGACCTTGTGCTCTTCCCACAAACCGTCGCAGGCACGAAAAGTCTTGATGCCGGATTCGGCAGAGATCCCCGCTCCGGTCAGGATCACGATATGTTTGTATGACTGCGCCATAAGCTGCTCCGTCTATCCCCGCATAATAGTGTGACCTTAGCACAGGGAAAAAAGCGCCACTATTCGCCCTTGGTCTTAAAAGCTTGGCGTGGCTGTGCGGGCAACCACTCATCCAGCACGGTCAGATCGAGCCTGACAAAAACCATCTCCCGCCCGGTTACCAGGGTCAGCGGCAGACCAAGGCGCTTGAGCAAAGTGAGCATGGGACGATTCTGGGCCAGCACCTCCGCGGTCCACTCACAGATCCCCTCAGCTCGGGCCAGCAGTGCCAGCGCCAGCAGAATGCGCCGTCCCGCCCCCTTGTGCTGGAAATGATCTGCCACGATGCAGGAAAATTCGGCACGCTCCGGATGGAGTCGACGCCGGATGGACTGAGCCTGAGCCAGCGGCTCACCGGCAAGATCGGTCAGCAACAGCGAGATCTGGTGTTCGCGATGGTAATTGAGAAACTGGGCCACCTGCTCCGGCGGTGGCCTCCGTTTGGGGCGCATAAAACGCAAGTAGATGCTCTCCTCACTGAGCGCATCATAGGCGGCCAGCATACGGTCAGGATCCACCCCCTGCAGCTCTCGTAGCAGACAAGGTTGGTCGGCGACCTGCATCGTCAGTGGCAGTACCGACCGCGAAGCCGGATGGGGCCAGCCTGCCAGCCCCTTGCAGAGACGCTCCCGATGGATGGGCCAGCAGAGATAACGGGGCACGGGTTACCAGCGCCCCGCAATACCCTGCTCCCGCCACACCTCGACATCGAGCAGGTTGTAAGGATCATCCAGATAGACGGCGATCCCCAGCTCCCGAACCCGGGCCATAAAGCGTCCCAGCAGGGAGTCACCGGTCAAGGACTCCATCTCCGGCAAGATCCCCTGCCCCAGCAGCAAGGCTTGCAGCGGCAAACGCTCCAGCAGATCGAATGGCAGATGCTGGCTGTTATCGAGCAGCAGCGCCAGCTTGCTCCCCGCCAGACTGGCTTGCAGCACCAGTGCGAAGCGATCGGCATTGCCGAGCAGGTGGTCTCGACGGTGGATCAGCAGAGTCAGTTCGGCTGGGGTGCGCGACTGCTCCGTCAGCCAATCCTTGAGCGCCTCCCAGCGGCTGGGTAAACCCGTTACCGCCAGCCAGACCGGATGAGGGGTCGCGGGACTGGAGAGCAGCCCAAGCTGACCCTGCACTTCCCCCTGCCAACGACGAATTGTTCGACGTTGGCCACTCAGCCGACGCTGACGCAGAGGCCCCAGATAGAGTCCGCGCAGCAACCTGAGCAGCTCGTTGCCATCGAGTGGCTTGGCCAGTGCAGCCAGCACATTGAAACCGGCATCGTGCAGCAGACGGCGGGCACCGTCGATCAATGTCTGCTCGTGCGCCGACAAGAGAATGATCGGCAACCCGCTGCGCTGAATTTGCGGCTGGCTCATCAGCAGGCTGATGGCATCCTGCTCCACCAGACTGAGATCACACACCAGCAGACTGATGTCGCCAGCCTCCAACGCAGCAAGACAGGCAGTTTCATCCTGTACCCACTGGCAGGAGAGCCCCAGTTCGGCGATAGCCTGCTGCAACTGCATCCCCTGAAACGGGTGATCTTCTAGCAGCAGCACCCGCTTGGCCGCCAGCCAGTTGTTCCAGTCACGGTAACTGGCGGCAAGTCCTCCCAGCCAATCTTCACCAATGGCATAAATTCCCTGATGATGCTGCAACTCGGGGAAATAGTCCGCCTGCTGGTGAGCGGCAGGATCGTAAAGGGCAATGGCACCGGCCGCAAACAACCCTTCCCACTGCCAGCAGGCGTCCGGTTGGGTGCGCTGCAAAGTGACATAAGAGGGGAGTGTCGTGCTATTTGCCAGCTCATGGGAGGCCCGATCAAGCGCATACAGCAAGACAGGGCAAAAATCTGCCGCCTCGTGCTCTTCCGAGTCGAGCAACGCCAGCAGTTCTTCATCAGTAATGATCATCTTGGGTCCTTTTCGAGAAATGCTGGCTGAACTCATCCAACGCCCGGTTCAAACTGCTCTGGAGAGCTGGATGGGGGGCTTGTTGCCACTCGTCAATCACCGTCACCAGCGCCGTGGCTCCTACCATTCTGGCGGCCCCCTTCAGCTTGTGTAAAGCAGCATTCACGCCAACTTCATCTTCTTCTGTGCAGCAGCGTTCAAGTTCGGCCAAATCATCACGGGTAGCCTTCAGATAAAGGGCGGCCAGTTCATCGGTCAGCAACGAGGCAACCGGTGTCGGGGCGACAGCATTGCTCCCCTCTTTGGCAATATGGCGCAGCAAGGTCGCCAGCACCTTGAGGGCGACCGGCTTGTCCAGATGGCCATCGCAACCGCAGGATTGCAGCTCCCTTGCCGCTTGCTCACTGAGATCTGCGGTGATCACATAGACCGGAAGACGGGCCCAACGCGCGGATTGGCGCAATTGCCTGCACAGTTCGGCCCCGTTCATCACCGGCATCTGCAGGTCTGTCAACACAAGATCCACCTGATGCTTCACCAGCATCTCCAGCGCCAGCTGCCCGTTGGCGGCACTGACTACGCTTGCACCGAGTTGCCCCAGTTGCATACAGATCAGCTCCCGGTTGACATCGTGATCCTCAACCAGCAGTACCCGCATACCAAGCCCGGGCTGCATCTCACCCACAGGTTGCTCTGATGTCATCCGTGGCTGGAACAGGCTGATCATGGTGCCCGGCACCCAGGACTCCCCCTGCCATGACCAGTGATACAGACTATCCTCGTCTCTCTCGGCCTGCAGCAGATCAACCGCACGACTGGCAACATGAATACCGAGCCTGGACAACCAGGGCGTGACCCCCAAAACCTCATCGTGAGGCAGTGAGAGGGATAACTGGCGTACTCTTGGCTGCCAATCGATATCTTGCTGAACCTGTTGCAACGGCAACTCGCAGAAGAAGCGGCTACCACCGCCCGGGCGTCCCTCGACATCGATCAACCCGCCCATCTGCTCGAGCAGCTGCTTGCAGATCGCCAGACCAAGGCCGGTGCCCGGCGCCCGCAACTGCCCTTCAACAGCAAACTGTTCGAATGGCATAAAGAGAGTAGGACGCATCTTGGCGGTGATCCCCGGCCCTTCATCATCGACCCCGAAGCGCAAGGTCGATGCGACTACCTCGACCCACAGCACCACTTCCCCACGCAGGCTGAACTTGATGGCATTGGAGAGCAGATTGTGGAGCACTTGCCGTACCCGATGGGGATCGAGAGTCAGCAAGGCTGGCAAGGCGGGGTCAAGCCGCAATCGTAATTGCAGCCGTTTGGATCTGGCCTTGCTCCAGTGCACCGCCGCCACGTGCTCGCACAGCTCGGCGAAATCGGTGGGCTGGGGCGAGAGGGAGAGTTTGCTGTTTTCGTTGCGACTAAAGTCGAGTACATCGTTGAGCAGGCCGAGCAGCTCATCCCCCGCCTGACGCACCCGCGCCAGCGCCGAATCCTGTTCTCTCGACAAAGGGGTGCTGGCCAGCCACTCAAGCAAGCCGAGCATGGCGTTCATCGGTGTACGGATCTCGTGGCTAATCGCCGCCAGGAAACGGCCCTTGGCCTGCACCGCCTGCTGCGCCTGTTCATGGGAGTGCTGCAATGCTTGATCCTGCTCGACCCGGGCAGTGGCATCCTGCATCACCGCATAAATTCGCCAACCATGCGGTTGACTGCGGCCACGGCCATAGAGCTGCAACCAGCGCAGACCCTTGGTCGGATGGTGATAGCGCAGGGTGAATGCGAAGGGTTTGCCAGCCTGCAACATGGCGAACATCTCACGGCTTACCCGGCGGCGATCCTCGCGCTCCAGCATAATGAGCACACGTTTGGGCTCACGGCGGATCTGCTGGCTCGCCAGCCCCAGCAGCTCGTAACAGCCTCGGCTGATAAACTCGATGGCCCCTACCCGTCCCCGCTCGAACATAAACTGCAGCACCACGCCGGGGACTGTATTGGTCAGGGCACGCAGGCGGCGCTCTGCCTGACGTAGAAAACGGGCCTGCTCACGCAGCACACTGATATCCGACAGGGCGATGAGATCGGTGGCAGGTGCTTGCTTGTCCAGCCGCAGCGGATGCTGGGCATAGGCGAAGACCTGATCCCCCAGCACCAGCTCCCCTTCGCTCTTTTGCGGCTGAACCGGCGGCAGCATCAACTGCTGAGAGTAGCGCAGGGCCAGACGTCGCCCCTGTTTATTGGATTTGATCACCTTGCCCTGGCTGTTGCGCAGATAGACGGGCACCGGCAACGCCTGAAACATGGTTTCCCGCAGCTCGCTCTCGATGGCCAGCGCCTTCTCGGCGGCGTGACGCTGGGCCACTTCCCTTGCCAGTTGCTGGCGGGAACGCCAGATCCCGCCGATGACAATGCCGCTGATCAGCAGTGCCATGGCAATGGAGCCAAACCAGGCGGCGTAGCTCACACCGGGTTGCTGCACGACGAGCAAGCGGCGCCAGCGCTGGTTAAGTTCGTCGATCTGGGTGCTGGTCAGCGCCATCAGGTTGCGATCCATCACACCGGCTAGCTCGGTCTGACTCTTGTTGATGGCAAAGCCTAGGCCGAAACGATCTTCCAGCTCCTCGATATCGAGCCCTTCCAGCAAGTTGGTACGCTGGGGATATTGCAGCTGATATAGCTCGCTCAGCATGGCGTCAGCCTTGCCTTGCTTGATCGCTGCTAACCCCTGCTCGAGGCCGTCGGTGCGAAGCCACTCCTGATCACCAAGCAGGGCGAGCAAGGAGGGATCGTAGAGGGATTCAGGCACCAGAATACGCTGCCGCTTGAGCTGGGTGATGCTATCGGCAGCCAGCTTGCGCTTGCTGATCAAGGCAAACCGATTGGTGGAGATCGTCCGACTGAAAATGAACTGATCCGTCAATGCCGGGGATTCCGGCAAACCGGCCATCATATCCGCCTCACCAAGGCGCAGCTTTTCTACGGCCTCCGCCTTGCTGGCTGCAGGTACCAGCTTGTATTTCAGGCCGGTCTCCTGGGTGACCCAGCGCAGCACATCCGCGCTCCACCCTTTCGGCTCCCCCAGATCATTGACACCGCTATAGGGCATCAACTCGGGATTGACCACAAGACGAATGGTGCGCCCGCGGCCGGATAACCAGGCCTGCTCGGTATCGCTGAAGTGGGGTTGGTTGACGTAGAGCGACCCCTGATCGAGATAACGGGCCAGATCGGTATAGATAGTACCGGCGGGCATATGACGGATCAGGGTGTCCACCAGATTGGCCAACTCAGGCTGATCACGCATCATCAAGCGATAGCTGATGATCCGATCCTCACCAAACAGGCGGCGCAGGCGCAAACCATCGGCAGGAAACTCGCGCATCAGATAGCGCAGTTGCAGATAGTCCCCCAGATAGGCATCACCCTTGCCACTCTGCAGCGCGTCGTAGACCTTCTCTCCGCTTTTTAGGGAAATAATGCGTGCCTGGGGATAGAGCTCGTGCAGCAGGCGGGCAGAGTCTGCCAGCGAGTAGACCAGAAAGCGGGCCTGTTTGAGATTTTCTCCCTTGTAGAGGATGGCGGCATCGGTCTCCATCATCGGACGACTTAACCGCATGCCCTCCACGGCCTTCTTGCGGGTTCCGACATAGGGAATGATGTCGCAGTCACCCTCTGCGAGCCCATTGCGCAATGTCTGCCAATCGGGCAACTCTTTGAGCACCAGCGGAATCGGGAACAGCTCCTGCAACCGGGCGAGACGATCCTTGAGCAGTCCCCCCTCGGCCATCAGGTATGGTGGAGGAAGCGTCGCAGGATAGCAGAGCGAAAGCTGACTCAGTGAATTTACATAAGCTTGGGTCACCGGTGCCAACGGCAGCACTGTGGTCTGCAAAGGCTTGGCGTGCAATGGCAGTGCCAGCACGGCACCCAGAAGAAAAATGGGGAATTTGGTCATCTGAAAACAAAAGCCAGGCATCTGCCTGGCTTTTTATCACTCGTTGGGTTCAACATTTTCTACCCTGGCCTTGAGCTTCTGGCCAGGCCGGAAGGTCACCACACGGCGGGCGCTGATAGGAATATCCTCGCCCGTCTTGGGGTTGCGTCCGGGACGCTGATTCTTCTCACGAAGGTCAAAGTTACCGAAGCCTGAAATCTTGACTTGTTCACCACGCTCAAGCGCCTGTCGGATTTCCTCAAAGAAGGCTTCCACCATATCTTTGGCTTCACGCTTGCTCATCCCGAGCTGGGTGAACAGGTGCTCTGCAATGTCGGCTTTGGTAAGCGCCATAGATCAATCCCTCAAGGATGCATTCAACTCTTCACCAAGGGCCCGCACGACATTGTCTACGGTCTCGGCAATCTCTTTCTCCTCCAGGGTGCGCTGGGTGTCTTGCAATACAAGACTGATGGCCAGGCTCTTCTTGTCCTCTGCCATACCAGCACCCTGGTATACGTCAAACAAGTTTATTCCAACTACCTGATTTCCGCCAACTTTTTTAATTACCGCAAGCACATCACCTGCCAGAACCTGACGATCGACCACCACGGCGATGTCGCGACGGTTCGCCGGGAACTTGGAAACTTCGGCAGCCACAGGCACCTTGGCCGGGGTCAGCTTGTCCAGCTCCAGCTCAAACATCACCGCGCGGCTCTTGAGGCCCAGCTTCTTCTCGAGGCTCGGGTGGATCACGCCGATGTGGCCGATGATCTCGCCATTGCGCAGGATGGCTGCGCTCTGGCCCGGGTGCAGGGCGCTGTGCTCGGTGCGCTCGAAGGTAAAGGTGGCCCCTTCGGCGGTCAAATCCAGCACCGCTTCCAGATCCCCTTTCAAATCAAAGAAGTCGGCGGCGCGGGTTTTGATGTCCCAGTGTTCGTCGCTCTGGTTGCCAGTGATGATACCGGCCAGCATCGGCTCCTGACGGATACCGTTCTCGGCGCTTTCATCCTTGATGAAACGCAGACCCTGCTCGAACAGACGCACACGCGGCTGCTGACGATTCTGGTTGTAAACAACGGCTTGCACCAGACCCGGGAACAGAGAGACACGCATCGCGGACATTTCGACCGAGATCGGGTTCGGCAGTACGATGGCATCGCTCTGCGGGAACAGGGTTTGCTGGGTCTTGGGATCAACGAAGCTGTAGGTGATCGCTTCCTGGAAACCGCGGTCAACCAGCAGGTCGCGTACGCGCTTCAAGGTCACCTGCCCTTCTGCCTGCTCAACCATCGCCAGAGAGGCGGCCGGTTTCAGGTTCGGAATGTTGTTGTAGCCGTAGATGCGAGCCACTTCCTCGATGAGGTCTTCCTCGATGGCGATATCGAAACGCCAGGAGGGCGCCAACGCAGTCCAACCGTCAGCATCCACAGTCACCTGCATGCCGAGGCGAGTCAGGATCTCGACCACCTGAGCATCCGCCACGCTGATACCGATTACCTTGTCGAGCTTGGCGCGACGCAGCTTGATGGGTGCCGCTTTCGGCAGATGGGCATCGGATTTGACCTCGATAACCGGACCCGCGTCGCCGCCGCAGATATCCAGCAGCAGGCGAGTTGCACGGTCCATCACCTTGGCTTGCAGCTCCGGATCCACCCCGCGCTCGAAGCGATGGGATGAGTCGGTGTGCAGACCGTAAGTACGGGCACGGCCTGTGATGGAGAGCGGCGCGAAGAAGGCACACTCCAGCAAAATGTCGGTAGTGGTCTCGGATACACCAGTGCGGTTGCCGCCGAAGATACCGGCCATGCAGGCAGGACCTTTGGCATCGGCAATCACCAGGGTGGTATCTTTGAGCTTCACTTCGTTGCCGTCGAGCAGGGTCATCGGCTCGTCAGCGTGGGCGCGACGTACCACCAGTTCCCCTTCCAGGGTAGCCAGATCGAAGGCGTGCATCGGCTGACCGTATTCCAGCAGCAGATAGTTGGTGATGTCGACGATGGCGTCGATGGAGCGAATGCCGCCACGGCGCAGCTTCTCTTGCATCCAGAGCGGGCTCTGGGCCTGCAAGTTCAGCCCCTTGATGACGCGGCCCAGATAACGGGGGCAATCAGCTGGTGCTTCAACCCGGATCGGGAAAGTTGCATCAATAGTGGCAACAGCTGGTGCCCAGGTCGGCTCGACCACGTCGACGCTGTTGAGCACGCCGATTTCACGGGCCAGACCGGCGATACCGAGACAATCGGCACGGTTCGGAGTCAGATCAACATCGATGGAGACGTCGTTCAGATTGAGGTAGTCACGAATATCGGTACCGATGGGGGCATCGGCCGGCAGCTCGATGATGCCATCGGCTTCAACGTCGATACCCAGCTCACTGAAAGAGCAGAGCATGCCGTGGGACGGCTGACCACGCAGTTTGGCTTTCTTGATGGTGAAATCACCCGGCAGGGTCGCCCCTACTTTGGCCACACACACTTTCAAGCCCTGACGGCAGTTTGGCGCGCCGCAGACGATGTCCAGCAACTCGGCCTCACCCACGTTGACCTTGGTCACCCGCAGCTTGTCGGCGTCAGGATGTTGGGCGCACTCGACCACTTCACCCACCACCACATTGTTGAACTGGCCAGCCACCGCTTCCACGGCGTCCACTTCCAGACCGGCCATGGTGATCTGCTCGGCCAGCGCGTTGTCACTCAACTCGGTGCGGACCCACTCCATCACCCAGGATTTACTGAATTTCATGTTCTCTCGCCCTTACTTGAACTGCTTGAGGAAGCGCAGGTCGTTTTCGAAGAAGGCACGCAGGTCGTTGACCCCGTAACGCAGCATGGTCAGGCGCTCAACGCCCATGCCGAAGGCAAAGCCCGAGTATTTTTCCGGATCGATGCCGACCGAACGCAGTACGTTCGGGTGAACCATGCCGCAGCCCAGCACTTCCAGCCACTTGCCGTTCTTGCCCATTACGTCCACTTCAGCGCTCGGCTCGGTGAACGGGAAATAGGAAGGACGGAAGCGAATGGTCAGGTCTTCCTCGAAGTAGTTGCGCAGGAAGTCGTGCAGAATGCCCTTCAGCTCGGTAAAGCTGGCATGCTCGTCAACCAGCAGGCCTTCAACCTGATGGAACATCGGGGTGTGGGTCATGTCGTAGTCGTTACGATAGACGCGGCCCGGTGCAATGATGCGGATCGGCGGCTGCTGATGCTCCATGGTGCGGATCTGCACACCGGAGGTGTGGGTACGCAGCATCAGATCAGGATTGAAGTAGAAGGTATCGTGATCGGTACGCGCCGGGTGATGAGCCGGAATATTCAGCGCATCGAAGTTGTGAAAGCCATCTTCAATCTCGGGACCACGGGCAACCTTGAAGCCCATCTCGCCAAACAGGCGCTCGATGCGCTCGATGGTGCGGGTTACCGGGTGCAGACCGCCATTCTCGATGCGACGGCCCGGCAGGCTGACATCGATGGTCTCGGCAGCCAGCTTCTGGTTCAGCACAGCAACTTCGAGCGCTTCACGACGCTCGTTCAGCGCATCCTGAACCTGCTGTTTGGCCTGGTTGATCACGGCGCCCGCGGCGGGACGCTCTTCGGCAGACAAGGCACCCAGGCCCTTCATCTGCTCGGTAAAAAAGCCCTTTTTACCCAGATATTTGACCCGGATTTCGTCGAGGGTCGCGATATCGCTCACGCCCTCAATTTCGGCTCTGGCTTGGCCGACTACTTCTTCAAGCTGTTGCATGTCTTCCTCGTCACCACTCCCGATACAGGAGCCTTTAGGCTAAATAAGGTCAAGAGGGGAATAATACAAAAAAAGCCCCTTCGCTGACCATAGTTAAGGTGGGCTTTTCTCCCTACAAATCATTTTGTTATATCAAGCGAGTCTCATCGATTTACCGTCACTCTTTAAATAGTAGAATAAAGACATGGTTTGTTGGCATACAATCCATTTATAGAACTAGTGATCTCCCACATGTCACTTTGTATGGAGAAAACTGTAGCGCGTGTAAAACAGTGGACAAAACGTGGACGGGAGAAAGAAAAACGTGATGTAAAACCGTGAATGACATGTCTAGTCCTGAAATAGGTTTACACATTTTCAACTAGCATTTTTCTACTCAGAACCCCCTATGTACCGCATCGGGGGTTCTGTATTTCAACGCATGATGCGGCCGCTCCATGTTGTAAATATCCACCGCTTCACGCACCATTTCCCGCGCTTGCGTCAAATCCTGCGGGCTTTGCAACAATAACTCTC
>NZ_JAAKTY010000016.1:0-100112 GCF_049174875.1 Aeromonas sp. 600948
TGTTGCTCCTGCTGGCTGAGACCCAGTTGTTCGCAGGCCTGCTCAAAGCTGATCCCCAGATGGCACATCATGATATCCAATAACGGGAGGGCTTAGTTGGCTTGGCTCTGCTGTTGCTGCAATTGATCCAGTGCCTGTTGCTCCTGCTGGCTGAGACCCAGTTGTTCGCAGGCCTGCTCAAAGCTGATCCCCAGATGGCACATCATGATATCGATGGCGGGCAGATAGTTTTTCATAGCTTCTTCCATGGTGATCCTCCAGACCCGTCACTTATGCCCTGAACCACTCGGTGCGGCAATTAGACTTTAGGCTTAGTTTGTCCATTTGATCAGCACCCCTGCCACTGGGGTAGGGAATTTGTTACCCTGCACCATGATAAAAACGGTTGCCGTATGACTGCGAGCAACAGGTGAGGAGCAGGGCATGTTATTGAGTTTCTTGATCATCGCTTCAGGTTGGTGGCACATCCGTGCTGCCTACGGTTCAGACTGCCGCCAGTTCTATATCAGCAAGCCGCTTACCATGCTGCTTATCATCGCGTTGGCGTTCGGCTACCAGAGTTATGACCACGATGGTTCACACGCTTGGATCCTGCTCGGCCTTTGTCTCTCGCTGGCGGGCGATGTGCTGCTGATGTTGCCAAGCGATCG
The DNA here is from genome assembly GCF_049174875.1 of Aeromonas sp. 600948. Taxonomy (NCBI): domain Bacteria; kingdom Pseudomonadati; phylum Pseudomonadota; class Gammaproteobacteria; order Aeromonadales; family Aeromonadaceae; genus Aeromonas; species Aeromonas sp. 600948. The sequence goes on from NZ_JAAKTY010000016.1 coordinate 651, forward strand.
CTTCATTCAGGGGTTGGCGGCATTTCTTGTCGCGCATCTCTGCTATATCGTCGGTTTTGCCCAGGGGCCATTGCTGCTCAATCTGGTGGATGGTTTGCTGCTGTTGCTGATCGCCGGCATGGTATTCGGCCTGCTGTGGGGCAAGCTGGGGGAGATGCGGATCCCGGTCTTCTGCTACATGCTGGTGATCATCGGCATGGCCTGGGTGGCCGCCGGTGCCTGGCACGCCTCTCTCACTGCCGGTTCGGCCGCCGCTCTGGTGGGGGCGCTGATGTTCCTCTTCTCCGACAGCATGCTGGCGCTCGATCGCTTCCGCCACCCCTTTCCCCACGCCCGCGCCTGGGTGATGAGTAGCTACTTCGCAGCGCAATTCCTGATCGCGGGGTCGCTGGCGGGATAACGCCTTCTGGTTGAGTGCAGGTAACAGATAACGAAAAACGGGCATTGGCCCGTTTTTCGTTTTATGCCCGGCGTTTTTCACGCCTCTAGCGGTTCGGCATCCGCAGCCCGTGGGGCGGGGGATTTGAGCAACAGCATCAGTGCGCTGGCGATCAGCAGGAAGATCCCCATGATGTAGAACACCTGGTTGTAGGCCATGATGGCCGCTTCCCGGTTGATGGTATTGGCCAGCATGGCGTGGGCTTGCTGCTGGGCAATCTCGGGGCCTGAACCCTGCGCCATCATGCTCTGGGCCAGTTGCAGCAGATAGCTCTGCCCCTCGATACTGCTGGCGGCCAGAGTGCTGCCAATCTGCAGCACATGGGTGCGGGTATCGTTGTCGAGCAGGGTCGCGATGATGGCGATACCGAACGCACCACCGAGGTTGCGCAGCACGTTGAGCAGGGTCGAGGAGGAGGGGATCTCGTCGTGGCTCAGGCTGGCGGTGGCGACCAGGGAGAGCGGCACCATGATGAAGGGCTGCCCCAGCGCCCGCACGATGAGGGACTGGATCAGCTGCGGCCCGGCGTAGTCGGCACTCATGTTGACGTTCATAAAGCAGCTGACGGCGAAGATCAGGAAGCCGAAGCTCACCAGATAGCGCGGGTCTATCTTGTGGGTCAGCCTGGGTACCAGCGGTAGCACCAGCAGTTGCGGTAGTCCCATCCACATCAGGACTTCGCCGATTTCCAGCGCGTTGTAGTTGTGGATCTGGGTCATGTAGAGCGGCAGCACATAGATAGATCCCATCAGCGCCATGCCGAGGATCAGATAGGCGAAGCAGGCCAGCGCGAAGCGCGGGTTGTGCAGCAGCCGCAGATTGACCAGCGGGTGACGGCGGATCAGCTGGCTGATGACGAAGAACACCAGCGCCACCGCCGAAATGACTGCCAGTCGCACGATGAAGCTTGAGCCGAACCAGTCTTCCCGGTTGCCCTCTTCCAGTACCACCTCCAGCAGGCCGAGGCCAAGCGCCATGGTGACGATGCCGATGAGGTCTACCCGCTTGATCACGGCCCAGTCCACCGGTTTTTTATCAAGCCCGTGGGCCAGCATGGCCATCACCAGCAGTCCCGGCGGCACGTTGAGATAGAAGATGTAGTGCCACGACATCTGCTCGGTGAGCCAGCCACCGAGGGTTGGGCCGATGGCGGGGGCGAAGGTGGCGCAGAGGCCAAACAGCGCCATGCCGGTGGCCCGCTTCTGTAACGGCAACAGGGTGACGATGAGGGAGAAGGCCATCGGGATCAGCGCCCCGCCAGTGAAGCCCTGCAGCGCCCGGAAGACGATCATGCTGGTGAGGTTCCAGCTGAACGAGCAGAGCACGGAGGCGGCGATAAACGCACCGGTGGTCCAGAGCAGGTAACGGCGCACACTCAACCCCCGGCTCAACCAGCCGCTCAGGGGGATGGCGATCATCTCCGCCACCAGATAGGAGGTGGAGATCCAGGAGCTCTCGCTCAGGGTGGCCGACAGGGCCCCCTGAATATCCTTCAGGGAGGCATTGGTGATCTGGATATCGAGGATGGCCATGAAGGCGCCGATAAGGCCCCCCATGACCGCGATCCAGTTGCGACGTGGAATGGGTTCCATCAGTTGGCAGCCACCACGGGCTCAGGAGTGCGGGTATCCACGATCACTTCGGTGGAGAGACCCGGCAGCAGCTTGCCTGCCAGCGGACCTGGCTCGGGGATGCGGATCTTTACCGGCACCCGCTGCACGATTTTGGTGAAGTTACCAGTGGCATTCTCCGGCGGCAGCAGGGCGAACTTGGCGCCGGTCGCCGGGGCCAGGCTGTCGATGATCCCCTCGACCGGTTGATCCGGGTAGGCATCGAGCACCACTTCGACCTTCTGGCCCGGCTGCATATGGGCGAGCTGGGTCTCCTTGAAGTTGGCTTCGACCCACACCTGCTGCAGCGGTACCAGGCTGGCGACCTGCATGCCGGACTGGACGTAGAGCCCTTCCCGCAGGCTGCGCTTGCCAATGATGCCGTCAGCAGGCGCCCGCAGCTCGGTGTAGCCGAGCTCCAGCTTGGCCTGCTCCAGTTGCGCTTCGCTCAATGCCAGCTTGGCCAGATTCTGTTTGCGTTCGGCATCCAGTACCAGCAGTCGCTCACGGGCCGCTTGCAGGGCGGCTTGGGCCTCCCGGGCTTGCGCCTGATTGACCTGCAGGCCTGCTCGCACCTCGTCCAGACTGTCTTGCGAGCTGTAGTGGCGCTGGTTGAGCTGACTGATCCGGTTGACCTGCTGGCTGGCGCGCAGCTGTTCAGCATTGGCGGAGGCGACCTTGGCCTCTGCCTGCTGGATCAGGCTCAGTTGTTGGGTGCGGGTGGCGGCCAAATTTTCGGCCGTCGCCTGATTGAGGCGCAGGTCGGCTTCGGCCTCCGCGACCCTGGTTTTGTATTCGCGATCATCGAGACGAGCGATCAGTTGGCCCGCTTTGACCGGCTGGTTGTCGGTGACCAGCACTTCGCGGATATAGCCGGGCAGCTTGGAGCTGATCCCGGTCACTTCACTTTGCAGATAGGCGTTGTCGGTGCTTTCAAAATAGCGGCCGTGAAGATACCAGTAACCGGCGAACAGCAGACCGAGCAGCGCCAATATCATGGCTGCCAGCAGGGGAATTTTTTTGTGTTGACTCATTTTTGTGATTCCTGAACTTAAGGGGCGCAGGCTAACACTGGTCAACTGTTTCGATTAGTATTGGTTCACGAGATATACAGTTTCACTGGTGCAACAATGGATCTCAATGCCGCGTTAATTCTGGTGCGTATCGTCGACAAGGGCTCGTTTACGGCGGCCGCCCGCGAGCTGGGGATGACCAAGGCGATGGTCAGCCGCCGGATCGCCGAGCTGGAACAGCGGCTCGGTGTGCGTCTGCTCTATCGCTCCACTCGTCAGCTCACTTTGACCGAGGAAGGGGAGAAGTACTACCTGCACTGCAGCAAGGCGGTCGATGCCCTGACCGAAGCCGAGCTGATGCTGAGCGCCAGCCAGCAGGAGGTAACCGGCACCCTCAAACTGGCGGTGCCCATCGAGACGGGGCAACTGGTGGTTGGGCGCTTGGTCGCCAAGTTTTTGCAGGCCTATCCCGCCCTGCAGGTGGAGCTGGAGCTGACCAACCGGGTGGTGGACCCCATCAGTGAAGGGCTGGATGCGGTGGTGCGGATTGGCGACATGAGCGACTCCAATCTGGCGGCGCGCCGACTCTGGAGCACCGGAAGGCTGCTCTGTGCCAGCCCGGACTATCTGGCCCGCAGCCCGGTCATCGAGCGGCCGGAGGATCTGGCCAACCACGAGCGGGTGACGGTGAGCAGCGGGTTTCTCGCCTCTCACTGGTGTTTCGAGCTGGATGGCAGAGAGGTGCTGGTTGACCCCCCATCCCGTTTTCGGGTCAATAATATTACCTGTGCCCGGGAGGCAGCGAAGGCGGGGCTGGGGTTGGCTTCGTTACCCGCTATGCTCTGTCAGGATGAGCTGGCCAGCGGCGAATTGGTGATCCTGCTGCCAGAGTGGCAGCAACCCAGGGTGCCAATTTATTTGCTGTTTCCGGAGCGGCAACTGATGCCGCGCAAGTTGCGGGCATTCATCGATTTCATGATTGAGAACGGCGCTGAGTTTGGCATCGACAAGTTGTTGTAAGGGGGAGCTATGGATAACTGGATCAATCTCTATCGCGCCTCACACACCCTGGAGGCGCACGCGTTGAAAGGGGCGCTGGAGGCGGAAGGGGTGCTGGTGCGCCTCAATGGCGAGGGGCTGTCTGGCGCCCTTGGCGAACTGCCGGTCGACATGTTGCAGGTGACCCTGATGGTGCGGGCCGAGGATCGCAGCAAGGCAGGACGGGTCATCGAGCGTTACCAGCAGCGTCAGGGTAACGGCTGGCTGTGCGGCCAGTGCGGGGAGGAGAACGGCGCCAACTTCGACGTCTGCTGGCGCTGTCATCACGATCCCCACGACAGCTGATCTCTCTTCCGCTAGCGCGGCGGGAACTCGATATCTTCCCCTGCGCTGGCATCGTGATAGGTCGCCAGATCCAGCTCGTTTTCGCTGCGGGCGATCAGCACCGACACCAGAATATCCCCCGATACGTTGACCGTGGTGCGCGCCATGTCGAGGATCCGGTCAATGCCTGCAATCAGTGCCACCCCTTCCAGCGGCAAGCCCACCGCTGTCAGGGTCAGGGTCAGCAGCATCAACCCGGTGCCAGGGGTACCTGCCGTACCGATACTGGCCAGGGTGGCGATGCTGATGATGGTCAGATAATCGACCATGTGCAGATCCACCCCGAATGCCTGAGCTACGAACAGCGCTGTCACTCCCTGATAGAGGGCGGTGCCATCCATGTTGATGGTGGCGCCGATGGGCAGCACCTTGGCGGTGATGGCGGGAGAGACTCCCAGCCGCTTCTCGGCGCAGGCCAGACTGATGGGCAGGGTGGAGTTGCTGGAACTGCTGGTAAACGCAACCGCCTGGGCATCAACGATGCTCTTGAAGTAGTGCAGCGGATTGAGCCGTGCCAGCAGGAGCAGCAGGGTGCTGTAGACCCCGAGCACGTGCAGCAGGCAGCCGAGGTAGACGGCGCCGATCACCTTGAGCAGCGGCAGCAGCAGGTCGAGACCGTACTTGCCGGTCATCCAGGCCATCAGAGCGCAGACACCGTAAGGCGCGAGCGCCATCACCATCTGGGTCAGCTTGAACATCCCCTCGGCCAGCGAGGTGAAGAAGAGGATGGCGGGGCGGCCACGGCGACCGCTGGCATTGAGGGCGACCGCCAGCGCCACCGCAAAGACGATCACTTGCAGGATCTTGCCATCCACCATCGCCTGTACCGGGTTACTCGGCACCAGATGGCTCAGCACGCTGGCCAGGGTGGGTGGTTCCGACATACCGACCCGCTCATAGGGGCCCATGTCGGCACCCATGCCGGGTTCCAGCAGCCAGCCCATCATCAGGCCGATGCAGATGGCGATGGCGGTGGAGCAGAAGTAGAGGCAGATCGCCTTGCTGCCGATGCGATCGAGGGCCTTGCCCTTGAGCAGCGAGGTGAGACCGGCGATGACCGAACAGAAAATGAGAGGCACCATCAGCATCTGGATGGTGTTGACGAACAAGACGCCAAGGGGCTTGAGCAACAGGGCTTGCTCTTCAAAGCTGACGCCCAGACCCACCCCTGTCAGCATGCCGATCAGGGTCTTGAGCCAGAGTGGTCGGCGGGTCCAGATCTGCCAGGGCTTGAGAGCCTCTCCATGGAACAGCATGACGCCAATATCCTTATACATTGTCTGCGATGGCCAAAAAGGGGCGCCAGTGTAGCGATCCCTGACGCGGGTTGCCACATTATCGACAAAGCGGTGGCGGTGACCACTCCCCTGACCAGGTAATGCGCAATTTATTGGCCTATATCAAGATCCCTCCGGGCGGGGAGATATTTAATTGGCATTAAATATGTTCATTATTGAGGTGAGAGATGTCGCAATCGGTTCATGGTCACGAAGTGATGGAGATGATGTTGGCACAAGGGGGACAATTTACCCGTGCCAGCCTGAAACAGGCGATGGCCGAACGGTTCGGTGCCGAGGCCCGTTTTCATACCTGCAGTGCCAGCGAGATGGATGCGGAAGCGCTGATCGATTTCCTGGCCGCTCGTGGCAAATTCATCGACTCGGCTGAGGGTTTCCAGACCCGCGCAGACAAGATCTGTAACCACGGTTAATCCCGCTGCGAGCGCATCATGGCGCTCGCTCAATTCTTCGCCCTTTGCTATATTTCGCCCCCTCTCTTTTCCCTATTCAGGGCGTAGCCCGGGCGTTGTATGGATACTTTCTCTGCCGCAGTCATGCTGTTTCTGATCATGGACCCGCTGGGTAACCTGCCGGTCTTCCTCTCTATCCTGCGTCATATTGATCCCAAGCGACGTCGCAAGGTGATGGTGCGCGAGCTGCTCTTCTCGCTGGCCATCATGATGCTGTTCCTGTTCGTCGGTCAGCAGATCCTCGGCTTCCTCAACCTGCGGCAGGAGGCGGTCAGCATTGCGGGGGGGATCATCCTGTTCCTGATCGCCATCAAGATGATCTTTCCGAGTGAGGGGGGCGTGACCGGGCTGGCGGCGGGCGAGGAGCCCTTCCTGGTGCCGATGGCGATCCCGATGATTGCCGGCCCCTCGATCCTCGCCTCTTTGATGCTGCTGGCCAATCAGGAGCCGACCCGGATGGTGGACTGGTCGCTGGCGCTCTTTATGGCCTGGGCCGCCAGCGCGGTGATCCTGATGTTCTACGAGGTATTCAACAAGCTGCTGGGTGAGCGGGGACTCACTGCGGTGGAACGGTTGATGGGTATGCTGTTGGTGATGATCTCGGTCCAGATGCTGCTGGACGGGGTACATCACTATCTGGCGGTGACCGGCCAGGGCTGAGTGGTTTACATCTTGAAGTGAATGAAACGGGGCTACGCAGAGCCCCGTTTTTTGTGCCGCCGAGAAGGCGTGCCGTCATCCGTGAGTGGTCGCTGCAGGTTCCAGTTTGCTCATGATGAGGGACAGCAGCAGCTCCCGCAGCCAGCGGTGGCCCGGATCCTCGCTGTGACGCTGATGCCAGATCAGCAGATGGGAGATGCTGTCCAACCCGATGGGCAGCGGCAGCTGTAACAGCGGATAGACCTGGGTGGCGTGGCGGGCGTAGAGCCGGGAGAGCGTTACTATCATGTCGGAGTGCATCCCCATCCGCAGCGCCGCCTCGAAGGAGGGCACGGTTGCCTCGATACGCCGGTAGAGATCCTGCTCTGCCAGCTTGTGATCCAGCATCCAGCGGTCCCGCCCCTCGCAGTAAGTCTGTACATGGGGATAGCTGAGGTAGTGCTCCAGATTCCAGTTGGGCTCCCGCAGCGCGGGGTGGTGCTGCTGCACCAGACAGGTGAGATCATCGACCGCCAGCACTCGCTGACAGATGCTGTCGGGCAGGGTATCGAGCCGATAATCGGAGCTGATGCAGTTCTCTCGCACCGCGAAGGCGATGTCCACCTGTCCCTGACTCATCTCGGTCAGACTGTTCTCGGTCCACTCCTCGTAACGCAAGCGGATCCTTGGTGCCTGCCGCTTCAGCTCGCTCAGGTAGAGCGGGGCAAACAGGGTAAAGGCGCTGTCCATGCTGGCGATGACGAATTCCCGCTCCGAGCTGGCGGGGTCAAACTCGGGCGGCTGGATCAGGTTATCCAGCGACAGCAGGATGGGTTGCAACTGCTGCTGCAGTGCAAGGGCACGGCCGGTGGGTTCCAGCCCGTAGGCAGATCGGATGAAGAGGGGATCATTGAAGGTATCGCGCAGACGGCCGAGGGCTTTACTGACCGCGGACTGGCTCAGATGAAGGCGGCGTGCCGCCTTGCTGCCGTTGCGCTCTTCCAGCAATACCTGCAGGATAATCAGCAAATTGAGGTCGATGCGACCCAGTTGTTCCAGCAGCATGATATGAATCCTCTTCAATTCTAAGATGAATTTATACCATTTGTTTTCATATCTTGGCGATCTTATCCTCGAATGGTCTCAGGTTCGCATGAACCACTGGTACAGGATGTAGCGGTTGAGGGGACATGTAGCACAATCAATATGGCGACCTCAGGGTCGCCCTATTTTTTGGCTATGATTTATTTGCTCACTTGCACCTGCCTTGATTTTGCCCAACAATCCCTGCGCTCTATTTTGATACAAGTAACAGATATCTCTTTGTGAGGGAGTATCCCTATGGGACTCGGTGGAATTCATATCTGGCATATGCTGATCCTCTTGCTGGTCGTTGTGCTGGTCTTCGGCAGCAAGCGTCTTGCCAGTGCAGGTGAGGATCTGGGGACCGCCATCAAAGATTTTCGCAAGGCGATGCGTGACGACGCAAATCATCCGAAATAAGCAGTAGGAGTAGAAAATGTCTGTAGACGAGAAAGTTGAACTGAACGAAACCTGTGACAGCTGCGGCTGTTTTGCCGAGATCGGCACCATCATCGGCGAAGGCGACGATGTGATGGAGCTGGTTATTGAAGCCGCGGCCGAGGCGGATGCCCGCGCCAAGCTGGCTGCCTATGAAGTACTGGCCAAACAGGTCACCGCCGAAGCTCAAGTGAGCAGCGAACTGACCCAGGGCGCCAACGGCGTGATCCTGAAAGCCCGCCTGCAATTCACCTGCACCGCCGAAAAACTGATTTTCGAAATGCGGGCCCGCTCTATCTGAGTTGTCTGATAACGCGGCAGGTTTGCCTGCCGTGTTGACCCTTCTGCTGTGGGTCGGCGTTCTATAGTTACTCTATCCCACAGACGTTTTGCCCGGCGCGAGTCGGCCAACAGAAGGCGTAAATATCATGACGCAGCGATGGATCTCTGCCCCCAATCCCACCCTCTATCGTGATCCGTGCTGCCAACAGGCAGCAGGCGTGACCTCAGCACAGGGGCAGCCATCGTGATGCGACGCTGGATTTGGGCTCTGCTGGCCCTCTGCTGTTTTTCCCTGCTGGCGGCTGAGCTCAAGCCGGTGCGTTTGCCCCAACCCGGGGACCTCGAAAGCATTCTGCAAAAGCGCGAACTCAGGGCTCTGGTGGTCTATGAGCGCGGTTTCTATTTTCTCGATCGCGGCACCCAGTACGGCATTCTGGTCAATCAGCTGCAAGGATTCGAGCGCTGGCTGAACAACACCTATCTCGCTAAAGAGAAGGTCAAACTCAAGGTGGTCTACATCCCGGTGCGGCAGGACAAGCTGCTGGACTATCTGACCGAGGGGCGTGGTGATCTGGTGGCGGCGACCATGACGGTGACCCCGACCCGGCGTGAACAGGTGGCCTTCTCCCGGCCGCTCATCTCTTCCATCGAGGAGTGGGTGGTTAGCCAGAACAGCCTGCCCGCCTTCAGCCGCATTACCCAGCTCTCCGGCAGGCGGGTCTGGGTGCGGGCCAGCTCCAGCTACTACGAGAGCTTGCGCCAGCTCAACTGGTTGTTTCGCGAGTTGGGGCTGCCCCCCGTCTATATCGAGACGGTGCCCGAATATCTACAGGATGGCGATCTGCTGGAGATGGTGGCCGCCGGCATTATTCCCCTGACGGTGACCGACAGCTACAAGGGGCGGATCTGGCTGAGTGGCATGATCTCCGGTCTCAAGGCTCACAAGTTGATCCCCCTGCGCAGCAACGGCACCAGTGGCTGGGCGCTGCGCAAGAACAGCCCCGAGCTGCTGAAAGCGGTCAATGGCTATCTGGCGAGCGTCAGCCGCAACAGCCTCTACAGCGACATGACCCTGCGCCGCTTGCTGGTTCGCAGCGATCAGATGAGCAATATCCTGGCGCCGGATCCTATGGGGCGCCTCGCGACCATTCGCAAGGTGCTAGAGAAGTACGCCAATCAATACGATCTCGACTGGCTGATGCTGGCGGCGCTTGGCTACAAGGAGTCCGGCCTCAATCCCAAGGCGCGCTCGCCCAAGGGGGCCGTGGGCCTCATGCAGTTGCTGCCCAGTACGGGGCGGGAAGTCGGCATCAACGGCGCCAGACTCACCACGCTGGAGGGAAATGTGGAGGCCGCCTGCCGCTACATGCGGTTGATCCTCGATACCTACTTCAATGATCCCAAGCTGGATCGGCTCAACCGCCACCTGTTTGCCCTCGCCGCCTACAACGCTGGGCCGAACCGGGTGCAGGCGCTGCGAGGCAAGGCGGAGAAACTGGGACTCGATCCCAACGTCTGGTTCGGTAACGTGGATCAGCTGGTGGCCAACGAAGTCGGACAGGGGCCGATCAACTATGTCGGCACCATCTACAAGTACTACGTGGCCTATCGTTTCAGCCTGCCCCAGATCGAGGGCAAGGCTGCCGCTATCGAAGCGGCTCAGCCCTGAGCCGGTTGACCGGCAGGGTCGCCTGCACGGTCGGCAATTGCCAGCCACCGTCCCTGTGTTGCAAAAACCAGTGAGCAGGGCCGGTGGCCGGGATGAGATCTGGCTGGCTGAGCTGGCCCAGATAGCGCAACATCGGGGTATCATGCAGTTCCATCAGCAACTCCTTTTGAATATGTGAAGAGGCTCGCCAGCGTTATGACACCCGGCCATGACAGCAGGATGACACCATGATCCCCGGATCCTTTGCCCTGATCGACGATCCCCAGCTGGCGCTCAAGGTGCGTTGTCACTGGATCCGCCATGCCCGCGAGCGGATCCAGGCGCAGTACTACAGCTGGGAGGAGGACAGCAGCGGCAAGCTGCTGCTGAGCGAGCTGCTTCACGCCGCCCGGCGTGGCGTCAAGGTACAGCTGCTGGTGGATGATCTCTATGCCGGTGACAACCGCTTTCTGGAGATGGTGGCTCACTACCCGGGGATCGAGGTACGGCTGTTCAACCCCTTCTGGCTGCGGGGCTGGCGCCCGCTGGCACTGCTGCTGGAGGGACTGCTCAGCTTTCGCCGCATCAACCACCGGATGCATAACAAACTGCTGCTGGTGGATGGCAAGCTGGCGCTGATCGGCGGGCGCAACATCGGTGATCGCTACTTCGGTCTGGATCCGCAAGCCCCCTTCGTGGATCTCGATCTCGCCTGTCAGGGGGGACTGTGCCAGCAGATGGTGCAGGGGTTCGAGCAGTTCTGGCACAGCCGCTGGAGTCACCCCATCCGCCATCTGTTGCGCCGCGAGCTGCTGCCCGCCGAAATAGAGGTGGTCAACGACTTCCTGTTCACCATGACGGATCCGGCGGTAGCGACGGTCTACGATCTGCCCGCGGCGCTGTTTGACGAGCGCGATGTGCCGCTGCAATGGCATGAGGGGCGGGCCGAGGTGTGGTTCGACCGTCCCGGCAAGGGGCTTATCTCCCGTCCCACCACTGCCCGTCAGCTCTGGCGCCAGCTGGCTGACAATCCCGGCTCGCTGGGGTTGGTGACCCCTTACCTCATCCTGACCCGCGGGTTCCGGCACCGTCTGGCGCGGCTGCGCCAACAGGGGATCGCCATCGACATTCTCACCAACTCGCTGGCCAGCACCGATGTGCCACTGGTCTATGGTGCCTATCAGCGTTATCTCGGCTGGTTGCTGCGCCAAGGGATCCGGGTCGCCGAGTTTGACCATGGCCACGGCAGCCTGCACGCCAAGTTGATCCTGCTGGGGGAGGAGCGGGCGCTGTTCGGCAGCCTCAACCTCGATCCTCGCTCACTGTTTCTCAATACCGAACTGATGCTGCATCTGCACTGCCCGCCGATCTGCGAGGCGCTGCGAACGTGGCTGGCTCGCTGGCAGGAGCAGGCCGGTGGATTGCCGCGCAAACCCGAGGGGTGGCCAAGGCGACTGATAGCCCGTCTGAGTGACTGGTTGCCCCTGCGCCGTTGGCTGTAAGGCAGCCATTTTTTGTGCGAGATCTCGCAAAGCCTTGTAAGCCATTGCTGATGCCCTTTGCGGGTGAATAACCATGCATGAATCTATCTTGCTGTTTTATAACAATTTAGTGGTGATGATGAGGCTGTTTTTTGTACTCTGATGTGAATGGAATTAGCATAAAAACGTTTTTTATTTTGTTTTTATGCGTAATATTTCAGTTGCAAGGACAAACACGGCGGCTTGTCTGCCGTGTGGACGAAGGTTGTAACGGGTAGCTGGCCGGTTGCATTGCTGCAATTGGCGCGCACTTAAGATGGGTCGCGAACTATCGGAAAGTGAAACAGAGACCTGGCGTGGCCGGACTCCAATATGGAACATGCTATTTGCGAGGGGGTGACATGGACATGTCACCCCACTTTTTTGGTTCTTTGGCGAGTCTCGAGCCAATGAACGTTGGCCGCCAGGGGGCTGGTAAATAGCCTGACACGATATGGACCACTCTCGACCGCATTGAATCTCGGCAGCCCAGATGAATGTAAAAAGGCCCCCTTGCATTAGCGAGGGGGCCTTTTTATCGGCTAGCGATCAGTGGGCTATCAGCCCTTGATGCGCTCGATGCGGCCACCCAGACCCTGCAGCTTCTGCTCGATGTCTTCGTAGCCACGGTCAATGTGATAGATACGGTCGACGATGGTGGAGCCTTCGGCCACGAAGCCAGCCAGTACCAGACTGGCGGAGGCGCGCAGATCGGTCGCCATCACCTGGGCACCCTTGAGTTGCTCGGTGTCACGGCAGATGGCTACGTTGCCCTGCAGTTCGATGTCTGCACCCATCCGTACCAGTTCGGGAACGTGCATGAAGCGGTTCTCGAAGATGGTCTCGGTGACCATGCCGGTGCCTTTGGCGACGGCGTTCAGCACAGTGAACTGTGCCTGCATGTCGGTCGGGAAGGCCGGGTAGGGGGCGGTCTTGATGGTGACCGGCTTGAGGGTGCGGCCAGTCATGTCGAGGGTGATCCAGTCTTCCCCCTTCTCAATCAGGGCGCCAGCCTCTTCCAGCTTGACCAGTACCGCTTCCAGCAGGGTTGGGTCGGTCTTGCGGCAGGTGATCTTGCCGCCGGTGACCGCTGCACCCACCAGGAAGGTACCGGTTTCGATGCGATCAGGCTGCACGCTGTAGTTGCCGCCGTGCAGACGCTCGACACCGTCGATGGTCAGGGTGTCGGTGCCCGCCCCCTGGATTTTGGCACCCAGGGTATTGAGGAAGTTGGCCAGATCGACCACTTCCGGCTCGCGCGCGGCGTTTTCGATCACGGTGCGGCCTTCAGCCAGAGTGGCTGCCATCATCAGGTTTTCGGTACCGGTCACGGAGACCATATCCATCAGGATGTGAGCGCCTTTCAGGCGGCCATCGACACGGGCCTTGATGTAACCATCTTCGATGGTGATCTTGGCGCCCATCAGCTCCAGGCCGTGGACGTGCAGGTTGACCGGACGGGCACCGATGGCGCAGCCGCCTGGCAGGGAGACGTCAGCTGCGCCGAAACGGGCAGCCAGCGGGCCCAGCGCCAGAATGGAGGCGCGCATGGTCTTCACCAGCTCGTAGGGGGCGACGTGGTTGTTCACCGCACCGGTCAGCACGGTGACGTTGCCGTTGACCTTGGTGGTCGCACCCAGCATCTCCAGCAGCTTGATGGTGGTGCCCACATCTTTCAGGCGCGGCACGTTGGAGAGGTGAACCTCTTCATCACAGAGCAGGGTCGCGAACAGGATCGGCAGCGCGGCGTTTTTGGCGCCGGAGATGGTCACTTCGCCGTTGAGAGTACAACGACCATCGATTTTGAATTTGTCCATTTTTACTTCGTTACCAAATCAGGAGGGCAATAGAAATTTACGTTCGCGTTTCCACTCGGCGTCGGTGAACGCCTTGATGGAGAGGGCGTGAATGGCGTTGCTGGCGATCTTGTCCATCAGCGGGGCATAGATGGCCTGCTGCTTCTTGACCCGGCTCATGCCGTCAAACATGTCACCGACGGCGATCACTTGGTAGTGACTACCGTCCCCTTTGACATGGACTTCGGACAATGGCAGAGCCTCAAGGAGTATCGCTTCAATTTCAGAGACTTGCATTATGCGTCCTCAGTTGTGAGCGGGGTTGACTGAAACAGCCCGGCCACCCCGTAGAGGTTGGCCAGGGTATAGAAATCACTGGAGGCGCCCACCAGTTGCGGTGTGGCGCCTCGCGCTAATACGGCTTTGGCCCATTTGACCAGCAGGGCCAGTCCGGCAGAGTCGAGGGTGGTGACGCCGCCGAGCTCGAGCTGGTCGTCCTGCCACCATTCGGCGCGGCGTTGCCACAGGTCATTGACCTGTGGCGCCTGCAGCTCACCGCTGAGGGTCATGGCTTGAGTACCAGCGGCTTGGCGTTGTGTTCGCGCAACTGGGCGATCACCGCATCGATGCCGTTCTGGCGGATCAAACCGCCGAGCTCGCTCTGTTTGGCGGAGAGCAGGCTGATCCCCTCTGCCACCATGTCGAAGGCTTTCCATTCGCCGGTCTTGTTGTTCTTGCGCAGCTTGAACTCGAGGAAGATGTCCGGCTTGCCGGCCTCTTTCACGCTGACGTTGACGGCGGTGATGTTGCCGCTGGGTGCTTTGCCCGGCTCGACCTTGACGGTCTGCTTGTCAAAATGGGCCAGCGCATCGGCGTAGGAGCTCACCATGTACTCGGTGAACACTTCGACGAAGGCATTGCGCTGCGCTTCGGTGGTCTCTTTAATCTGGTTGCCAAGCACCTTGTAGGCGGCGAAGCGGTTGTCCACATAGGGCAGCAGCTCTTCGCGGATGATCACCCGCAGGTGATCCGGATTGCTTTTCACCTGGGCCTGATCGGCTTTCAGGCGGGCAAAGGTCTGCTTGGCAGCCTGATCCACCAGCGCATTGGGGTCGGTGGCATCGACAGCGGCCTGGGCAGACAGGGAAAAGAGCATGCTGGTCATCAGGCCCAGCAGCAGGGCGATTTTCTTGAACATGATTACTCCTTCTTGCTGTCTGATTTGCTGTCGGAGGATTGGCTGTAGAGGAACTTGCCAATCAGATCTTCCAGCACGATGGCGGATTTGGTGTCTTCAATCAGGTCGCCATCCTTGAGCATCTCGGTGCCCATCTCCTCATCGCTGAAGCCGGGGGCCAGCCCGATGTACTGCTCGCCGAGCAGACCGGAGGTGAGGATGGAGAGGGAGCTGGTATCGGCAAACTCGCCAGCGCTCTTTTGCATCATCAGGGTGACTTCGGGCACCTGGGTTTTCGGGTCCAGTACGATGTCGCTGACCCGACCGACCACCACGCCGCCGACCTTGACCGGCGACCGGACTTTCAGGCCGCCGATATTATCGAAATGCGCGCGCAGGGTATAGGTTTCTCCTTCCGGTTTGAAGCTCAAACCGGCCACTTGCAGGGCCAGTGCCAGAATGGCACCGATGCCAGCCAGCATGAAGGTGCCGACCAGGAATTCTACTTTGCTGAACTTCATCTTTACCTTATCCAAACATGACTGCAGTGAGTATAAAATCCAGGCCGAGCACGGCGAGGGATGAGTGGACCACGGTTCGGGTCGTGGCCTGACTGATCCCTGCCGAGGTCGGCTTGGCATCATAGCCGTTAAAGAGCGCAATCCAGGTGACCACCAGGGCGAAAATCAGGCTCTTGATGGCGCCCTGCATGATGTCTTCATGCCAGTCGACGGAGGCCTGCATGGCAGACCAGAAGCCCCCTTCGTCCACGCCGAGCCAGTCCACGCCGACCAGCTTGCCGCCGAAGATGCCGATCAGGCTGAACATAAAGGCCAGCAGCGGCATGCTGATGACGCCAGCCCAGAAGCGGGGGGCAACCACCCGGCGCAGTGGGTCGACCGCCATCATCTCTAGGCTTGAAAGTTGCTCGGTGGCCTTCATCAGGCCGATTTCAGCGGTCAGGGCCGAACCGGCACGGCCGGCAAACAGTAGCGCTGTTACCACAGGACCCAGCTCCCGCAGCAGGGAGAGGGAGACCAGCGGTCCCAGGCTCTGCTCGGCGCCGAAATCCTTCAAAACGTTGTAACCCTGCAGCGAGAGCACCATGCCGATGAACAGGCCGGAGACCAGAATGATGGCCACCGACTGTACGCCCACCACATACAACTGCTGGATCAGCAGCGGGAAGTGCTTGCGCGGCTCGGGTTTGCCCGCCAGCGCATGGAACAACATGATGGTGGCGCGACCGACGGAGCTGATAAACCGCACTCCGACCCGCCCCAGCTTGCTTATTTGACTTATCAACATCAGAGATCCTGTAGCAGATCGCCTGCCGGAAAATGAAACGGAACAGGACCATCGGGCAATCCTTTGAGGAACTGCTCGACTTCGGGATTGTGCTCCTCGCGCAGCTGATCCGGCGTGCCGTGCGCCACCACCTTGCGATTGGCAATGATGTAGGCGTAATCGGCGATGCTCAGCACCTCTTTCACATCGTGAGTGACGATGACGGAGGTGATGCCGAGGGCATCGTTCAGCTCCTTGATCAGCTTGACCAGCACCGCCATGGTGATGGGGTCCTGCCCGACGAACGGCTCGTCATACATGATGAGGTCAGGATCGAGCGCAATTGCCCGTGCCAGGGCCGCCCGGCGCGCCATGCCGCCGGAGAGCTCGGAGGGCATCAGTTTCGCCGCTCCGCGCAAGCCCACCGCCTGCAGCTTCATCATGACGATGGTGTGGATCAGCTCCTCCGGCAGGCCGGAGTGTTCCCGTAGCGGGAAGGCCACGTTGTCGTAGACCGTCATGCCGGTAAACAGGGCGCCGCTCTGGAACAGCATGCTCATCCGTTTGCGCACTTCATAGAGGCGCGAACGGGATAGGGTGGGGATATCTTCCCCGTCAAACAGAATGTGACCGGACTCCGGCTTGAGCTGGCCACCGATCAGCCGCAGCAGGGTGGTTTTACCGATGCCGCTCGGGCCCATGACGGCGGTCACCTTGCCACGAGGAATGGTCAGGTTGATCCCGTCATACAACAGCCGATCTCCGTGACTGAAGGTCAGGTCGGAGATGGTGATCAGGTCATTGTTCAAACAATTGTCCATCCGGTGTAAATGAGGTGCGAATTTTATGGGGTAGTCTAGGTCTAAGCAACAGCAAGGAACAACTATTGAACAGGCTGCAAGCCCATTTGCACGACAGTTTTCTGTAACAAAGTGCGTCATTGAGAGCGGGACTTGCCATCCGATTCGCTTATCCGGGCAGACTTTTTTATAATCCCGCAGCTAATTTCGGCCCGGAGCTGTGTCTTTATGTCTGTAAAGCCTGAGAAAGTGTCTGAACTGTTCGATTTTCGTCGCAGTGCCCGCGCGGTGCTGGACACAGAAAAGCAAGCCATTGATGGACTCTATCAGTATCTGAACGACGCCTTCGACAAGGCGTGCGAAATGGTGCTGCGCTGCGGTGGCAAGATAGTGGTCACCGGCATGGGCAAATCGGGCCATATCGGCAGCAAGATCGCCGCCACCCTCGCCAGCACCGGCACCCCGGCCTTCTTCCTTCACCCGGGAGAAGCGAGTCACGGCGATCTGGGGATGATCTCCAGTGGCGACCTTATCATCGCCATTTCCAACTCCGGCGAGAGTGACGAAATCCTGGCCCTGCTGCCGGTACTCAAGCGCCGCGGCATTCCGCTCATCTGCATGACCGGTAATCCCGCCTCCACCATGGCCAAAGAGGCCAACGTGCATCTGTGCATCAAGGTGGAGAAAGAGGCCTGCCCGCTGGGTCTGGCACCCACTTCCAGCACCACGGCAACCCTGGTGATGGGCGATGCCCTGGCGGTCGCCCTGCTGGAAGCGCGCGGTTTTACCGCCGATGACTTCGCCCTCTCTCACCCGGGCGGTTCCCTTGGCAAGCGTCTGTTGCTGCGGGTCGGCGACCTGATGCACAGTGGCGATCTGTTGCCCCGGGTGGGGATAGATGCCACCATCAGCCAGGCGCTGCTGGAAGTGAGCCGCAAGGGGCTCGGTATGACGGCTGTGGTCGATGGCAATGGCCTGCTGGCCGGGCTCTTTACCGATGGCGACCTGCGCCGCATTCTTGACCAGCAGATCGATATCCATCACACCCCCATCAGCCGTGTGATGACGGCCAACTGTGTTACCGTAGGTCCAGAGATGATGGCTGCAGAAGCCGTCAAGCTGATGGAAACGAGAAAAATCAACGGATTACTGGTCGTGGATGAAGAGAAACGCCCGCTCGGCGCCTTCAACATGCACGACCTGCTGAAAGCCGGAGTCATTTGATGCAAAACGTACCGACCCTCTATGGTCCGGTGACGCGCAGCCAGTTCGACAAGGCGGCGCAAATCCGCCTGCTGGTGTGCGATGTGGACGGGGTGCTCTCCAACGGCCTCATCTACATGGGAAACAACGGCGAAGAGCTGAAAACCTTCTGCACCCGTGATGGTGCGGGCATGCGAGCACTGCTCAATGCCGGGATCGAGATCGCCATCATCACCGGGCGCAACTCCCGAATCGTCAGTGATCGGATGAAAAGTCTGGGTGTGGCCCATGTGGTGCAGGGGGCTGATAAAAAGCTGCCTCACTTCGAAGCGCTGCTGGCTAAGCTGGGGCTGACCCCGGAACAGGCCGCCTATATGGGCGATGACACCATCGATCTGCCGGTGATGGCCGCCTGCGGCCTGGGTATCGCGGTGGCCGATGCCCATCCGCTGGTGCTGAGTCGTGCCGATATGGTGACCCGGCTTGGCGGTGGCATGGGCGCGGTGCGTGAGGTGTGTGACCTCATTTTGCAGGCGCAGGGCCAGGACGATTATCAGCCCGAGGCCTCGGTATGAGCAGACAAACCCTGTTGTTTGCCCTGCTGTTTCTGGTCGCGCTGGTTGCCTGGCAGTTGGGCAAGGTTGAGCTGGTGCCTGAGAGCGCCGTCAAAATCGAAAACTATCAGCCGGATTTTGTCGCCAAAGATCTGGTGACCACCCGTTTTGATATCAACGGCAAGCGCACCGAGCGGCTGGAGTCGACCTACGCCGAGTATTATCAAATCCTCGAGCAGGCCACCTTCGACAAGCCGGTGGTCTACATGTATGACGATCAGGGTGCCGCCGAGTGGAAGGTGACCGCCGAAACCGGCGTGCTCAACACCGGCGACAACGTCATCCTGCGGGACAAGGTGCATCTGGATGGTCTGCTACCTTCCTCTTTCATCTCCACACTGGATACATCCTATCTGGAGCTGGATCTGGTGACACAGGATGTGCGCAGCAACCGGGAAGTGAACATTCTGGGTCGGGATTTCCAGACCCAAGGGGTTGGCCTCAAGGGCCATCTGGACCGCAAATATTTTGAGTTACTGGATCAAGGCCATGCCATCTATTTCAATGAAAAACGCTAATCTGGCCCTCGCAGCCCTGTTGCTGTGTGGTGCGGTGACCGCCAAAGAGTCCGACTTTGCCGAGAAGGTCTACGTCGATGCCGTCAAACAGGTGGCCGAGATGCAGGACAACCGCATCACCTTCGAAGAGGACGTGACCATCAATCAGGGCACCATCCGGATCAAGGCTGACAAGGTGGTAGTGACCCGTTCCGGCGAGAAAGGAGCCGAGGTGATGACTGCCTACGGTAAGCCCGCCACCTTCTTCCAGATCCTGGATAACGGCAAGCCGGTCAATGCCCACGGCAATACCATCCGCTACGAGCTGAAGAACCGGCTGGTGACCATCACCGGCAACGGTCAGCTCAAGCAGGAAGATAGCCAGGTCAATGGCGATCTGATCCGCTACGACATCGTCAAACAGAAGATGATTGCCGAGAGCAAGAGCCCGAGCCAGCGGGTCAAAACCGTGTTCCTGCCTGATCAGGTAGAGAATTTCGACAAGCCCGCCGACCAGAAGAAGCAGGGAAAATAAGCCATGGCAGTGTTGAAAGCAGTGGGTCTGCAGAAGAGCTACAAGCGCCGCATGGTGGTGAGTGACGTCAGCCTTGAAGTGGGCACCGGCCAGATTGTCGGCCTGCTCGGCCCCAACGGGGCGGGCAAGACCACCTCCTTCTACATGATCGTGGGGCTGGTACAGCGCGATGCCGGTCTCATCACCATCGACGATCAGGACATCAGCCTGCAGCCCATGCATGTGCGGGCGCGTAACGGCATCGGTTACCTGCCGCAGGAGGCCTCCATCTTCCGTCGCCTGTCGGTGTTCGACAACCTGATGGGAGTGATGCAGACCCGCAAGGGGTTGAGTCGCGAGGAGCGTGAGGACAAGGTTCAGCAACTGCTGGAAGAGTTCAACATCACCCACATTCGCGACAACCTGGGTCAGAGCCTCTCCGGCGGTGAACGCCGTCGGGTCGAAATTGCCCGTGCACTGGCGGCCGAGCCGCGTTTTATTCTGCTGGATGAACCCTTTGCAGGGGTTGACCCGATTTCTGTGATAGACATCAAGAAGATCATTCAGCATCTGAAAGATAGAGGCCTTGGCGTCTTGATTACCGACCACAACGTCAGAGAGACTCTGGACGTATGTGAGAAGGCCTATATCGTCAGCCACGGCAAGATGATTGCCGAAGGTGCACCGGCTGACATCCTTGCCGATGAGCAGGTCAAGCGCGTCTATTTGGGCGATCAATTCAGTCTATAGTAAGGGGGCATGCCTTCATTTCCTTTGACGAGTGCCTCGCTGAACATAAGGATATCCCGACGTAGATGAAGCCGACATTACAGTTGCGTCTCGGTCAGTCCCTGACCATGACGCCGCAATTACAACAAGCGATTCGTCTGCTCCAGCTCTCCACTCTGGAACTTCAGCAGGAAATTCAGCAAGCGCTCGAAAACAACCCTCTGCTGGAGCAGGAAGAGAGCGAGGCGCAAGAGACCAGTCCGGAAGCGCCGGTCGATGCCAGCCAGCTGGATTCCAGCGATGCCATGGCCCAAGAGCAGATGCCGGATGAGTTGCCGGTGGATACCACCTGGGACGAGGTTTACTCTGCCGGCACCGCCCAGAGCGCGGGCCCCATCCACGATGGGGAAGATAGCGTCTATCAGGGTGAAACCACCGAAAACCTGCAGGATTATCTGCTGTGGCAGATGCGACTCACACCGTTTAGCGATGTGGATGCCGCCATCGCGCTCGCCATCATCGATGCCATCGACGAATCAGGTTATCTGACCGTTGCGCTGGAGGATATCCAGGCTGCCGTCACCAGCGATGACGTAGAGGTGGAGCTCGATGAGGTCGAGGCGGTACTCAAGCGGGTGCAGCACTTCGATCCGGTCGGTATTGCTGCCCGTTCTGTGCAGGAGTGTTTGCTGATCCAGCTGGATCAGTATGACCCGCAGACCCCCTGGCTCAACGAGGCCAAGGAGGTGATCCTCGAGCACATGGAGCTGCTCGGCAACCGGGATTACCGCACCCTCGCCCGCAAGACAAAACTCAAGGAGAGCGACCTCAAGGAGGTGCTGGATTTGATCCAGCTGCTGGAGCCGCGCCCCGGCAATGGCATCATCCAGAGCGACTCCCAGTACGTGATCCCCGACGTCTCCGTTGTCAAGAAGGGCAGCAAGTGGGTGGTCGAGCTCAATCCCGACTCCGCCCCCCGCATCCGGGTCAACGAGACTTATGCCGCCATGGCCCGCAACGCCCGCAGCAGCACCGACACCCAGTTTATTCGCTCCCATTTGCAGGAAGCCAAGTGGTTCATCAAGAGCCTGGAAAGTCGCAATGACACCCTGCTGAAAGTGGCCAGTTGCATTGTCGAGCAGCAACAGGGCTTTTTCGAGTATGGTGAAGAGGCGATGAAGCCGATGGTGCTCAATGACATCGCCGAAGCGGTGGAGATGCATGAGTCGACCATCTCCCGGGTGACGACCCAGAAGTACATGCATACCCCCCGTGGTATCTTCGAATTGAAGTTTTTTTTCTCCAGCCATGTGAACACCGAAGGAGGAGGAGAGTGCTCATCGACCGCAATTCGCGCGCTCATCAAGAAGCTGGTCACGGCAGAGAATCCTGCCAAGCCGTTAAGTGATAGCAAGATCGCGGATTTGCTGGCCGAACAGGGTATTATGGTGGCGAGACGCACGATCGCTAAGTATCGCGAATCCTTGTTTATCCCACCTTCCAATCAGCGCAAACGCCTGGTTTAGGCAAACAAAAGGATGATGTTATGCAAATTAACCTGACCGGACACCATGTCGAGATCACCGAAGCTCTGCGTGATTATGTGAATAACAAATTTGCCAAACTCGAGCGTCATTTCGACCACATCAACAATGTTCATGTGGTGCTTAGCGTGGAAAAACTGAACCAGATAGCGGAAGCCAAATTGCACGTCAGCGGTGGCGAAGTGTTTGCCAACTCTGAACATGCCGATATGTATGCTGCGATAGACACCTTGCTCGACAAGCTGGACAGGCAGATCATCAAGCACAAAGATAAGTTAAATAAAAAATAACCATGCAACTTGAACACATACTGAGTCGGGACTGCACCAAGAGTGCAGTCCCTTGTACCAGCAAGAAACGCGCCCTCGAAATCATCAGCGAGCTGGCCGCCGAACGCCTTGGCACCTCCCGTCAGGCGCTGTTTGAATGCTTGCTGGCCCGTGAAAAAATGGGTAGTACCGGGATCGGTGCCGGTATTGCGATCCCCCACGGTCGCATTGACGATGAGTTCCCGCCAACCGCGATCCTGATGACCTTTGCCGACCCTATTCCTTTCGACTCCATCGACAATCAACCGGTTGACCTGCTGTTTGCCTTGCTGGTGCCGGAAAGCGAGTGCAAGCAGCATCTCAAGACCCTTTCTCTGATGGCTTCCAAGCTGGGTGACAAGGCGGTTTGCCGCCAGTTGCGTCAGGCAACCAGCGACGAAGAGCTCTATCAGATCATGACCTCGGCCTGACAGCAGGCCAAGGATGAGACACCCGTTTTGGCGTGAGGGAACAAGATGCAGTTAATCGTGGTAAGTGGACGTTCGGGCTCCGGTAAAACGGTAGCCCTGCGAGTGCTGGAAGATCTGGGTTACTACTGTGTGGATAACCTGCCGGTCAATTTGCTGCCCCAGCTGATTGTCTCGGTGGAGAGCCAGTACGACAAGCTGGCGGTCAGCATCGACGTGCGCAACCTGCCGAGCGATCCGGAGAAACTGGAAAATCTGCTGGCTCAGGTGCGCAATGAGGGGCGGGTAGAGTTCTCCAGCTTCTTCTTCGACGCCGACAACGGCACCCTGCTCAAACGCTATGGCGAGAGCCGCCGTTTGCACCCACTCTCACGCAACAAGCTGTCGCTGGATGAGGCGATTCGGGAGGAGACCCACCTGCTGGCGCCACTCTCCTCGACCGCTGACCTGCGTATCGACACCACCACCCTCAGCATTCACGACCTGAGCGAGCTCATCAAAACCCGGGTACTCGGCAAGAAAGAGAACGAGCTGGTGCTGGTGTTCGAGTCGTTCGGCTTCAAGTACGGCATTCCCAAGGATGCCGACTTCGTGTTCGATGCTCGCTTCCTGCCCAATCCTCACTGGATCCCCGAGCTCAAGCCGTTCACTGGCAAGGATGAGCCGGTCGCCAACTACCTCTCGGCGCAGGCTGACGTGATGCTGTTTACCCAGCAGATCGAGAACATGCTGGTGACCTGGTTGCCCCATCTGGAGCGCAACAATCGCAGCTACCTCACGGTCGGCATCGGTTGCACCGGTGGTCAGCACCGCTCGGTCTTTATTGCAGAGCGGCTGGCCAGTGCATTCCGTTTGCTTGGCAAGAACGTGCAGATCCGCCACCGCACTCTCGACAAGAGTGCCCCCCAATCTTGACGGACCAATAGGACGACCCGATGACTGTTTCCGCCTCGGTTGAAGTGAAAAACAAGCTGGGTATTCATGCCAGACCTGCCATGATGCTGTTCGAGTTGGTGCAGGGTTTCGATGCTCACGTGCTGCTGCGCAATGAAGATGGTGTGGAGGCCGATGCTGACAGCATCATCGGCCTGCTGATGCTGGATTCCGCGCAAGGGCGGCAGGTGGAAGTACAGGTTGAGGGCCCCGAAGAGGTCGAGGCCCTGGCCGCCGTGGTGGAGCTGTTCACCTCTGGCTTTAATGAGGAGTAGTCACTCCTCGTTCTTCTTCTATTCCTTTCACTTGTATTCGGTCGCGCTATTGCGGCATGACATGGCTGACTATGTAGTTCCATGGAGAAATGAGAGTTAGGCGCAGCCTAACAGGCTGCAGGCTGATGCAATAGACCTTTGCCGCGTTAGCTGGCCGATGAGACATTGCTGACTCCAGCCCGGTTCTGATAGCGCACATCCTCTTCAATGGTGACCACCACTTCCAGCGGCTTGCCGGAGCGTAACACCGATATGGTCAGCTTGGTGCCGGGGCGGCTCTCGGCGATCTTGTCCAAGGCGGCTCTGGGACCGCTGATGGCTTCGCCGTTGATCTTGAGCAGCACATCCCCTCGTTGCAGACCGCCTTTGGCTGCTGGACCGTAGGGATCCAGACTCTTCACTACCAGACCACGCAGATCGCCGAGATTCATCATCCGCGCGATTATCGGGTTGATCTCGACGCTGGATATCCCAAGGTAGCCGCGAATGACCCTGCCATTGGTGATCAGCTCATCCATGATCCGCTTCGCCAGCCGGTAGGGGATGGCAAAGCTGATGCCGTAGCTCTCCTGATTGCCGTTGAGGTGATAAGTGGCGGTGTTGATGCCCACCAGATCGCCACGGCCGTTGACCAGCGCGCCACCCGAGTTGCCCTCGTTGATGGCGGCATCGGTCTGCAGCAGATCCTGCCGGCCATTGCTGTCCGGCCCCATGCTGGAGAGACCGGTGCGGCCAGTCGCGCTGATGATGCCCTGGGTGATGGTCTGGCCGACGTTGTAGGGATTGCCGATGGCGAGTACTACATCGCCCACTTCTGGCAACCGCTCCGGATCTTGCGGGATTACCGGCAGGTTATCTGACTCGATATAGAGCACGGCAAGGTCGGTAAGCGGGTCTGTGCCGACCAGCTCGGCACTGAAAACCCGGCCATCCTGCAGGGCTACGATGATCTGGTCGGCGTCAGCGATGACGTGGTAGTTGGTCAGCACGTAGCCGCGCTGGGTCATGATGACGCCGGAGCCCAGTCCTTGTGGACGCAGTTCCCCCTGATTGCCCTGGTTGGGAGCAAAGCTGCGGGTGTAGATGTTGACGACGGCGGGGCCGGCCCGATGAGCGGCATAGGAGAAACTCAGTTCTCGGGCATTGGTGATGAGCCCCGGGAGTTGGGCGCCACCGCGAAAATTGGGAAACAGCAGCAACAGCAGCACCGCGACGGTCAAACCGAAACCGACAGACTTGCCCAAGTAACTGACTAAAGGGGAAATTTTCATGTCATTCTCATCCGTACAGGCTGCGGGCAGAGAATAACACTATCGATGGATAAAAATCACCCGCGGCGAAGGCCGCGGGTGATAGAGAGGTTGTTGAACCATCAGGGGGTTAGCGGATCACCAGATAGAGCGAGGAGTCGCCGCGCTGGATATTGAGCGCCAGTACGTCAGGCTTGTTCTTGAGCGCCTTGCTCAGCTCGCCCAAGGTGTTGATGCGCAGACGGTTGACCCCGATGATGATGTCCCCCTTCTGCAGGCCGGAAGCGGCTGCCGGAGAACGGGGATCAATGTCGGCCACGGCGACGCCGGAGACCGGATCGGTAGTGGTGCTCAGCTTGGCCCCTTCCAGTGCCGGATGCAGCGCGCTGGCGCGCACTTCGCTGTCATCGGCCTGCTTCAGGGTCACTTTGGCCGTTTGTGACTTGCCATCGCGGATCAGTCCCAGCTCGACCTGCTTGCCAGCGCCCATGGTGGCGATCTTGGCACGTAGCTCGCCGAAGGAGCGAACCGGCTTGCCATCGATGCTGACGATGATATCGCCCGCCTTGATGCCCGCCTTGTCTGCGGCGGAGTCAGGCATGACCTGGTTGACGAAGGCGCCATCCTTCTTGTTGTAGCCGAAGGTCTTGGCGATGTCTGAGGTGAGTTCGGTACCGGTAATGCCCAGCTGACCGCGACGCACTTCACCGTACTTGACGATCTGCTCGGTCAGATCCCGCACCATGTTGGAGGGGATGGCAAAGCCGATGCCGATGTTGCCGCCGTTCGGGCCCAGAATCGCGGTGTTGATACCGATCAGCTCGCCACGCAGATTGAGCAGGGCACCGCCCGAGTTACCTGAGTTGATGGCCGCATCGGTCTGGATGAAGTTTTCCAGATTCTCGATGTTGAGGCCACTGCGACCGAGCGCGCTGACGATACCTGATGTGACGGTCTGACCCAGACCAAACGGGTTGCCGATTGCCAACGCATAGTCACCCACCCGCAGCTCGTCGGAGTCGGCGAACTTGATCTGCACCAGATCCTCGGCCTTGATTTGCAGCAGGGCGATGTCGGACTGCTTATCTTCACCGATCTTCTTGGCCGCATATTCACGACCATCCTTCAGAGTGACCTTGATCTCGTCCGCCTCGTGAACCACGTGGGCGTTGGTGATCACGTAACCCTTCTTGGCATCGACGATGACACCGGAGCCGAGTGCCTGGAACGGCTGCTCGCTCACCTGTTCATCGGGCATATTGGGACCGAAGAAGAAACGGAATTGTTCCGGCAGACGCTGGCGGGTGATCTTCTTGCCGGAGACAGAGATATTAACTACGGCAGGAGTGACCTGTTCGAGAACGGGGGCCAGACTTGGCATCTCCTGATTAGAGCCTAACAGGGAAGGCAGTGCGGCCTGAGCAGGGGCCGCAGACATGGCGATACCGACGCTGAGGGCTAGCACACTGAGCATGGAAAGAGGTTTACGCATATGAAAAACAGCTCCCAGAAAAAGTTGCATTGCAATCGTCAAGGTCAGACCACAGGGCTGGCCAATTAGTTCCGCGAGGAACTAATTTGGTTGTTTGAGCAGTCCGGAAGAGGCGCCGGCATAGTCGCGAGGCGGGACGCCCGGCTCATCTGCTTCTTTGGTTGGGGCTTCTTCTACCAATGATTCACGGAACAGCGGTTCCTGTGCCTTGGCCAGGAATTTGCTCTGCTCGGCCATGTGGCGATAGAGGGTCTGATACTGCTCGGCCAGTTGCTCCATCAGCGCGGCGCTGTCGGCGAAGTGGGTATTGATTTGGCCCTGATAGCTTTCAAGCTCCTTGTGGGCCTTTTTCAGTTCCTGTTCCAGACGGCCGGCATCGCGGCTGCGTACCGAAAAACGGCCGAGAACGATACCGATAATCAAGGCCGCGACAGCCAGCAGGATCCCAGTTAACAGACTCATAGATGCTCCTTGTTACAGCTAAAACAGAGTGGGTTTATGCGGCCGTCATAACCGCCATGCCTTGATGGCACTATACCGTGCGTCCTGAGGCCGTGATACCATTTTGTCCTCGATTCAGGGACTTGGAGAGGCGCTCAAGGATGACACCGCAGCAAAAATACCAGCAGGATCTGCTGCGCCCCGGCTTTGTGGCCGACCCCGCGCAGGGGATGGCCATTAGCAGGCTGGAGCGACTGTATCAGGATTTGCTACGGCGCCCGACTCCGACCAGATCTCGAGGGTTGCTGGGTTGGCTGCAAAAGCCCAAGCAGCCGGAGCCCGTCCTCGGTATCTATATGTGGGGCGGAGTGGGCCGAGGCAAGACCTGGCTGATGGATACCTTTTTCGACAGCCTGCCGGGGACGCGCAAGATGCGCAGCCATTTCCACCGTTTCATGCACCGCATTCACGATGAATTGCAGGGGTTGAGCGGGCAGTCCGATCCCCTCAAACTGGTGGCCAGCAAGCTTGCCAGCGAGACAGACATCATCTGTTTCGACGAATTTTTTGTCTCCGACATCACCGATGCCATGTTGCTGGGCACGCTGTTTCAGGAGCTGTTTGGTCACGGTGTTGTGCTGGTCGCCACTTCAAATATTCCGCCGCAGGATCTTTATCGCAACGGGCTGCAGCGAGCCCGTTTTCTGCCAGCTATCGAGCTGATCGAGCGTCATTGCGAGGTACTTAACGTAGATGGCGGTATCGACTATCGCCTGCGTACGCTGGAACAAGCGGAGGTTTATCACTGCCCGCTGGACTTGCAGGCAAAAGCCAATCTTGACCGCTATTTTCAGCAATTAACCGGTGGGCACACGGCTTGCGAGGGGACGTTCGAGGTCAATCATCGTCAGCTGACGTCGCTCGGAATGGGGGAAGGGGTGCTCTATATGGAATTTGAGCAACTTTGCTGTACTCCCCGCTCCCAGAACGACTATATCGAGCTGGCCAGACTGTTCCATACTGTTCTGCTGGCCAATGTGCAGCCAATGGGCACAGGCACGGATGACGCGGCTCGCCGCTTCATTGCCATGGTCGATGAGTTTTATGAACGGCACGTCAAGCTCATCATGTCGGCGGCGGTTCCCATGGCAGAACTCTACGGTGAAGGGCTGCTGAATTTCGAATTCAAACGCTGTCTTTCACGGCTTCAGGAAATGCAATCGCACGAATACCTTGCCAGAGTGCACCTTCCTTAGTCACAATACCGCGCCTGCCAGTCGGATGGGCATCTGCGGCAGGTAGGGCCGGGCGACATTTGCTAGCTTCATGGCAGTGAAATTAGCAGGTGATATTTAAGGCAACTTCACTTATAATCGCTCGGCCCACGTTACAGCTGTCGATAAGACAGCAACACTTTAAGCTTTACTTGTATTCGAAGGGGTACAGGTAGGCCATCGTTTGTTGTTTGTGGGAGAGCCCCCATAAACAATTGGGTCTGTAACAGGTAATTGGGTTTAACTTAATGAAAACTTTCGTTGCCAAGCCAGAAACCGTAAAACGTGACTGGTACATTGTGGACGCAGAAGGTAAAACTCTGGGTCGTATCGCAACCGAGATCGCTGCTCGTCTGCGTGGTAAGCACAAAGCTGAATACACTCCGCACGTTGACACCGGTGATTACATCATCGTTGTAAACGCTGAGAAGGTACGTGTTACCGGTAAGAAAACTACCGACAAAATGTACCACGCTCACTCCGGTTTCCCGGGTGGTATCAAGTCAATCAGCTTCGACAAGCTGATTCAGCGTAAACCGGAAATGGTAATCGAAGCTGCTGTTAAAGGCATGCTGCCGAAAGGTCCTCTGGGCCGTGCCATGTTCCGTAAACTGAAAGTTTACGCAGGCGCCGAGCACGCTCACGCTGCTCAGCAACCTCAAGTACTGGATATCTAATCGGGAACTGGCAACATGGCAGAAAATCAATACTACGGTACCGGCCGTCGCAAAAGCTCCACTGCTCGCGTATTTATCAAAGCGGGTAGCGGTAAGATCGTAATCAACCAGCGCTCCCTGGAGCAGTACTTCGGTCGTCCGACTGCCCGCATGGTAGTTCGTCAGCCGCTGGAACTGGTTGAGATGACCGAGAAACTGGATCTGTACATCACCGTTAACGGTGGTGGCATCTCCGGTCAAGCTGGTGCGATCCGCCACGGTATCACTCGTGCTCTGATGCAGTACGATGAAACCCTGCGTTCCGAACTGCGTAAAGCAGGCTTTGTTACTCGCGATGCCCGTAAGGTTGAGCGTAAGAAAGTCGGTCTGCACAAAGCTCGTAAGCGTCCGCAGTACTCCAAGCGTTAATTCGCTTTCGGTGCTCACTCTTTCGAGTGTCAAAAAAGCCTGGCAACCGCCAGGCTTTTTTTATTAGTAATATTACCGACATCAATGCTAACCACGCGTCACAAAAGACAAAAAATTGTTTCTTTATTGTTTTTATTGCTCACCGCTCTTTCTTGTCAAGTTGTTATCTTTTCTTTAAAATTTCCCCTGTTTTCTGTGGCAATTGTAAATCCAGCTTCCGCCGCTGTTGTCACGGGAAAAATGGGGAACAGGGACACTATAAGAATGTGCGGAGTCCACATGGGAGAGTTTTTGGATGAGCAATGCGCCAGTTGATACCGGTCGCCGCAGATTTCTTACCTGGTCAACGGTTGCCGTTGGTGGGGTAGGAGCTGCGTTTACCGCAGTGCCGTTTATAAAGTCATGGAATCCGAGTGCCAAGGCCAAAGCAGCCGGTGCACCGGTTGAAGTCGATATCAGTAAGTTGGAACCGGGTCAGCTCATCCGTGTCGAGTGGCGTGGCAAACCCGTCTGGGTGGTGAAACGCACCAAGCAGACGCTGGATGCCCTGGCAGCACATGATGACAAGTTGCGGGATCCCTCATCAGAAGAGCCGCAGCAGCCTGACTATGCCCATAACGGGTACAGATCGATCAAGCCCGAAATTTTTGTCGCGGTCGGTATCTGCACCCATCTCGGGTGTTCACCTTCTTATCTGCCTGACAGTTTTGGTGAGCAGGTGCAGGGGGTTGCGTCCGGATTCTTCTGCCCGTGTCATGGCTCCAAGTTCGATATGGCTGGCCGTGTGTTCCAGGGGGTGCCTGCACCACTGAACCTGGTTATTCCGCCGTATCAATTCATTAACGACACCACCATTCTGGTCGGTGCCGATGGCAAGGAGGCCTGATCATGTTGAGCAAACTGATGGGCTGGATTGACGATCGCTTTCCGCTTACGGCCATGTACAACGACCACATGGCCAAGTATCCGGCTCCGAAGAACCTGAACTTCTGGTATTTCTTCGGTTCGCTGGCCATGTTGGTGCTGGTTAACCAGATCATCACCGGCATCTGGCTGACCATGAACTACAACCCCTCTGCGGAAGGTGCGTTTGCCTCCGTCGAGTACATCATGCGGGATGTGGAGTATGGCTGGCTGCTACGTTACATGCACTCTACCGGTGCCTCTGCCTTCTTCGTGGTGGTCTACCTGCACATGTTCCGAGGTATGATTTACGGCTCTTACCAGAAGCCGCGCGAGCTGCTGTGGATTTTCGGCATGCTGATCTTCCTGGTGCTGATGGCGGAAGCCTTTATGGGCTACTTGCTGCCCTGGGGACAGATGTCATTCTGGGGGGCCCAGGTCATCATCTCGCTGTTTGGTGCCATTCCGGTCATCGGTGACGATCTTACCCTGTGGATCCGTGGTGACTACGTTATCTCTGGTGCGACCCTGAACCGCTTCTTCGCGCTGCACGTCATCGCGTTGCCGCTGGTTTTGGTGATGCTGGTTGCCATGCATATCCTGGCGCTGCACGAAGTCGGCTCCAACAACCCGGATGGCATCGATATCAAGAAGCACAAGGACGAGAACGGCTGGCCGCTGGATGCGGTGGCGTTCCACCCTTACTTCACCGTCAAGGATATGATCGGTGTGGCCGGCTTCCTGTTCTTCTTCTGCGCCATCATCTTCTTCAAGCCGGATATGTGGGGTTACTTCCTCGAGAAGCCGAACTTTGAAGTGGCCAACGGCCTGAAGACTCCGGCTCACATCGCGCCTGTGTGGTACTTCACCCCCTTCTACGCGATTCTGCGTGCGGTACCTGACAAGCTGCTTGGCGTCATCATGATGGGCCTCTCTATTGTGGTGTTGTTCCTGCTGCCCTGGCTGGATCGCTGCAAGGTGCGTTCAGTACGCTATCGCAGCAAGCTGCACAAGCTGAACATCGCCCAGTTTGTGGTCTGCTTCATCATTCTGGGGGTGCTGGGTGTACTGCCGTCGACGCCGACTCTGACGCTGGTTGCCCAGATCTGTACCTTGGGTTATTTCGGTTTCTTCGTGCTGTTGTTCTTCTACAGCAAAAACGAACGCACCAAGCCGCTGCCGGAGAGGGTGACATTTAAATGAAAAAAATAATATTTGCAGTGCTGACCCTGCTGCCCTCTCTGGTGTTTGCCGCTGGAGGTGCGGTTGCACTGGACAAGGCCAATTACGATCTGAGTGACAAGGCATCCCTGCAACGCGGAGCGGCCACCTTCATGAATTATTGTGCCGGCTGCCACTCTACCCAGTACCAACGTTACAACCGGGTTGCTGCCGATCTGGAGATCCCTGAGGATCTGATGAAGGAGAACCTCATTTTCACCGATGCCAAAGTGGGTGATCTGATGAAGAGTGCCATGTCCGAGAAGGATGCCGCTAAGTGGTTTGGTGCGCCGCCTCCCGACCTGACTCTGGTAGCCCGAGTACGTGGTGCGGACTGGATTTACACTTATCTGCGTTCTTTTTACGTGGATCCGACCCGTCCGTTTGGTGTGAATAACGTGGTGTTCCCGTCAGTGGGCATGCCCCATGTGCTGGAGCCGCTGCAGGGGACTCCCCGTGCCGAGTTCGCGACTCACATGGTCGATGGCGTCGAGACCCAGCAGGTTGTCAGCATCAAATCTGACGGCAACGGTGAAATGGATGACGAAGAGTATGATAAGACGGTACTGGATCTGGTAAACTTCTTGGTCTACTCGGCTGAACCGGTACAACAGGAGCGTGAACGCATGGGCTTCTGGGTGCTTGGTTTCATCGTGATCTTCTTCATCTTCACTGTGCTGTTGAAGAAGGAATTCTGGCGCGACGTTCACTAAGCGACCAGATCCGGGTAATATAATGCACGGCAATGAAGACCAAGATGCTTCATTGCCGTTTCTGCTTTTTTATGACGGGAGGGTTCAATGGCTGTAGCTGCCAATAAGCGTTCGGTAATGACGCTGTTTTCCGGTGCCAACGATATGTTCAGCCATCAGGTGCGTATTGTCCTGGCGGAGAAGGGTGTTAGTGTGGATATCTGTCAGGTTGACCCAGCCAATCTGCCGGATGAGCTGGCCGAGCTGAACCCGTACAACTCTGTACCGACCCTGGTTGATCGTGAGCTGGCACTCTACACCTCACGCATCATCATGGAGTATCTGGACGAACGCTTCCCGCATCCACCCCTGATGCCTGTTTATCCGGTTGCGCGTGGTAACAGCCGCCTGATGATGCACCGCATCGAGCTGGACTGGTATTCCCTGGCTGACAAGATCATGGCCGGTACCGATGCAGAAGCAGCACGCAACGAACTGCGTGACAACTTGCTCGCCATTGCACCGATCTTCGGTGAAATGCCCTATTTCATGAGCGAAGAGTTTGGTCTGGTAGATTGCTATATGGCTCCGTTGTTGTGGCGTCTGCCGAGCCTGGGTATCGACTTGACCGGTCGTGGCGCCAAAGAGCTGAAGGCCTACATGGTTCGTCTGTTCGAGCGTGAGTCCTTCCAGGCATCCCTGACCGAAGCCGAACGCGAGATCCGTGCTGGCGTATGAGCATGGAACCGACAATGACGCCGAGTCGCCCGTACCTGTTACGGGCGTTCTTTGACTGGTTGCTGGATAACGATCTGACTCCCCATCTGGTGGTCAACGTCAACATTCCCCATGTGATGGTGCCGATGCAGTTTGCTCAGGACGGGCAGATTGTGCTGAATATCGCGCCCCGTGCCGTGATGCAATTTCACATGGATAATGAGGCAATCAGCTTCAGCGCCCGCTTTGGCGGGGTATCCCAACAGGTCTATATCCCGATGGCGGCCGTGCTGGCTATCCATGCTAGGGAGAACGGCGTGGGAACCCTGTTCCCCCCCGAGCCTGGTTACGATATCTGGCTGGAGCAGGCCGAAGCACCGGTGGAGCCAGAGCCGGAACCGCCGCGTCCAAGCGGTCGTCCGACCCTGAAAGTCATCAAATAAAAAAACGCAGCCAATTGGCTGCGTTTTTCATATCCGTAATTATCAGTTCTGGGCGTATTCGAATGCCTTGATGACTCGCTTCACACCGCTAACGTGGCGAGCGATGTTGACCGCCTGCTCTCCCTCCTGACGGGTGACAAGACCAATCAGGAATACTTCGCCGTTTTCGGTGACCACCTTGACCTTGGCGCTATCGAAGTTTTTGGTGCCGAACATGTCGGCTTTCACCTTGGAGGTGAGCCAGGTGTCATTGCTGCGTGTGGTCAGGCTGACTGGCTGACCAAGGCGTAACTCGTTGTAGACGTGGCGGACCCCCTCGATGCGGCCAACAATCTTGCCTGCTTCCAGCTTGTAAACGTCAGAAGGTGTCTGACCGACCAGCAGCACGCGGCCATTGTTGCTGTAGACGCTGATCTTGCTGGCTGCGCTGAGCGGTTTGTTGTCGGCCAGCAGATTGGCTGCTTTCAGCTCGATGCTCTGGTCATCCCACTGGGCGCTCATGGTACGGCGGTCGCCAGAAACCTTGGCGGTACCAGCTGCTCCGCCAACCACCACGGCAGCACAGCCCTGCAATAGCAAGGCGCTGGCTAGCAGGCCAAGGATGAGTATCTGCTTGTTCATGGTTTCAATCTTCCTGTTGCGGGAAAAGAGTCTGGTCGATGAGATCACACAGACAGTGCAGGGTCAACAGGTTGACCTCAAGAATACGGGGGCGGCGGGCAGAGGGTACTCGGATCTCCACATCGTTTGGCCCCAGCAAGCCAGCCATTTCGCCACCGTCGCCGCCGCTCAGCACCACTATGGTCATGTCGCGGGAGAGAGCTGCCTCGGCCGCCTTGATCAGGCTTCGGCTGTTGCCCGTGGTGGTGATGACCACCAGAATGTCGCCAGGCTGGCCCAGCGCGCGGATCTGCTTGGCGTAGACCTCTTCAAAACCATGGTCGGTGGCGATGGCGCTGATGGTCGCCATGTCCGGGGTCAGAGCCATGCCGGGAAGAGAGGGGCGCTGGGTCTCGTAGCAGTTGACCAGCTCGGAGATGAACAGTTGCGCCAGTGCGGCAGAAGGACCGTTACCGCATGCCAGCACCTTGTGGCCATTGAGCAGGCAGATGGTGATCATCTGGGCTGCAGTATGGATGGCATCCGGCAGCGCCTCGGCGGCGGCTATTTTGGTCTGGATGCTTTCGGTGTAGTTCTCTTTGATGCGGTCAGTCATAGGGTCCTCTTAAAATGCGTTCTGGATCCAGGCTGGCTGGTCACCCTCGAACGCAATCACATCGAATCGGCAGGCCTGATTGGCCTCGTTGATGGCATGTTGCTTCAAATAGTGGCGCGCTGCCAGCATGATCTTGCGCTGTTTGCTATGGGTGACCGAGCTGGCGGCCCCGCCATGGCTGCCGGTGGCCCGGTAGCGCACCTCAACAAACACCAGGGTCTGGCCCTGGTGCATGATGAGATCTATTTCACCGCCACGACAGCGGTAGTTGCGAGCTACCGGTTGCAGGCCCTGGGCCTGCAACCAGCATTCAGCGACTTGTTCAAAGTGCTGTCCCTTGCTCGTTGGTGAGGGGAACAGGCTCGGCAACTGCTGGCGCATCCGTTTCCATAGTTCCTTCATTGGAGGGCTCCTCCAGTTGCTGAACGGCGTTCTCGTCGACCAGTTTGCCGTTCTGGTAAGTACCCCAGCTCAGCATCCGCACGATATTGCCCTGGGCATCCACGCTCAGCTGACCACTCATGCCGGCCTGCTGCATGCCACCCACCTTGCGCATCTGCTGCAGGTTCTCAGCCAGGCTGACGGCATCGTAGCCCATGGCAAACAGACGCAGCAGGTCACCCTGGGTCTGCGGCCAGAGCAGGGCGATCTGCTCGCGCTGTTTCTCGTAGCCGCCCAGCAGCAGCGGCATATCGGCGATATGCATGCCGTTGAGCTCGGAGGCGACCTCGGTGGCTGCGCTGTCGTAGCCGCGGGAGCTGGTGTAGATGGGCAGGCTGCCCATCGGATTGACCGAGACATCCACGTAGGGCTTGATCATCCGGGTTTCCAGGCTGTTGGCCACCACATAAACGGCATCGATGCTGCGCGGTGCGGCATCAGAGAGTTGCACTACTTCGCCAGCACGGGCGGTAGAGCGGCCGCTCAGGGCATTCTTGACCATCCCCTGTACTTCGTTGCGGGCACCGAAGGTGGCAACCACCGGCTTATCCTGGCTCAGGGTGGCCCAGCTCTGCTCGAACGCCTTGATACTGCTGTAACCGATCCGCCCCTGAGCGGCGATCAGCAGCGGTTTGCGGTAGCCCTGGGTGTAGAGGTACTGGGCTGCCTGCGCGGCATCTGCGGCGGCAGAGAGGGAGAAGTAGTAGGTGGTGTCGTTGACGATCGGCTTGTCCAGCTCGTTGAGCGCCAGTACCGGCACGGTCGGATTTGCCTTTAGCAGCTCCTCGACCCGGTCTTTCAGCAGCGGGCCGATGATCATGTCTGCCCCTTCCTGAATCGCCTGCTTATAAAGGTCGCCGGTCGACTTGCTCTGGGTGTCGTAGAAGTTCAGGGTGAATTGCCCCTGATTTTCCTTATAAGACATCAGCATACCGTTACGGATGGCGGCGCCCTGCGGCTCCAGATTGCCGGAGAGGGGCAGCAGCACGGCGATCTGTTGCACCGAGGTGCTGGCAGTGGCCGCCAGATCGCCCAATCCTGCCGGCATATCCTTCTGGGCTGGATGGTTGGGGAAGTCGCGCTTCCAGCCTGCCAGCTGGCGGGCCAGCAGGTTCGGTTGGGCGCCAAACTCGTTGACCAGTGCCGCCAGTCGCAACCAGCCGGTGGTCACATCAGGGGCCGGAGCCTCTTCCAGCGCTTGCAGGGTGGAGGGGGTCATGCTTTTGAGCAACGACCAGATTTGCTGATGGTTGGTCGCCTGCTCGCTCTGATTGAGGTAGGGCTCCAGTGCAATCAACGACTTGGCTGCGCCAAACTTGTTGTTGATGTCGAGTTGCAGCACTACGCGCTGGCGATACCAATCCTTTTGGGTATCGGCATCCAGCAGCACCTCGGGTTTGCCTTCCAGCAGGATCAGCGCCTGATTGGCGTGGCCTTGCGCCAGCAACAGATGGGCTTGCAGCAGTTGCAACTGCGCCTTCTGGGCGGGGTCCTTGGCCTGCTTCTGCAATTGCTGGAACAGTGCCGAGGCTGGTTTGGTCTGGCCCAGTGCCAGATAGCTGCGTGCCGCCAGCATTTGCCAGGTAAAGGCTTCGGCCGGCTTGGCGGGGTCCACCTGCTCAAGATACCACTGGGCATTCTTGGTCAGATTGGAAAACGCAGAGGGCATGCCTGACTGCCCTGACGGTTGATTGGGCTCCGACGCACAGGCTGCGAGCAGTACTGCCGCGAGTATGATGCCGAAGAGTCGTGATACACTTAGCTGCTTTGTAACCCGGTTCAAGTTCATTCCCCGACCAGTGTTGAAGTTCCCCATAGTGTAAACGGGCCAATATGGCGACACAATTGTCGGGGCACTCGGAGATCCCATGAGTGACATCCCAACCCTGTATATAGTCCCCACTCCGATCGGCAATCTGGCGGACATCACCCAGCGTGCATTGGATATTTTACGCAGTGTCGATCTGGTGGCAGCCGAAGATACCCGTCATACCGGTATCCTGCTCAGCCACTACCAAATCTCGGTGCCGACCTTCGCCCTGCACGATCACAACGAGCAGCAGAAAGCCGATGTGCTGATCGGCCGGATCAAAGAGGGCAAGAGTGTTGCGCTGGTCTCCGATGCTGGCACCCCGCTCATCAGCGACCCCGGTTATCACTTGGTCACCCGCTGTCGTGAAGCTGGGGTCAAGGTGGTGCCGCTGCCCGGTCCCTGTGCTGCCATCACGGCTCTGAGCGCGGCCGGTCTGCCCACCGATCGCTTTGCCTTTGAGGGCTTCCTGCCCGCCAAGAGCAAGGGGCGTGACGATCGCCTGCAAGCCGTTATTGAAGACACCCGCTCGCTGGTGTTCTACGAATCCCCGCGCCGTGTGCAGGATACAGTGGAAGCGATTGCTCGCATTCTCGGTGAGCGTCAGGTGGTGGTGTGCCGCGAGCTGACCAAGACCTTCGAGTCGATCCACGGTCTGCCAGCCTCTGAAATGCTGACCTGGCTTGGTGAGGATGACAACCGCTGCCGCGGCGAGATCGTGCTGGTCGTGGCTGGCGCCTCCAAAGAAGAAGAGGATCTGCCCGCCGAGGCGATCCGTACTCTGGGTCTGCTGGTGACCGAACTGCCACTGAAAAAAGCGGCCGCCCTGACCGCCGAGATCCACGGCGTGAAGAAGAATGCCCTCTATAAATACGGTCTCGAGCACTATTGAGTCGGTCAATAGGTCATCAGACTGTTTTTTGACCTGCGCAATCCCCTGTATCGACAATCAGTCAGCCTGTAAACGGGGGCCAAGCGCGATAAATGGCTGTAAACGGGAATTGCCGGTTTACCCCGTACGTATCGCAAGGGTATAATCCGCGCTTCGGAGTTGGCTGGGCAATCGCTGCTTCGTCGTTGTGTCCCTCGGGACAGACGGGCGGAGGGGAGGAAAGTCCGGGCTTCACAGGGCAGGGTGCCAGGTAACGCCTGGGGGGCGCGAGCCTACGACCAGTGCAACAGAGAGCAGACCGCCGATGGCCCGCAAGGGATCAGGTAAGGGTGAAAGGGTGCGGTAAGAGCGCACCGCGCGACTGGCAACAGTTCGTGGCACGGTAAACTCCACCCGAAGCAAGACCAAATAGGCCCCTATTGGCGCGGCCCGCGTTGGGGGCGGGTAGGTTGCTTGAGCCAGCGAGCGATTGCTGGCCTAGAGGAATGATTGCTACCCGGGGCAACCCGGTACAGAACCCGGCTTACAGGCCGACTCCGACCTCATTCCGAAGAGCCCCGCGATTTATCGCGGGGCTCTTTTTTATGCATGAGAAAATATGGCTTCGTTGGCAGGATATTTTCGGCCTTGTCATTTTGAATGAAATTATATGTTTTAAATCAATCGAATAGTTTCGTATTTGGCACGATGGCAGCGATAGATGGTGATAGAACCCAGGATGATTGTTCGCACCCGCATATTGTGTGTGTTCTCAGTTCATTCACTTATTTCAATTAATCACCAGAGCCTAAAGCCAAATAACTTGTGGAAAATCAACCCACTCAATCTGCGGTATGCAAATGCTGCGTCAATATGTTCCCTCTGCCCCATCTCCTTGCTTGAAAAGCCCCCTGCACGTCCTTAAACTTCAAGGTGGGGAAAAGTGGATCAAAGTGGTTTTTAGAGGGGCAATCAGCCTCCTCATTCACCTTCAGGGACAGCAATTTGTTGCGTGGCGCTCATGCCATCAGCCTGGACAGTAAAGGGCGGTTGGCGATTCCGACCAAATTCCGTGACTGGCTGCGCGACGAAAGCGACGGCCAGCTGGTCTGCACCATCGATATTGCCCATCCCTGTCTGCTGCTTTATCCCCTGAACGAGTGGGAAGAGGTCGAGCGCAAGCTAAAGACCCTCTCCAGCATGAATCCTCAAGAGCGCCGTTTGCAGCGGCTGCTGCTGGGTCATGCAACCGAATGCGAGCTGGATGGCAATGGCCGTCTGCTGCTCAGCCAGCCACTGCGTAACCATGCGGGGCTGGACAAGAAGATCATGTTGGTGGGCCAGCTCAACAAATTCGAGCTGTGGGATGAAGCCCGCTGGCAGCAACAGGTCAATGACGACATCTTGGGTCTGCCCGGGGACGATTGGGCAAGCTCACCACGACTACAGGATTTCTCTTTATAAATGACCCAAGCCGCTGAACACATCACAGTGCTGCTGCACGAAGCCG
This sequence comes from Aeromonas sp. 600948, assembly GCF_049174875.1. Classification (NCBI taxonomy): domain Bacteria; kingdom Pseudomonadati; phylum Pseudomonadota; class Gammaproteobacteria; order Aeromonadales; family Aeromonadaceae; genus Aeromonas; species Aeromonas sp. 600948. The sequence goes on from NZ_JAAKTY010000016.1 coordinate 39,927, forward strand.
TCGAAGGTCTGGCCATCAAGCCGGACGGTGTCTATGTCGACGGTACTTTTGGCCGTGGTGGTCATTCTCGTCTGATCCTGCAGCATCTTGGCCCCAATGGTCGGTTGATCGCTATCGACCGCGATCCCCAGGCGATCGCCGAGGCCGCCAAGATCCAGGATCCCCGCTTCGAGATCGTCCATGGCCCCTTCTCCGGTATCACTCGCTATCTGAGCGATCGTGGTTTGCTTGGCAAGGTGGATGGCTTTCTGCTGGATCTGGGGGTCTCCTCACCCCAGCTGGATGATGCCGAGCGCGGATTCAGTTTTATGAAAGATGGTCCGCTCGATATGCGGATGGACCCCACTTCCGGCCAGAGCGCCGCCGAGTGGCTTGCCAAGGCCGATGTGGATGATATCGCCTGGGTGCTGAAGACCTTCGGTGAGGAGCGCTTTGCCAAGAAGATCGCCCGCGCCATCGTCCACGACCGGGTGACCGAGCCTTACGTGCGTACCCGTCAGCTGGCTGAGATGATTGCCCGGGTCAATCCGAGCAAGGAGAAGGGCAAGCATGCGGCAACCCGCAGTTTCCAGGCCATCCGCATCTATATCAACAGCGAGCTGGACGAGATCGAAACCGCGCTCAACGGTGCATTGGACGTGCTGGCACCACATGGCCGTCTGTCTGTGATCAGCTTCCACTCGCTGGAAGACCGGCTGGTGAAACACTTCATTCGCAAGCACGAGAAGGGGCCTGAAGTGCCCTACGGCATTCCCTTGACCGAGGCCCAGCTGGCTGGCGGTCGCAAATTGAAGTCGGTCGGCAAGGCGCTCAAGCCTTCTGATCATGAGGTCTCTGAAAACACCCGTTCGCGCAGCTCGGTGCTGCGGGTCGCCGAGCGGCTGGCGGAGTAAGCGATGAGCGAAGTACGTGTCCACCTAGCCAAGGAGATCGTTGCCGATCTCTGGCGGCACAAGCTGCAGATTTTTCTGTCGGTTGCCGTACTGGTGACCGCGTTTGCCGTGATCCTGGTGACCAACATGACCCGTGGCCTCACCGCCAAACAGAATGACCTGATGGCGGAAGAGGATCGCCTCAATATCGAATGGCGCCACCTCTTGCTGGAGCAGGGCACTCTGGCGGAACACTCCCGGGTCGCCACGCTGGCCATGGACAAGTTGCAAATGGGTCGCCCTCTGGTGACCACCGAGAAGGTAATTACTCTGCCATGAAACGGAAGGCTACAGCCAAAACCGCTAAAGCGAACGTTAAAGCGCCATCTATCTATCCGTGGCGCTTCCGCACGCTGGTCGTATTCATCGGCATCGCCTTTGTCGGGCTGATCCTCCGTCTGGCCTGGATCCAGGTGATCAATCCGGATCGTCTGCGTCAGGAGGGGGACATGCGCTCTCTGCGAACAACCTCCACCCAAGCGGTGCGCGGCATGATCACCGATCGCAATGGTGAACAGCTGGCTGTTTCCGTTCCGGTCGAGGCGGTCTGGGCCGATCCCAAGACGGTGCACGAGTCCGGCGCTATCCACAATGAGCGAGCTTGGATGGCGCTCTCAGCAGTCCTCAAAATCGATATCAATACTCTCAAGCAACGGATCGCCAACCCCAGCAAGCGCTTCGTCTATCTGCAGCGTCAGGTAACGCCCGCTGTCTCTGAATACATCAAGGGGCTCAAGCTGGGTGGTGTCTATCTGCGTCCCGAGTCGCGCCGCTTCTATCCGACTGGCGAAATCAGTGCCCACCTGGTGGGGGTAACCAACATCGATGGCAACGGGATCGAGGGGATCGAGCGCAGCTACAACGAGTGGCTGACGGCGACACCGGGCGAGATGCGGGTGCGCAAGGACCGGCAGGGCAGGGTCATCGAGCGTCTTGGTATCGTCAAAGAGGGCAAGAACGCCAACGATCTGCAGCTCAGCATCGATCAGCGGGTACAGGCTCTGGCCTATCGGGCGCTCAAGCGAGCAACCGACGAGAACAAGGCAACGTCCGGCTCCATGGTGATGCTGGATATCAAGACCGGCGAAGTGCTCGCCATGGTCAATACCCCCTCCTATAACCCGAACAACCGCGGCCAGTATCAGAGTTTCCGGGTACGCAACCGGGTGGTGACCGATACCTACGAGCCGGGCTCCACAGTCAAGCCGCTGATTTTGCTAAGTGCCTTGCAGGCGGGTGTCACCAGCTGGAAGGATTTCATTCCCGGTGGTCCGCTCTTTATCGGTGCCAAGCAGATCAAGGACGTCAGTATTCACAAGGCGACCAACCTTTACGATATCCTGCGCTACTCCTCCAACATCGGCATGTCGCGCATTGCCCTGCGGATGCCGGCCCAAGAGATGATCAACACCCTCAGTATGTTCGGTTTCGGTATGGATACCGGCAGCGGACTGATGGGCGAGAGCGGTGGTATGTTGCCTCAGCGTCGGCGCTGGTCCGATATCGAGCGGGCGACCCTTTCGTTTGGTTATGGTCTGCGGGTTACCCCGCTGCAACTGGCTTCCGCCTACGCCACCTTGGCCAACAAGGGCAAGCGAGTGCCCATCTCCATCGTCAAGGTGACCACGCCGCCCAAGGGTGAGCAGGTGATCGATCACAACAACGCCTCCGCCATGCTGCAGGCGCTGGAGTACGTAGTCGACAACGCTATTCCCAAGGCCAAGATTCCGGGTTATCGGGTCGGTGGCAAGAGTGGTACCGCCAAGGTCGCAGTTGCCGGAGGCTACGGCAAGGATTACATGGCCTGGTTTGCCGGTTTTGCCCCTGCCAGTAATCCCCGTTTCGTCATGGTGGTGGTGATTAACGAGCCAAAAGGTAGTGCCTACTATGGCGGTGCCGTGGCGACCCCGCCGTTTGCAGAGGCCATGGGCGGGGTACTGCAACTCTTCAATATTCGTCCTGATGCGGTGCCCACAGCGGTGCCCGCCAAACTTGCCCGTACGGAGGCTCCTCTTGTCCCGCGCACTTGATGCATTACTGCGCCCCTTCGGTATTCAGGCGCCGGCGCTCACTCTGACCGATATCCAGCTGGATAGTCGGCGGGTCAGGCCCGGCACGCTCTTCGTGGCCATTTGCGGTCATCAGGTGGATGGCAGACGGTTTATCGAGCAGGCGGTGGCTCAGGGAGCGACCGCTGTTGTGTTTGAGGAGGATGGTGAATTTATCCCACCATCGACTCCGGTTCCCTGTATCGGGATGCGGGATCTGCCCGCTCACCTCTCTGCTCTTGCGGGCTATTTCTACGATCAGCCAGCCCAAAAATTGGATCTGGTCGGGGTCACCGGCACCAACGGCAAGAGCACTACGGCACTGCTGGTCGCCAACTGGCGCACCCTGCTGGGTGGCAAGGCGGGTGTGATGGGGACCATCGGCAACGGCCTGTTTGGCAATTTGATCGAAGCGGAAAATACCACCGGCAGCGCCGTGCAGGTGCAAGCCAATCTGGCTGCGCTGCAAGCGCAGGAGGCGGATCTGGTGGCGATGGAGGTCTCCAGCCATGGTCTGGTGCAGCATCGTGTTGCCGCACTGCCTTTTGCCGCTGCCGTTTTCACCAACCTGAGCCGGGATCACCTCGATTATCACGGCACCATGGAAGCCTATGGTGCGGCCAAAGAGCAGTTGCTGCAGCTGGTCGATGAGTCGAATGCGGTGATCAACCGCGATGACGAGTTGGGTGCCAAGTGGCTCGGAAAATACCCGGCAGCGGTGGCGTTTAGCGTTAATGGCCCGATTGAACACCATTCTGGCCGTCAATTAACGGCGCAGCAGCTCGATTTTCACCAGCAAGGTTTTCGCGCGCAGATTAACTCCAGCTGGGGGAATGGTGTATTATCCGCCCCCTTGCTCGGGCGCTTCAACGTCAGCAATGTGCTGGCCGCGATGGGCGTGATGCTGGTGCTCGGTTACGACTTCCACGAGCTGCTGGCAACGGCCCCGAAATTGCAGCCGGTAACCGGTCGCATGGAGTGCTTTGGCGGTGGTGATACGCCGCTGGCGGTGGTCGATTACGCCCACACCCCGGACGCTCTGGAGAAGGCATTGCAGGCCCTGCGGGTGCACTGCACAGGGCAGCTCTGGTGTCTGGTTGGTTGTGGTGGCGACCGCGATCGCGGCAAGCGCCCCATGATGGCCGCCATGGCCGAGCAGTATGCGGATCGCGTGATCCTGACCGACGACAATCCCCGTACCGAGGAGCCGGCCCGGATCATGGCCGACATGGTGGCGGGTCTTCGCGATCCTGCTGCGGTGCAGGTGGAGCACGACCGGGTCAAGGCGATTGCGCTGGCCATCGGTCAGGCGAGCAAACAGGACATCATCCTGGTGGCCGGTAAGGGTCACGAGGATTATCAGATCATTGGAACCGACAAGCGGCACTACAGCGACCGGGAAACCGTTGCGGCCGCCTTGCACACATTATTGGAGTCATTCAAATGATGACCCTCAGGCTTGCCGAGCTGGCTCAGGTACTCGATGCCCGTCTGATTGGTAACGATGGCGAGATCAGCGTCGTCAGTACCGACACCCGTACTCTGGGCGCGGGTGCCCTGTTCGTTGCCCTGCGCGGCGAGCGCTTCGATGCCCACGATTTTTGCGAGCAGGCCGTTCAGGCAGGGGCCTCTGCCCTGCTGGTCGAGCGTGAGCTGCCGCTGGCCATCCCCCAGCTGGTGGTGACCGACAGTCTGAAAGGACTGGGCCGACTCGGCAAGCTGGTACGCGAGCGCATCAACCCGAAAGTGCTGGCTATCACCGGCAGCTGCGGCAAGACCACGGTGAAGGAGATGGCAACCGCCATCCTGCGCAACGAAGGGGAAGTGCTGGCCACCGCTGGCAACTTCAACAACGAGGTGGGCGTGCCGCTCACCCTGCTGCGCCTCGAGCCGCAACACCGGTTTGCAGTGATGGAGCTGGGTGCCAACCATCCGGGCGAGATCGCCTGGACTACCTCGCTGGCCAAACCCGATGCCGCCATCATCAACAACGTGGCGGCGGCCCATCTGGAGGGCTTCGGCTCGCTGGAAGGTGTGTTCCACGCCAAGAGCGAAATTTTTGAGGGGCTGAGCGAGGGCGGCACGGCCATCGTCAACGCCGACAACGAATTCTGGCCGAAGTGGCGGGAACGCGGCATTCAGTGCGCCTTCTCCATCGACGATCAGAGCCAGCCGTTCCACGCGCGCAACCTTGTGCTCAACGAACAAGGCTGCGCCGAGTTCGTGATGGTGACCCCGCAGGGTGAGCTGAGCCTGACTCTGGCGATCCCGGGTCGCCACAACGTGGCCAATGCGCTGGCTGCTGCTGCCGGTACCCTGGCACTCGGTGCTTCTCTGGCCTCGGTCAAAGCCGGTCTGGAGCAGATGGCTCCGGTCAAGGGACGCTTCTGTGTTCAGCACTGGGGCGGTCTGACCCTGGTGGATGATACCTACAACGCCAGCGTGGAGTCCGTGCTGGCGGGCATCGATGCCTTGACCGCCATGAGCGGCTTTAAGGTGCTGGTGTTTGGCGACATGCGGGAACTGGGTGAGGAGTCTGCCGAGCAACATGCCCGGGTTGGCCGTCATGCCCGCGAGTGCGGTCTGGATGCCGTGCTGACAGTAGGGGAACATAGTCGCTATACCGCAGATGCCGCGGCTGGCCGACATTTCGATAACAAGGCGTCGTTGTTTGAAGTGCTTGCGCAAATGATAAATACACATCAGGAAATTTCGATTCTGGTCAAGGGTGCCCGTGGCTCCCGCATGGAAGATATCGTCGAGATGGTCAAAGGCCATCAGGAGTCAGCCACATGCTAGTCTGGCTGGCCGAACTGCTCACCCCGCACTTCACCTTCTTCAACGTCTTCTCCTACCTGACGTTTCGCGCCATCCTGTCGATCATTACCGGTCTGGGAGTTGCGCTCTGGATGGGGCCGCGCCTCATTCGTCGCCTGCAGATCCTGAAGTTCGGTCAGGTGATCCGCAACGATGGTCCCGAGTCCCACCTCAGCAAGCGGGGCACTCCGACCATGGGTGGTCTGATGATCATTGCTGCGATTTTCACGTCTGTGCTGCTCTGGTGCCGCCTCGACAACCCCTATGTCTGGCTGGTGCTGTTTGTGCTGGGTGCCTATGGCGCCATCGGCTTTGCCGACGACTACCTTAAGGTGGTGCGCAAGAATACCGACGGCCTGATCGCCCGCTGGAAGTACTTCTGGCAATCCGCCGTTGCGCTGGGAGTGGCTGTATTCCTCTACGCCACGGCCACCCATGATGGTCAGACCCAGCTGGTGGTGCCCTTCCTCAAGGATGTGATGCCGCAACTTGGCCTGATGTTTATCCTGCTCACCTATTTCGTCATTGTTGGTACCTCCAACGCGGTCAACCTGACCGATGGTCTGGATGGCTTGGCCATCATGCCGACCGTGATGGTGGCGGGCGGCTTTGCGTTTATCGCCTGGGCAACCGGCAACGTCAACTTCGCCAGTTACCTGCATATTCCCTATGTTCCCTATACCTCCGAGCTAGTGATCGTCTGTACTGCCATCGTCGGGGCAGGTCTGGGCTTTCTCTGGTTCAACACCTATCCGGCACAGGTCTTCATGGGGGACGTCGGTTCCCTGGCATTGGGCGGCGCGCTCGGCACCATCGCCGTGCTGGTACGCCAGGAGTTCCTGCTGGTGATCATGGGCGGTGTCTTCGTGATGGAGACTGTCTCGGTGATCCTGCAGGTGGGGTCTTACAAGCTGCGCGGCGTGCGGATCTTCCGCATGGCGCCGATCCATCACCACTACGAGAAGAAGGGCTGGCCGGAGCCGCGCGTTATCGTGCGTTTCTGGATCATCACCCTCGTGCTGGTGCTGCTGGGTCTTGCCACCCTGAAGGTGAGGTAAGGCCATGGTCATCGTTATCGGACTCGGCAAAACCGGACTCTCCTGCGTCGACTACTTCCTCGGCCGTGGTGTCACCCCACTGGTGATGGACACTCGCGCCAACCCGCCCGGCAAGGATCAACTACCTGCCGAGGTGGAACTCATTTACGGGCTGGATGGTGAGCGACTCAAACAGGCGCATATGATCGTCGCGAGCCCGGGCATTGCCCTGGCTACCCCTGAATTGAAAGCGGCTGCCGAATGTGGTGTGCAGATCGTCGGCGATATCGAGTTGTTCGTTCGCGAGACCGAGACACCGGTCATCGCCATCACAGGTTCCAATGGCAAGAGCACTGTCACGACCCTGGTGGGTGAGATGATTGCCGAAGCCGGGCTCAAGGTGGGCGTGGGCGGCAATATCGGTACGCCTGCGCTGGAGCTGCTCAAGCAGCCGATGGATCTCTGCGTACTGGAGCTCTCCAGCTTCCAGCTGGAGACCACTCACAGTTTGCGTGCTGCTGCCTCTGTGGTGCTGAACCTCTCTGAAGATCACATGGATCGCTATCAGGGTATGGCCGACTACCGCGCCGCCAAGATGGAGATCCATCAGCACTCCAAACACATTCTGGTCAATCGCGACGATCCCCAGACTTTGCCCGATGTGGGTCAGGTGTGGCAGAGCTTCGGTCTTGACTGCAATGGCTATGGCCGCTGCCTGCTGGATGGCCGCTACTGGTTGACCCTGCACGGCGAGCCGCTGCTGGCGGTGGACGAGATGAAGATCGTCGGTGCCCACAATCAGGCCAACGCGCTGGCCGCCATGGCGCTGTGCGATGCGGTCGGCATTCCCCGCGCTGCCCAGCTCACCGTGCTGCGCCGCTTTGAAGGCTTGCCCCACCGTGCCCGTTTCGTGCGCGAAGTGAACGGGGTGCGCTGGATCAACGACTCCAAAGCCACCAACGTGGGAGCTACGCTAGCTGCCGTTGCCGGTGTGCGCGAGTCGGTCAAGGGGCGCCTGTTGCTGCTGGCCGGTGGTCAGGGCAAGGGGCAGGATTTTGGCCCGATCCAGGCGCTGCTGGGCAACCAGATCGATCACATGTACTGCTTCGGTCAGGATGCCGAGGTGCTGCTGGCGCTGGGCGAGCAGACCGAACGGGTGGCCGACCTGGCCACTGCGGTTGCCAAGGCGGCTGCCGATGCCAAGCCCGGTGACTGGGTGCTGCTGGCGCCAGCCTGTGCCAGCCTCGATCAGTTCAAGTCGTTCGAGGTGCGTGGCGATCGCTTTACCGAGATGGTGATGGCGCTATGAATGTCCTTCGCGCAGCCGCAGGTCTGTTCCAGCGCTGGCTATTGCCGGCGCGCCCTGCCGGCCTCTATGACCGGCAGTTGGTGTTGCTGGCGCTCTCCCTGATGGCGGTCGGGGTGGTGATCGTGGCATCAGCCTCGATCCCGGAGGGGATCTCCCTGGGGGATGATCCCTTCATGTTTGTGAAGCGTCACGCCATGTTTCTGGTGATGGCGCTCGGTATCTCCTGGTTTGTGTTGCAGGTGCCGATGGCGCGCTGGCAGGAGTACAACGGACCCATGCTGTTGCTGGCCATTCTGCTGCTGGTACTGGTGCTGGTGGTCGGGCGCAATGTCAACGGTGCGGTGCGCTGGCTGCCACTGGGCCCCTTCAACCTGCAGCCGGCCGAGTTTGGCAAGCTGGCCCTATTCGTCTATCTAGCCGGTTATCTGGTGCGGCGTCAGAACGAGGTGCGTGAAGCCTGGCTTGGCTTCCTGAAGCCCTTGGCAGTATTCGGGGTGTTGGCGATCCTGTTGCTGCTGCAACCGGATCTGGGGTCGACCGTGGTGATGTTCGTCACCTCGTTCGGCATGCTGTTTCTGGCTGGCGCCAAACTGTGGCAGTTCATGATCCTTATCGGTGGCGGTCTTGGTGGGGTGATCATGCTGATCATCGTCGAGCCATACCGGATGCGTCGGGTGACCTCTTTTATGGATCCCTGGGCCGATCCGTTTGGCAGTGGCTACCAGTTGACCCAGTCGCTGATGGCGTTTGGCCGTGGCAGCTGGTTTGGCGAAGGGCTCGGCAACTCCATCCAGAAGATGGAGTACCTGCCGGAAGCGCATACCGACTTCGTGTTTGCGATCCTCGGCGAAGAGCTGGGTTACGTCGGGGTACTGGGCGCCCTGTGTCTCATCTTTGCGTTGGCGATCAAGGCGTTGAAGCTGGGGCATCGCGCCCTGCAAGCCGACCGCCTCTATGATGGCTATCTGGCTATCGGTATCGGCATCTGGTTCAGTTTCCAGACTTTCGTCAACGTTGGCGCAGCCAGCGGCATGATGCCGACCAAGGGGTTGACCCTGCCGCTGGTCAGTTACGGTGGCTCGAGTCTCATCATCATGACAGTGGCGGTGAGCATGTTGATTCGAATCGATTTTGAGTTGCGTCAGGCGACTGCCCAGGCGCGCGTGCGGGAGGTTTAGTGAGCAAGACTCTGTTGGTGATGGCAGGTGGTACCGGGGGGCATGTCTTTCCCGGTCTGGCCGTGGCCGATCGCCTGAAGGCCCAGGGCTGGACTGTCCACTGGCTCGGCACTGCCGACCGGATGGAGGCGGAACTGGTGCCAGCCCACGGTTATCCCATCTCCTTCATCGATATTCAGGGGGTGCGTGGCAACGGCATCAAGCGACTGCTGGTGGCGCCCTATCGCATCGTCAAATCGATCCTGCAGGCGCGTCAGGTACTCAAGACCGTTCGTCCTGATGTGGTGCTCGGCATGGGCGGTTTTGCTTCCGGCCCGGGTGGCGTGGCTGCCTGGTTCTCCGGCATCCCGCTGCTGCTCCATGAGCAGAATGCCGCTGCCGGCATGACCAACAAGCTGCTGGCCCGTATCGCCAGGCGGGTGTTGATGGCATTTCCGGGCGCCTTCGCGCCGAGCCGCCGTACCGCCGTGGTAGGCAATCCGGTGCGTCCCGAAGTGGTCGCCCTGCCGGATCCGCAGCTTCGCAGCGAAGCCGAGCCGCTGCATCTGCTGATCGTCGGTGGCAGCCTGGGTGCCCGGGTGCTCAACCAGCAGGTACCCGCTGCGGTGGCGGCGGCTGGTGTGCCTATCGAGGTGCGTCACCAGTGTGGCAAGGGCAATGCCGAGACGGTGTCTGCTGCCTATGCCCAGCACGGCATCAATGCCGAGGTGAGTGAATTTATCAAGGATATGGCCAGCGCCTACGCCTGGGCCGACCTGGTGGTCTGCCGTGCCGGTGCCCTGACCGTTTCCGAAGTGGCTGCCGCCGGTGTGGCCGCCATTTTCGTGCCATTGCCCCATGCGGTGGATGATCACCAGACCCGTAACGCCTTGACCCTGGTCGACGGCGGTGCAGCCGAGTTTCTGCCCCAGTCCGAGCTGAATACCGCATCGCTGGCGGCGCGCCTGACCTGGTTGGCTGGTCGCCGGGAGACCCTGTTTAACATGGCGAAAGCGGCTCGCCGCGTCGCTATCACCGATGCGGCCGAGCGGGTTGCAGATGAGTGCAAACAGCTCGCAACCGGGCAGCGTGGTAAAGATTAATGAGCAAGGTTGCAGTGGTGACACCGTGCAACCTTGTACCTGTATGTATTGATGCCGCTGTGCAGCCGAGCTTTGACGGTACATGGCCTGCGGCAGACTAAAGAGACGATTATGACCAAGGTTGAACTGGCAAAACTGCGTACTGTGATCCCCGAAATGCGCCGCGTGCGTCGCATCCACTTTATCGGCATCGGTGGTGCCGGTATGGGCGGGATCGCCGAAGTGCTTGCCAACGAAGGGTATCAGGTAACGGGTTCGGATCTGGCTCGCAATGCTGTGACTGAACGGTTGGCCGGACTGGGCGCTCACATCTTCGTCGGTCACAGTGCCGAACACGTTGAGGGTGCCAGCGTGGTGGTGGTCTCTACCGCCATCAAGCAGGACAACCCGGAGCTGCTGGCCGCCCGCGAGCTACGTATTCCGGTGGTTCGTCGCGCCGAGATGCTGGCCGAGCTGATGCGTTTCCGCCACGGTATCGCCATCGCCGGTACCCACGGCAAGACCACCACCACCAGTCTGGTGGCGAGTATCTATGCCGAAGCCGACCGCGACCCGACCTTCGTCATCGGTGGCCTGCTCAACAGTGCTGGCACCAATGCCCGCCTGGGCAGCAGCCGCTACCTGATTGCCGAGGCGGACGAGAGCGACGCCTCTTTCCTGCATCTGCAGCCGATGGTCTCTATCGTGACCAACATCGAAGCGGATCACATGGACACCTACGGCGGTGACTTCTCCAAGCTGAAGGCCACCTTCATCGAGTTTCTGCACAATCTGCCCTTCTACGGACTGGCGGTGGTCTGCATCGATGATCCGGTGATCCGTGGCATGTTGCCCGAGATTGCCCGTCCGACCCTGACCTATGGCCTCTCCGACGATGCCGATGTGCAGGTGCTGGATTTTGTCCAGACCACCAACCACAGCTGCTTCCGTGTTCGCCGCAAAGAGGCGGGCGAGCTGCAGGTGACCCTCAATTTGCCGGGTATTCACAACGCATTGAACGCTGCAGCGGCGATAGCTGTCGCGACAGAGGACGGTGTTAGCGACGAGGCCATCATCTCTGCACTGGCCAAATTTGAAGGGGTCGGTCGTCGCTTCCAGCAGTATGGCGAGTTTGAAACCGGTCGCGGCAAGGCGATGCTGGTGGACGATTACGGACACCACCCGAGCGAAGTGAAGGTCACCATCAATGCCGCCCGTGCCGGTTGGCCCGAGAAGCGTCTGGTGATGGTGTTCCAGCCCCACCGTTATACCCGCACCCGCGACCTCTACGAGGACTTCGCCGATGTGCTCTCCAAGGTTGACGTGCTGGTGATGCTGGAGGTTTATGCTGCCGGTGAGGAGCCGATCCCGGGCGCTGATGGACGGGCACTGTGCCGCTCCATTCGCTCGCGTGGCAACCTGGAACCCATCTTCGTCGCTACACCGGATGACGTGCCAGCCGTGCTGGCCGACCTGATCGGCGAGGGGGATTTGGTGCTGACTCAAGGCGCCGGGAACGTCGGGGCACTGGCCCGTCGTCTCGGAGAGATGAAATTGAGCATAGATAGCATGAAATCTGGCGCCTGAGGGCCCAATGAGTATTTTGACCGCCAAGCCGGGGCCTATATAATGGCGAACCGGTCTGTCAAAGGCCGGTTTAGCGCGTTACACGGGGATCGATCGGGTGGAGGCAAGGGCACAGGGGCGCACCAAGGGTGGCTTCATCGCAGGGGTAGCGTTTTTCCTGCTGGTGATATGGGGCTGCTACCGGACGGCGCTGGATGTTAAAGGTTGGCTGACAGATGCCAACCGGTTGCCCATGAGCGAGCTGTTGCTGCAGGGGCAACACCAGTATTTGCAAACTGAAGAGCTGCGGATGGCCGTGCTGGATGGCGCCGAGCTGCGCAACTTCTTCGAATTGGACGTCAATGAATTGCAGGCAAGGCTCAATGCCTTGCCATGGGTGGCCTCGGTATCGGTACGCAAGAAGTGGCCGAACAAGATCAAGGTCTACCTGACGGAACAGGACGTAGCGGCGCGCTGGAACGGCAACCGCTTCGTCAACACCAAGGGCAAGGTGTTCAGCGCCCCGGATCGGGTCAAGACGCCGCTGATGCAGTTGTCGGGGCCGGATGATCAGGCCGCCCGGGTGTTGAAAGAGAGTCGGCAGTACGAGTCGCAACTGGCTGCCAAGGGATACAAGTTGCTGGGGGTGAATCTGACCCCCCGCCATGCCTGGGAACTGACCCTGGATGGCAATATCAAGCTGTTCCTGGGACGCAATGACATTGCGCTCCGGTTGCAGCGGTTTATCGATGCCTTCCCGGTTATCGAACCCCGTGCGCAAGTCGCCTACGTGGATCTTCGATACGACACCGGAATGGCAGTTGGCTGGAAGAAGAGCGAAGAGAAAGTGCATGACCAACACCGCAGATAGGAATTTGATTGTCGGACTGGATATCGGCACAACCAAGGTGGCGGTTCTGGTCGGGGAAGTATTGCCGGACGGTGAACTGAACGTCATCGGTATGGGCAGTCACGCTTCTCGCGGAATGGAGAAGGGCGGGGTCAATGACCTCGACTCCGTGGTCAAGTCACTGCGCCGCGCGGTGGAAGAGGCCGAGATGATGGCAGATTGCCAGATCAGCTCGGTCTATCTGGGGTTGTCCGGCAAGCATATCGACTGCCGCAACGAGACCGGTATGGTGCCCATCTCTGATGAAGAGGTGACGCAGGAGGATGTGGACAACGTGATCCACACCGCCAAGTCAGTTCGCCTCTCCGACGAGCTGCGCGTGCTGCATGTCCTGCCTCAGGAGTTTGCGATCGATTATCAGGAAGGGATCAAGAATCCGGTCGGCCTCTCCGGTGTGCGGATGGCGGCCAAGGTTCACCTGATCACCTGCCACAACGACATGGCTCGCAACATTGAGAAGTGTGTGGAGAAGGTCGGTTTGCGCGTGGATCAACTGATCTTCTCCGCGCTGGCCTCCAGCTATGCCGTGTTGACCGAAGACGAGAAAGAGCTGGGTGTCTGCGTGGTGGACATCGGTGGCGGCACCATGGACATGTCGCTGTTTACCGGCGGTGCCCTGCGCCACACCAAGGTGATCCCGTACGCTGGCAGCACTGTGACCAGCGACATCGCCTATGCCTTCGGCACGCCGCCGCTCGACGCGGAAGCGATCAAGGTGCGCTACGGTTGCGCCCTCGGTCGTCTGGTCAGCAAGGAAGACAATATTGAAGTACCCAGTGTCGGCGGTCGCCCGGCGCGCAGCCTGCAACGGCAGACACTGGCTGAAGTGATTGAGCCCCGTTACACCGAGTTGCTCTCCATGGTGAATGATGAGCTGGTGCGGGTACAAAGCGAGTTGAAAGCGCAGGGGGTCAAGCATCAGCTGGCAGCCGGTGTGGTCTTGACCGGCGGCGCTGCCCAGATTGAAGGCATTGTGGAGTGTGCAGAGCAGATCTTCCAGAGCCAGGTCCGGGTGGGAGAGCCCATGAACATACGTGGTTTGAGTGATTACGTGCAGGCACCGGTGTACTCGACTGCGGTCGGGTTGCTGCAGTACGGCCGCACCCATCAAGCCACAGGTAGCAACAAAGAATATGCCGCCAAGGCAAGCGTCGGTGGCCTGGTCAAACGGGTTAGCAACTGGCTGCGTGGCGAGTTCTAAGAATTTTGCTGAGTCAGGCAAATAAAGCGGAGAGACAACATGTTTGAATTTATGGATAGCCACACTGACGAAGCCGTCATTAAAGTGATCGGTGTAGGTGGCGGCGGCGGTAACGCTGTCGAGCACATGGTTCGTCAAAATATTGAGGGTGTTGAGTTTATTACCGTCAACACCGATGCCCAGGCACTGCGTAACTCCAGCGCCAACACTACCCTGCAGATCGGCGGTGGCATCACCAAGGGTCTGGGTGCCGGAGCCAATCCGGAAGTGGGTCGTGATGCGGCCATGGAAGATCGCGAAGCACTGCGTGAGCTGCTGACCGGTTCCGACATGGTGTTCATCGCCGCCGGTATGGGTGGTGGTACCGGTACCGGTGCTGCGCCGATCGTGGCCGAAGTGGCCCGCGAGATGGGCATCCTGACCGTTGCTGTGGTGACCAAGCCGTTCTCCTTTGAAGGGAAGAAGCGGATGGGCTTCGCTGCGCACGGTATCGAAGAGCTCTCCAAAAATGTTGACTCCCTGATCACCATCCCCAACGACAAGTTGCTGAAGGTGCTGGGTCGCGGTATCTCCCTGCTGGACGCCTTCAAGGCTGCCAACGATGTACTGCTTGGTGCGGTACAGGGCATTGCCGAGCTGATCACCCGTCCGGGCTTGATCAACGTCGACTTCGCGGACGTGCGTACCGTAATGCGCGAAATGGGTACCGCCATGATGGGTACCGGTTCCGCCTCCGGTGATGACCGTGCCGAAGAAGCGGCCGAGAAAGCCATCTCCAGCCCGCTGCTGGAAGACGTGGATCTGGCCGGTGCCCGTGGCATCCTGGTCAACATCACCGCCGGTATGGACATGACCATCGAAGAGTTCGAAACCGTGGGTAACGCGGTCAAGGCCTTCGCTTCCGAGAACGCCACTGTAGTTGTGGGTACCGTAATCGATCCGGAAATGCACGACGAGCTGCGTGTGACCGTGGTTGCTACCGGTATCGGTGCCGAGCGCAAGCCGGACATCACTCTGGTTAAGAGCAGCCAGGTGCAAGAGCGTCCGGTGCGTCAGCCGCTGGTTAGCGACATGATGCAAGGCCGCGTGATGGACGAAGCCCCGGCCAAGGTGGTCAACGCCGAACCGCAAGCCCGTCGTGAACCGGATTACCTGGATATTCCGGCGTTCCTGCGCAAGCAGGCAGACTAAGCCTCTTATGGCTCTTGTTTGTTTGTTGTTCAAGGAATGTGCTAAGATGGCCTGCCAACGACCATCTGGTCCGGATTTTAAGCTGTTTAGGGTACACCCATGATTAGACAAAGAACCTTGAAAACGAGTGTACAGGCGACTGGTGTCGGCCTGCATTCGGGCCGGAAAGTCACCATGACGTTCCGTCCGGCGCCTGTGAACACAGGAATCGTTTACTTGCGTACCGACCTGAATCCTGTGGTGGAGCTGCCAGCCAATGCCGATCAGGTGCGCGATACCGTGCTCTGTACCGCTCTGGTCAACGAAGCCGGTGTCCGTGTCTCTACCATTGAGCACCTCTCCGCCGCGCTGGCCGGGATGGGGATCGACAACCTCTATGTCGAGGTTGACGCGCCCGAGATCCCGGTAATGGATGGTAGTGCGCATCCCTTTATCTACCTGCTGCAGGAAGTCGGGATCCGTGAGCAGAATGCTGCCAAGCAGTTTGTGCGGATCAAGAAGAGCATCCGGGTTGAAGACGGCGACAAGTGGGCGGAATTCCACCCCTATCGCAACGGCTTCAAGATGGATCTCGAGATCGATTTCCAGCATCCGGTTTTTGAAGGGCGCAATCAGCGTTGCGTACTGGACTTCTCCGGTGCCTCCTTCGTGAAAGAGATCAGCCGTGCCCGTACCTTCGGGTTCATGCGTGATATCGAGTACCTGCGTTCCCAGAACCTGGCGCTGGGCGGAAGCTTGGAAAACGCCGTGGTACTGGACGACTATCGGGTGCTGAACGAAGACGGTTTGCGTTATGAGGACGAGTTCGTCAAGCACAAGATGCTGGACGCGATCGGTGACCTCTACATGTGTAACCGCAGCATCATCGGTGAGTTCCGTGCCTACAAGACCGGACATGCCCTGAACAACAAGCTGCTGCGTGCCTTGCTGGCCGAGCAGGAGGCTTGGGAACTGGTGACCTTCGAGGGTGAGGGCGACAAAGCGCCTATCGCTTACTACGATAACGGTCTGGTTCTGGCCTGATAGCTGTGCAACGGAACGTCGGTCCTCTCTCCGCACCGACGTTCCGTCATTTGTTTACTCCATCCTTTAATACCGATTATCTCCCGGTTTTATTTCCCGTGCAGGCTCCTGGCCGCACCTGACCGAGCAGACTGATTTCTATGAGCATTACCCTGATCCTCCACGGCAAGCAGCGACGCAAGTTGCACCTGCCCAAACAACGTCTGGCCTGGGTCGGCGGTATTCTCTTCTCCCTGTTGGCTCTTGGTGGTGGTTGGCTCTGGCAGAGCTGGCACCAGAAAATGGAGGCGCTGGAAGTGGCGCTTGCCGTTGCCGAGCAACAGTCCGTTGACCAGATTGGCGACGAAGCCCGTGAACAGTTGGCAATGCTGGCAGCTCAGGTGGGCACCATGCAGGGCCAGCTTGGCCGTCTCAATGCCCTCGGCGAACGATTGACCGAGCAGGCCGATCTCGATCCCGACGAGTTCAATTTCAAAGAGCTGCCCCCCATGGGCGGCCCTTCTTATGATGAAGAGCTGGAAGTGAGCCTCAACGAGCTGCAAGCCTCGATGAAACACCTCAGCCAGCAGCTCAGCAGCCGTGAAGAGCAGCTGTCGGTACTTGAATCTTTCATCATGAATCACCATATCACCGATGCCGGTTTTATTTCCGGCACGCCAGTCAAACAGGAGCGAGTTTGGGTCTCGTCCGGGTTTGGTGGACGGGTCGATCCGTTCAACGGGCGTGCCAAGATGCACAAAGGGGTCGATTTCCGTGGCAAACCGGGAACCCCGATTCTGGCCACCGGGCCCGGCATTGTCAGCTGGGCGGGCCGTCATCCGGAATTTGGCAATATGGTGGAGATTAATCACGGCAATGGCCTAGTCACCCGCTATGCCCACAACTCCAAGTTGCTGGTCGAGGTGGGCACCCTGGTTGATCAGGGTCAGAAGATTGCCTTGATGGGACGCACCGGTCGCGCGACCGGGGTCCATTTGCATTACGAAGTGTTGAAAGATGGTCGTCAGGTCAACCCCGCACGCTTTCTCAGTGCCAGACGGGGTTAGGTTTTTTTCTTCAGGTTCCAGTGACGGAACGCTTTATAACCAGAAATAGTTGGTACCCATGATTAGCACACTGCTTACCAAGATTATCGGCAGCCGGAACGACAGAACGCTCAAGGCTTTGCGCAAAATTGTAAAACAGATCAATGCCATGGAGCCGCAGTTCGAGGCTCTCTCCGATGCCGAGTTGCAGGCCAAAACGGCTGAATATCGTCAGCGTATCGAGCAGGGTGAGACCCTGGAGCAGTTGCTGCCGGAAGCGTTCGCGACCGTGCGTGAAGCCTCCAAGCGGGTGTTCGGCATGCGTCACTTCGACGTGCAGCTGATCGGCGGCATGGTGCTGAACTCCAACCGCATCGCGGAAATGAAAACCGGTGAAGGTAAGACCCTGACCGCAACCCTACCAGCTTACCTGAACGCCCTGAGTGGCCGTGGTGTGCACGTGGTGACGGTGAACGACTATCTGGCCAAACGTGACGCTGAGGCAAACCGCCCGCTGTTTGCCTTCCTCGGCATGACCGTCGATTGCAACGTGCCCGGTATGGATGCGTCCCAGAAGCGTGACGCCTACGCCGCCGACATCACCTACGGTACCAACAACGAATTCGGTTTTGACTACCTGCGCGACAACATGGCGTTCTCGCCGGAGCAGCGGGTACAGCGTCCGCTCAACTACGCGCTGGTGGATGAGGTGGACTCGGTGCTTATCGATGAAGCCCGTACTCCGCTGATCATCTCCGGCCCGGCTGAAGACAGCTCAGAGCTCTATATCCGCGTCAACAAGCTGATCCCGCTGCTGGTCAAACAGGACAAGGAAGACACCGAAGAGTACACCGGCGACGGTCACTACACAGTAGACGAGAAGAACCGTCAGGCTCTGCTGACCGAAAACGGCCAGATCTTCGTGGAAGAGCTGCTCAAGAAAGAGGGGCTGCTGGACGAGAACGATTCCCTGTTCTCCGCCTCCAACATCAGCCTGCTGCACCACGTCAATGCGGGTCTGCGTGCTCACACTCTGTTCGAGCGCAACGTGGACTACATCGTCCAGAAAGACGAGATCGTCATCGTTGACGAGCACACCGGCCGTACCATGCCGGGTCGTCGCTGGTCCGATGGTCTGCATCAGGCCGTTGAAGCGAAGGAAGGGGTGAAGATCCAGAACGAGAACCAGACGCTGGCATCCATCACCTTCCAGAACTACTTCCGTCTCTACAACAAGCTGGCGGGCATGACAGGTACTGCGGATACCGAAGCCTTTGAATTCCAGCAGATTTATGGCCTGGATACCGTGGTTATCCCGACCAACAAGCCGATGGTGCGCAAGGACATGGGCGATCTGGTCTACCTGACCGCCAACGAGAAGTATGCCGCCATCATCGAAGATATCCGTCAGTGTGTGGCCAAGGGCCAGCCTGTACTGGTCGGTACTGTCTCTATCGAGAACTCCGAGCTGCTCTCCGGCATCCTGACCAAGGAGAAGATCCCGCACAAGGTGCTGAACGCCAAGTTCCACGCCATGGAAGCGGAGATCGTCGCCCAGGCCGGTCAGACTGGCGCGGTCACTATCGCCACCAACATGGCCGGTCGTGGTACCGACATTGTGTTGGGCGGCAACTGGCAGGCAGAGATTGCCAAGCTGGAGAACCCGACCAGCGAGCAGATTGCAGAGCTGAAAGCCGCCTGGCAGGTGCGTCACGATGCGGTGCTAGCCGCCGGTGGCCTGCACATTATCGGCACCGAGCGTCACGAATCCCGTCGTATCGACAACCAGCTGCGCGGCCGTTCCGGTCGTCAGGGTGACCCGGGTTCCTCCCGTTTCTACCTCTCCATGGAAGATACCCTGATGCGGATCTTCGCCTCCGATCGCGTGACCGGCATGATGAAGAAGCTGGGCATGGAAGAGGGCGAAGCCATCGAGCACCCGTGGGTCACCAAGGCGATCGAAAATGCCCAGCGCAAGGTGGAAGGTCGCAACTTCGACATCCGCAAGAGCTTGCTGGAGTTTGACGATGTGGCCAACGACCAGCGCAAGGTGGTTTACGAGCAGCGTAACGAGCTGCTGGATACCAACGACATCTCCGAGACCATCCACGTTATCCGTGATGATGTCTACGGCAGCGTGATTGACGAGTACATCCCGCCCCAGTCTCTGGAAGAGATGTGGGACGTGCCGGGTCTGGAAGCACGCCTGAAGGCCGACTTCGCGCTGGATCTGCCGCTGCAGCAGTGGCTGGCGGAAGATGACAAGCTGTATGAAGAGAAGCTGCGCGAGCGCATTCTGGACGAAGCCACCAAGCTCTATGCCCACAAGGAAGAGCTGGTCGGCAAAGAGGTGCTGCGCAACTTCGAGAAAGCGGTGATGTTGCAAACTCTGGATGGCCTCTGGAAAGAGCATCTGGCGGCCATGGATCACCTGCGTCAGGGCATCCATCTGCGCGGCTACGCCCAGAAGAACCCCAAGCAGGAGTACAAGCGCGAATCCTTTGATCTGTTCACCCAGATGCTGGAAACTCTCAAGCGCGACGTGGTCAGCATCCTGAGCCGTGTTCAGGTGCAGGAGCGCGATGTGGAAGCGATGGAAGAGCAGCAGCGCCAGCAGGCGGAAGCCGCTCCCCGTACCTATACCCACGCCGCTGCCGAGAGCCAGCTGGCCGATGAACAGGCTGCGGGCGAAGAGGGTCACACCACCTTCGTACGCGACGAGCAGAAGGTCGGTCGAAACGATCCCTGCCCGTGTGGTTCCGGCAAGAAGTACAAGCACTGCCACGGTCAGTTGACCTGATCGACGCTATGCCATAACAGGCGGGCCAAGAGCCCGCCTTGTTATTGGTGGCAACAAGCGAACAGAGGTAATTGATGGAACAGAAAAAACGGATCTGGGTGGCGGTTGGTGTCATCGAGAATGAACGGGGCGATATCTTCATCGCCAGACGCTCCTCCGATCGCCATCAGGGGGATCGCTGGGAGTTTCCCGGTGGCAAGGTGGAGTCCGGTGAGGATCTGCTGACTGCGCTGGATCGGGAGCTGTGGGAAGAGATCGGCATCCGGGTATTGGATTGTGCCCCCTTTATGGAACTGCAGCACGACTACCCCGAGAAGCAGGTGTTGCTGGATATCTGGAAGGTGACCCGTTTCAGCGGCGAGCCGTTCGGCAAGGAGGGGCAGGAGTGTCTGTGGGTGCCGGTGGCCGAGCTGCACAACTACCACTTTCCCGATGCCAACGGTCCGATTGTCGCGCGGCTTCAAGGCCTGCTGGCTTGAACCGGTTGCAAAAACAAGCATCAAAAAAGGGCCCATCGGCCCTTTTTTATTTTATAGCTGAGAGTGACCAGGGGCTTATAGCCACTGATCGCCCTCTTCCTGCTCTGGCAGCAGATCCGGGTTGATCTCCCCGGGTATCCGTTTCTCTTCATCAGCCCACTCGCCGAGATCGATCAACTGGCAGCGTTTGCTGCAGAAAGGTCGGAACGGACTCTGCGAGCCCCACTCCACTTCGCTCTGGCAGGTCGGACACTTTACCTTGGTGACCATAAGTACTCCTTAGCAGCAGGCGAGCTGGAATGGCACATCGCCAATCTGCTGCTCGCCCGTAGGCAGGAAGCGCAGGGCAAAACGATTCTTGTGGCCGCTCAGGGTCGGGTAGCAGAACAGATTGCCCGGCAGCTTGATGCGGATCAGC
The DNA here is from genome assembly GCF_049174875.1 of Aeromonas sp. 600948. Lineage (NCBI taxonomy): Bacteria > Pseudomonadati > Pseudomonadota > Gammaproteobacteria > Aeromonadales > Aeromonadaceae > Aeromonas > Aeromonas sp. 600948. The sequence continues at coordinate 60,922 of NZ_JAAKTY010000016.1, forward strand.
TCGGCGCTTTCGGCGGTGTCCTGGAAGAAGCCGTTGGTCGCCACCTGCTCGCTGAAGCTGCCCGATTCACGCCACAGACGCAGCAACAGAGTGATGGCATTCATCAGCAGGGTGATGTCGCTAAGCCAGCCCTGCATCTGCTGGTGACGGGTGATGGCCGGGGTTCCGAGCCAGTGGTGCAGCTGGGGCACGTCGAAGGCACACAGACCACCCGGGATGGAGAAGCGCTGGCGAATGGAACCGAGCAGACGATCCTCTTTCAGGCGGGCTCCCGGGCGTGGCGAGTTGAGCAGGTTGCGGGAGAGCTGGCTGCTCTCTTGCTGCATCTGTTTGATCTGCTCCAGATCGACGTCGGGCAGGCTGGCCCAGTGGCTCAGACGTTGGCCGAGACGCTCCAGATCCTTGATAAGGTCAGCGCGCAAGTCACCACGCTCCAGCAGCTCCTGCAGATCGAACAGCCCTTTGAAGAAGGCGATATGGGCCCAGGATTGCTCGCTCTCCAGATTGTCGCGAATTTGGGAAAACAGGGACTCCAGACGCAGGTAGGTCCGGCTTTTTTCATTGAGGGGAAAATCGTAAATCATGCCTAATCCTGGCCAGCCATAAACCGGCCTAGTGTACTCACTGTTGACGGGGTTGTTGAGAGGCAAATGCCAGATATGTCTCGTGCAGTGCCAAAATCCGCGTTTTTATCGCCATTTCGCTGCCATTGGCGTTCTCGATGACATCATCCGCCGCAGCTAGCCGTTCTTTCCGGCTGGCCTGTGCTGCGATGATGGCTCTGGCCTGCTCGGTGCTGACGCCATCACGACGGCAGGTGCGCTCAATCTGGGTCGCTTCGTCCACATCGATCACCAGCACCCGGTCGGCGAGGCCGGTGAGTTTGTTCTCCACCAGCAGCGGCACCACCAGCAGGCAGTAAGGAGAACTGGCTGCGGCACACTGGCGCAGCATTTCACTGCGAATCAGCGGATGGAGCAGTGCATTGAGCCACTCCTTGGCCTGCGGGTCGCTGAAGACCCGCTCGCGCAGGGTGCGACGGTCGAGTTGACCGCTCGGCTCAATCACATCCGGGCCAAAATGGTCGGCGATGGTGGCAAGGGCCAGGGTGCCCGGCTCTACGACCTCGCGGGCGATCACATCGGCATCCACCACCTCGATACCCAGTTCTGCAAACTGATTGGCGATGGTGGTCTTGCCACTGCCGATACCACCGGTAATAGCAACTACATACATGGGGGGCCTCTTGCTCAAAGCAGGGTAGAGAGATACCAGTTGGTGATGGTATCGCCCCACAGCAGGGCAATCCAGCCCGCGATGGCGAGGTAGGGGCCGAAGGGGATGGGCTTGCCCTGATGATGTTTTTGCAAGGCGATCAGGCTGATGCCGATCACGGCGCCGACCAGGGATGAGAGCAGCAATATGATCGGCAGCGCCTGCCAGCCGAGCCAGGCACCCAGCGCCGCCAGCAGCTTGAAGTCGCCATAGCCCATCCCCTCCTTGCCGGTGAGCAGCTTGAAGGCCCAGTAGAGGCTCCAGAGCACCAGATAGCCGACCATGGCGCCAATCACGGCATCCGCCAGCGGTACGAAGCCACCTGCCAGATTGAACAGCAGACCGCCCCACAGCAGGGGCAGGGTGAGCTGATCTGGCAGCAACATCTTGTCGAGATCGATAAAGGTGAGGGCCACCAATACCCAAGTCAGCAGCAGGGCGGCCAGTGTGCCCCAGCCCGGCGTTATGACCATGGCAACGGCCACCGAGAGCAGGGCTGTTATCAGCTCTACCAGCGGATAGCGGGCCGAGATGGGCGCCTGACAGTCGCGGCAACGCCCCTTGAGCCAGAGCCAGCTCAGCAGCGGAATGTTCTCGATGGCGGTAATGGGGTGACCACAGTGAGGACATGCGGAGCGCGGTACCATCAGGTTGTAGCGCTCTGGTGCGATGGCCTCTTCGTCGGGGGAGAAGTAGCTGCGATACTCGGCCTGCCACTCTCGCTCCAGCATGATGGGCAGGCGGTGGATCACTACGTTGAGGAAACTGCCGATCATCAGGGAAAAGATAAAAACCAGCGAAAAAAAGAGCCATGGCAAGCCGTGAGCCAGCTCGAGAAGAAGTGTCATAACCAACCGTCAGTTATTGAATGAGTGAAGGGCATGGCTTTGGCTCCATGCCCTGATGAATCAACCCACCACGTCGCCAAGTTTGAAAATGGGCAGGTACATGGCGATAACCATGCCGCCGACCAGCACCCCGAGCACCACCATGATGAGGGGTTCCAGCAGGCTGGTAAGGCCATCGACCAGGTCGTCCACCTCTTGCTCGAAGATGGTGGCAACCTTGGAGAGCATATCATCGATAGCGCCGGACTCCTCGCCGATCATCACCATCTGGATCACCATGTCCGGGAAGAGATCGACGGTGCGCATTGCCACGTTGATCTGCATACCGGCCACCACCTCGTTGCGAATGGCCATAACGGCGGTGCGATAGACATAGTTGCCGGAGGCTCCGGCCGCCGAGATGAGTGCATCCACCAGCGGGATACCGGCCGAGAAAGTGGTTGAGAGTGTGCGGGCAAAGCGGGCCATGGCCGCCTTGTGCAGGATCATACCGACCACCGGGATGGTGAGCACAAACTTGTCGGTATTGTCCCTTACCTTCTGGGAGGCGCGCCAGGCGCGTACATAGAGGAAGATGGCGAGCGCAGCTCCGCCGAAGAAGACATACCACCAGTTCTGCATAAAGCGTGAGATGCCGATAACAAACTGGGTGAACACCGGCAGCTCGGCGCCAAAGCTCTTGAAGATATCCTCGAACTGGGGGATGACGAACAGCAGCAGGATGGAAGTCACCACTATGGCCACCAGAATAACCATGGTGGGGTAGAACATGGCCTTCTTGATCTTCGACTTGAGCGCTTCCGACTTTTCCCGATAGGTGGCGATACGGTCGTAGATGGTCTCCAGCGCACCGGATTGCTCCCCCGCCTCAACCAGATCGCAGTAGAGATCGTCAAAATGGCGAGGGTGGCGGCGCAACGCCTCCGACATGGGGGTTCCGGTCTCAACATCGGAGGCGATCTCACCCATCAGCTCGCGCATGGCGGCTTTCTCGTGGCTGCGGGCGATGATCTGCAGGCTCTGTACTAGTGGTACGCCGGCGGAGAGCATGGTGGTGATCTGGCGGGAGATAATCGCGATATCCATCGGCTTGATCTTGGCGCCGCCTTTGGAGAAGAGCCCCTGAGATTTTTTGGCCACCTTGGTGACGTTTACTCCCTGCTTGCGCAGCTCCGCCTTGACGGTATTGATGCTGTCAGCCTGCAGCTCGCCGGAGACCTTCTGCCCCTTGCGATTGACCCCGTGCCAGCGGAAGGCAAAGACTTTTTTCGGGGTGTTGTTCTTTTTCGTTAGGGTTGCCATCTTTGCATCCTGCAATTGGGCGGATGGTCAGGGAGCCCCTGAACCATCTGACCTGATAAATATCCTCAAACGGCTTGGCACCATCTGGTCGCTTGCTGGTAGATCATCTTGCTCGCATCTTGGCGAGGTTTAATTGGTGGTGACCCGGTTGACCTCGGCAAGGCTGGTGACACCAAGCCGTGCCTTCTCCAGTCCCGAAGTGCGCAGGGTGCGCATGCCCTCTTTCTGGGCAATCGCCGCAATTTGCAGGGAGTTGGCCCCCTGCATGATCAATTTTGCGATATTTTCCGACATTAGCATGATTTCGTAGATGCCGACTCGCCCCTTGTAGCCGCCGGAACACTCCTTGCAACCAACCGGTTTGAACAGTCGCAAGCCGGCTGCCAGCTGCTGCGGGGTAAAACCCAGCTCCAGCAGCTCGGCTTCCGGCACCACCTCCGGCGCCTTGCAGTGGTCGCACAGTTTACGGGCCAGCCGTTGGGCCATTATCAGGGTGACCGAAGAGGCAATATTGAAGGCGGGCACCCCCATATTCATCATCCGGGTCAGGGTTTCGGCAGCCGAGTTGGTATGCAGGGTTGAGAGCACCAGGTGGCCGGTTTGTGCCGCCTTGATGGCGATCTCGGCGGTTTCGAGATCCCGTATCTCCCCCACCATCACCACATCCGGATCTTGCCGCAAGAAGGAGCGCAGGGCGCTGGCAAAGGTGAGCCCCGCCTTGGGGTTGACCTGTACCTGGTTGACGCCCGGCAGATTGATCTCCACCGGATCTTCGGCGGTGGAGATGTTTACCTCGGTGGTGTTGAGAATATTGAGGCCGGTATAGAGCGAGACCGTCTTGCCCGAGCCGGTGGGGCCGGTGACCAGTATCATCCCCTGCGGTTTCGAGAGGGCTCGCAGGTACTGTGCCTTCTGGCGGTCGTCAAAGCCAAGCTGCTCGATATTGAGGCGGGCCGCCGAGGAGTCGAGCAGACGGATAACGATCTTCTCCCCCCACATGGTGGGCAGGGTGTTGACCCGCATATCCATCGACTTGTTGCGCGACAGCTTCAATTTGATGCGGCCATCCTGCGGCAGCCGCCGCTCGGCGATATCGAGCCGCGCCATCACCTTGAGGCGGGCAGAGAAGCGGTTGGCCAGATTGACCGGCGGGGTTGCGATTTCGTGCAAAATGCCATCGATGCGAAAGCGCACTCGATATTTGAACTCATAGGGCTCGAAGTGCAGGTCGGAGGCACCGCGCTTGATGGCATCCATCAGGATCTTGTTGATGTACTTGACGATGGGGGCGTCGTCATCGGCGGTATTGACGCTCTCGTCCAGCCGGCTGTTCTCGTCGGAGACTTCGAGATCGGAAATCTCGGCCTCATCGATCTCCTCCATGCCGAGGGCATCGTTTTCGCTCTCCAGCAGCTTGCCGATGGCGGCGGTGAGCTTGTTCTCCTCCACCAGCAGCGCCTCGGTATGGAGTCCGAAGCTGAAGCCGAAGTCCTCCAGGGCCGAGACATTGGTCGGATCCGACATGGCGATATAGAGAGTGTGGCCCTGGGTGTAGATGGGCAGCACATGGTGTTTCTCAATCAGCTTCTGATTGAGGTACTTCTGCGGGATCTCGGCCAAATCGAAGGCGGCAAGATCCAGCAGAGGTACCCCATACTCCAGCTCGCAAAAATCGGCGAGCGCCTTGCTGTCGAGGATGTCGTTTTCTATCAGAAAGGTGACAAAGGGTTTGCGCTGGGCCTTGGCCTGGCTCAGATAGCGCTGGGAGTCCTCTTCACTGATCAGTGAAGAGGCGGCCAGGCTTAACGCCAGGCCGCTATTAGGGCTAGATGTCATGTATTAGCAGATGCCTGCTGTTACACAAGTCCCCCCATTGGCATCGCTGGAACCATCATGCTTCCAAGTCACTTGTTTTGTTGTCGCATCCACAGTTCCTTTAAGAATGTAAGTTGCTCCTGCTGCACTAGAACCTGAGTTTATGCCTTGAGATGTCACCGTAATTTTTACGTTAGGAGCTGTGTCTGCTGCGAGAGCCACGGCATTTACATAGCCTGCAGCAGAAGGCGCTGGAGGTATGCCGTTTGCACCTTGACTGGTACAAAGAGTATTGGTTGTGGCAATGTCTTTTGTTTGAGCACATACCTCAACAGCAGTTTTTAGTGCCCCTGTAGCTGAGATTACTTCTGAGAATTTCGCTTTTTGTGTGTACGTTTGATATGCAGGCAATGCAATCGCCGCCAGAATGGCTACGATCGCGACCACGATCATCAATTCAATAAGTGTAAAGCCTGATTGTTTCTTCATTTCGCTGTTCATGGAAAATATCCTTTTATCCTTGGTTCCTGGGAAGTGCCGGTGGAAAATCATCTGCACGTCAGTATCTTATCCGAGCTGTCAGGGGTGGCAACAGAGATTGTCTATTTTGTTAATCACACTTCTTTCATTTAGCAAAAACTTGATGCGTGTCATAAAAGAAGTGGCCTCCTATGACTCTTTCTGTGGCCGGATTAGGGTCCGTCTGTACACTCCTTTGCCGAGGGATCCTGCATAAAGAAAAGGCGCCCATGGCGCCTTTTGCAAGTTGTTTATCCGGTTATATCGAGTGTTTGCTCAAGCCTGTGGGGGGCGTCTCACGGTTGGATAAAGCGCATGGAGAGATCGAGTGCCCGTACATGCTTGGTCAGCGCCCCGACCGAGATAAAATCGACACCGGTGGAGGCAAACTCGGCCAGAGTATCCAGCGTCACATTGCCGGAGACTTCGAGCTTGGCGCGGCCCTGATTGATGGCGACGGCTTCGCGCATCATGGTCACGTCGAAGTTGTCGAGCATCACGATATCGGCGTTGGCCGCCAGCGCCTGCTCCAGTTCTGCCAGTGATTCCACTTCCACCTCCACCGGTTTGCCCGGATTGAGATGACGAGCCTCATTAATCGCCTCGGCAATACCACCACAGGCCAGGATGTGGTTCTCCTTGATGAGATAGGCGTCGTAGAGGCCGATGCGGTGATTCTTGCCGCCGCCACAGGTGACCGCGTACTTCTGGGCGGTGCGCAGCCCCGGTATGGTCTTGCGGGTGTCGAGCAGACGGCAGTCGGTGCCCTCCAGCTCAGCCACATAGCGAGCGGTGAGGGTGGCGACGCCGGAGAGGGTCTGGACAAAGTTCAGGGCATTGCGCTCGCCGGTCAGCAGCAGGCGGGCAGGGCCGTGGAGGCGAAACAGCTCCTGATTGGGGGAGAGCACTTCCCCATCCTGGACCTTCCACTCCACCTTCACGTCGCCGCCGAGCTGGGCCTTCAGTTGCAGGAAGACTTCATCCACCCAGGGTTGGCCGCAGAATACGCCGGCTTCACGGGTGATAACCCGGGCGCTGGCCATCCGATCGGCCGGGATCAGCTGGGCGGTGATATCGGCGCTGGCGTCCGGTTGGTCCAGCGTGGTGAGGGCATCGCCCAGATCTTCGAGTAGTGCGGCGCGCACGGCGCGGCTGACATCCTGTTGAAACATGCCTTATTCCTGCAAGGGTCTGAGCAGCAGTTGCCGCTCCTTTTGAACCAGCTCCAGCCGACCGAGGGCGTTCATGCCAACCAGCACTTCGTCACCGTCTGCCACCGGATTGATAAAGATGGCCAGATCGTACAAGGTCAATGGCCCCATCGCCAGCGTTTCGATGGTGCCGTTGCCGACCCGGATCTGCCCCGCGGCGGTATTGACCTGGCTGCTGCCATAAGCGGTCAGGCCGAGCCGCTCGGCAACCTGCTGCGGGATGGTGATGCGGGTGGCGCCGGTATCGAGCAGCAGTTGCACCGGCTGGCCGTTGATGGCACCCTCCAGACGATAGTGGCCGCTCTGGTCGGCTCGCAACAACAGTTCGCCGCTGGCGGTGACGCTTGGTTGGTTGCGGGAGTGAAAATAGAGGGTCAGCAGGCCCATCAAAGAGAGCCAGGCCAGTAACCACATCCAGCGTGCCGTGTGCTGCATACCCCATCCATATCGAGCGGAAGATGACTCAGCCTAACATACCATTTCCCGTTGATTCAGTGAGTTGGTGCCGGGTTGCCTATCAGGTATTTTCGTTTTTTCGCCATTTATCAGCCAACTCGAGTAGCCGATGACTCAACTCGCTTCGCAACCTTGTTTCTCTATCGATGCCGCTGGCTGGTGCCAGCAGGCGCGCCGGGTGCCTTCTCCCCATCACAACGAACGGGCAGCCCCGGATGATATCTCCCTGCTGGTGGTGCATGGCATCAGCCTGCCGCCGGGGGAGTTCGGCGGCCCCTTTATCGACGATCTTTTTATGGGGAGGCTCGACCCCGATGCCCACCCCTATTTTGCCGGTATCCATCAGTTGCGGGTTTCGGCCCATTGCCTGATCCGCCGTGATGGCGAGCTGGTGCAGTATGTGCCGTTCGGCGCACGCGCCTGGCATGCTGGTGTCTCGAGCTGGCAGGGGAGGGAGGCATGCAATGACTTCTCCATCGGCATCGAGCTGGAAGGGACTGACGAAATCCCCTACACCGAGGCTCAATACCGGGCATTGGCAGGGCTCACTCGAGCTATCTCGGAGCGCTATCCGGCCATCACCCACGAAAAAATTGTCGGTCATTGCGATATCGCGCCAGGGCGCAAGACGGATCCCGGAGCCAGTTTTCAGTGGGATTACTACCGGCAGTTACTAAACAGATAAAGTAAATATTCAAATTTAGTTTGGATTTTAAAATCAATGGCTTGCCTATCTGGCAGGCCATTTTTGTCTCTGGTTGCGCAAATGTTATTTGTGAGCGTGGTCAAGAATATTGGTCAGACCATTTTCTATGAGCTAAATCATGTTTCCCCTGCTTTACTCCTTAAGTGGCGGGGTTGATTCTTGACTCAGATCATCTTTTGAGTGGACTTTTCAAAAGGCCTCTGCTAATTTTCGCCCCATCCATAAAATTGGTAATACCAATTTAACAAAGTAGCCTCATGCCCTATCGCAAGATTACGCAACCCAAGTTGGCCGACTCCATTGTCGCCGAGCTGGAACAGATGATTCTGGAAGGCAGCCTGCAGCCGGGGCAGAAATTGCCTCCCGAGCGGGAACTCGCCATCCAGTTTCAGGTATCGCGCCCCTCCTTGCGCGAAGCCATCCAGCGACTGGAAGCGCGCGGATTGCTTTATCGCCGTCAGGGCGGCGGCACTTATGTGCAGAATGCCCTGAGCAAGGGGATCGCCGATCCTCTGTTCGAACTGCTCAGTACCCACCCGGAAGCCCGGTATGACCTGCTGGAGTTTCGCCACGCGCTGGAAGGCATCTGTGCCTACTACGCGGCCTTGCGGGGAACCGGGTCTGATTTCGAGCGCATTCGTCAGGTGCAAACCACCATCGAAGAGGCGGGCCAGCTGGGCTCGCTGGTGGCCGAGTCGGCAGCCGTGACCCAGTTCTATCTGGCGGTGGCCGAGGCGTCCCACAACGTGGTGCTGCTGCACCTGCTACGGGCCATGAGCCCGATGCTCGAACAGAACATTCTGCAGAATAACGAGATTTTGAATCGCCGCCCGGGAGTGGTAGCCAAGATACGTCGCCATCGCGCGAATCTGATCGAGGCTATTCTTTCGGGGGCTCCGGAGCGGGCCAGAACAGCTTGTCATGAGCATCTGGCCTTTATCGAGGACACCTTGTTGGATATGCAGAGGGAAGACAGCCGGATCCAGCGATCCATGCGTCGGATCCGTCAGCAGGAAAACTAATCCCACAAGGCTTTATTGTCGAATGCTTGCGCCCTTCGCCGTGCAATGCCGTGCAATCACAACAACATAGGAACCAGCCATGTCTGATATCCTGAAGAACGATGTGGACCCGATAGAAACGCTGGAGTGGCTTGCCTCTCTGGAATCCCTGCTGCGTGAAGAGGGTCCGCAACGCGCTCAGTTCATCCTTGAACAGTTGGCCGAGAAAGCCCGCGTAAGCGGTGTGGACGTGGCTGCCAAGGCAAATCGCGATTACATCAACACCATCCCGTCCAGCGACGAGCCGGACTACCCGGGTGACCTGGAGATGGAACGCCGCATTCGCGCCATCATCCGCTGGAACGCCATGATGATCGTGCTGCGCGCGTCCAAGAAAGACCTGGACCTGGGTGGTCACATGTCTTCCTTCGCTTCTTCTGCGACCATCTATGATGTCTGTTTCAACCACTTCTTCCGTGCTCGCAACGAGAAGGATGGTGGTGATCTGGTTTACTTCCAGGGTCACATCTCTCCGGGCATCTATGCTCGCGCCTTTGCTGAAGGTCGTCTGACCGAAGAGCAGCTGGACAACTTCCGTCAGGAAGTGGACGGCAAGGGTATCCCTTCCTATCCGCACCCGAAACTGATGCCGGACTTCTGGCAGTTCCCGACCGTCTCCATGGGTCTGGGCCCCATCGCCGCCATCTATCAGGCTCGCTTCCTGAAGTACCTGACCGACCGTGGTATCAAGGATTGCTCCGAGCAGACCGTTTACGCCTTCCTGGGTGACGGCGAGATGGACGAGCCGGAAGCCAAGGGTGCCCTGACTGTTGCCGTGCGTGAAAAGCTCGACAACCTGGTGTTCGTGGTCAACTGCAACCTGCAGCGTCTGGATGGTCCGGTTGTCGGTAACGGCAAGGTCATCAACGAGCTGGAAGGCCTGTTCGCTGGCGCCGGTTGGGATGTCACCAAGGTGATCTGGGGTCGCAAGTGGGATGAGCTGCTGAAGAAAGACACTTCCGGCAAGCTGATCCAGCTGATGAACGAGACCGTGGACGGTGACTACCAGACCATGAAGTCCCGCGACGGTGGCTACATCCGCGAGCACTTCTTCAACCGTTATCCGGAAACTGCCGCGCTGGTCAAAGACATGACCGACGAGGAGATCTTCGCTCTGAACCGCGGTGGTCACGATCCTCGCAAACTGTTCGCTGCATTCAACAAGGCGACCCAGACCAAGGGCAAGCCGACCGTTATTCTGGCCAAGACCATCAAGGGTTACGGTATGGGTGAAGCGGCCGAAGGCAAGAACATCGCTCACCAGGTCAAGAAGATGGAGCTGGACTCCGTGCGTCACCTGCGTGACCGCTTCAACCTGCCGGTGGCCGACGAGCAGCTGGCCGATCTGCCGTACCTGAAGATCGAAGAGGGCAGTGAAGAGCACAAGTACCTGCATGCTCGTCGTGCAGCCCTGAAAGGCTATCTGCCGACCCGTCTGCGCGAAAGCACCACCAAGCTGGAAATCCCGGCGCTGGATGCCTTCGGCCCGCTGTTGGGCGAGCAAGCGCGCGAAATCTCCACCACCATGGCGTTCGTGCGTTCCCTGAACGTGATGCTGAAAGACAAGTCCATCGGCAAGCGCATCGTTCCGATCCTCGCTGACGAAGCCCGTACCTTCGGTATGGAAGGTCTGTTCCGCCAGATCGGTATCTACAGCCCGCACGGTCAGCAGTACACCCCGCAAGACCGCGACATCGTCTCCTACTACAAGGAAGACAAGCAGGGTCAGGTTCTGCAAGACGGTATCAACGAGCTGGGCGCCATGTCCTCCTGGCTGGCTGCTGCGACCTCTTACAGCACCAACGATTGCCCGATGATCCCGTTCTACATCTACTACTCCATGTTCGGCTTCCAGCGGATCGGCGACATGGCGTGGGCAGCCGGTGACCAGCAAGCCCGTGGCTTCCTGCTGGGTGCAACCTCCGGTCGTACTACCCTGAACGGCGAAGGTCTGCAGCACGAAGATGGTCACAGCCACATCCTGGCGAACACCATTCCGAACTGCATCTCTTACGACCCGTCCTATGCCTATGAAGTGGCGGTGATCGTACAGGACGGCCTGCGCCGCATGTACGGTGAGAACCCGGAAAACGTGTTCTACTACATCACCACCCTGAACGAGAACTACGCCATGCCGGCCATGCCGGAAGGCGCCGAGGAAGGCATCCGCAAGGGTATCTACAAGCTGGAATCCGTCGCCGGTGCCAAGGCGAAAGTTCAGCTGCTGGGTTGTGGTTCCATCCTGGGGCACGTGCGCAAGGCTGCCCAGATCCTGGCCAGCGAGTACGGCATCGGTTCCGATGTGTTCAGCGTCACCTCCTTCAACGAGCTGGCCCGTGACGGTCAGGACGCGGATCGCTGGAACATGCTGCACCCGACCTCTGAAGCGCGTGTTCCCTACATCGCTCAGGTACTGGGTTCCGAAGCCACCATCGCTGCGACCGACTACATGAAGTCCTTCGCCGATCAGGTTCGCGCCTTCGTTCCGACCGAGAACTACCGCGTGCTGGGTACCGACGGCTACGGCCGTTCCGACAGCCGTGCCAACCTGCGTCGTCACTTCGAAGTGAACGAGTTCTACGTGGTGGTTGCTGCTCTGACCGAACTGGCCAAGCGCGGCGAGGTAGACAAGCAGGTTGTGGCCGACGCCATCGCCAAGTACGGCATCGATGCCGACAAGGTCAACCCGCTGTACGCGTAAGTGGATCAAGGGTCGCGCCGTCATGCGGCGTGACCCTGCCAGGATTTAAAACGGTTAACGCGAGATGTGCGTGGCGGCATCAGCCAGTCACGCGGATCGACGCAAGAGGATAAAGCACAATGTCCAAACAGATTATGGTGCCGGATATCGGCGCCGATGAAGTTGAAGTCACCGAGATTATGGTGGCCGTGGGTGACAAGGTCGAGCTGGACCAGTCCATCATCGCGGTAGAAGGCGACAAGGCCTCCATGGAAGTACCGGCCCCGTCTGCCGGTATCGTTAAAGAGATCCTGATCAAGGTAGGCGACAAGGTTGCCACCGGTTCCCAGATCATGATCTTCGAAGCCGAAGGCGCTGCCGCCCCTGCTGAAGTGGCTGCACCGGCTGCCGCTGCTCCGGCCGCCGCACCTGCCGCTGCCGTGCGCAAAGATGTGCACGTACCGGACATCGGTGACGACGAAGTGGACGTGACTGAAATCATGGTTGCCGTGGGCGACATGGTTGAAGCCGACCAGTCCATCATTGCCGTGGAAGGTGACAAGGCCTCCATGGAAGTGCCAGCGCCGTTTGCCGGTCGCGTGGTCGAGATCAAGGTTGCCGCTGGTGCCAAGGTCTCTACCGGTTCTCTGGTGATGGTATTTGAAGTGGCTGGCGCTGCGCCTGCTGCCGTTGCTGCTCCGGCTCAAGCTGCCGCGCCCGTGGCTGCTGCCCCGGTTGCCGCCGCTGCCAAAGAGGTCAACGTACCGGATATCGGTGGCGACGAAGTGGAAGTCACCGAGATCATGGTTGCCGTGGGTGACAAGGTTGAAGCTGACCAGTCCCTGATCGCCGTGGAAGGTGACAAGGCCTCCATGGAAGTGCCTGCGCCGTTCGCCGGTGTGGTCAAAGAGATCAAGGTGAAGGCGGGTGACAAGGTCTCCACCGGTTCCCTGATCATGGTATTCGAAGTGGCTGGCGCAGCTCCTGCTGCCGCGCCGGTTGCTCAAGCTGCCGCTCCGGTCGCCGCTGCCCCTGTTACTGCTGCTTCGGCTCCGGTTGCTCAGGCTGCTGCCGCTGCGACCGATTTCGTTGCCAACGACGCTTATGTACACGCCTCTCCGGCGGTACGCCGTCTGGCGCGCGAGTTCGGCGTCAACCTGGCCAAGGTGAAAGCCTCCGGTCGCAAGGGCCGCATCGTCAAAGAAGACGTGCAAGCCTACGTGAAGGATGCCATCAAGCGTGCCGAGTCCGCTCCTGCCTCTGCCGGCGTAGCCGGTGGCAACGGTCTGGGCGTACTGCCGTGGCCGAAAGTAGACTTCAGCAAGTTCGGTGATGTGGAAGAGGTCGAGCTGACCCGCATCCAGAAGATCTCCGGTCCGAACCTGCACCGCAACTGGGTCATGATCCCTCATGTCACCCAGTTCGACGAAGCCGATACCACCGAGCTGGAAGCGTTCCGCAAAGAGCAGAATGCGATGCTCGAGAAGCAGAAGGCAGACGTGAAGATCACCCCGCTGGTGTTCATCCTGAAAGCCGCCGCCAAGGCGCTGGAAGCCCACCCGCGCTTCTGCAGCTCCCTGTCCGAAGATGGCAGCAAGCTGATCATGAAGAAGTACATCCACATCGGTGTGGCGGTAGATACCCCCAACGGTCTGGTTGTGCCCGTGGTGCGCGATGTTAACAAGAAGGGCATCATGGAGCTGTCTCGCGATCTGGCCGAGATCTCCAAGAAGGCCCGTGCCGGCAAGCTGACCGCTGCCGACATGCAGGGCGGTTGCTTCACCATCTCCAGCCTGGGTGGCATCGGCGGTACCAGCTTTACCCCGATCGTCAACGCGCCGGAAGTGGCCATCCTCGGTGTTTCCAAGTCCGAGATGAAGCCGAAGTGGAACGGCAAAGAGTTCGCGCCGCGCCTGATGCTGCCGCTGGCTCTGAGCTACGACCACCGCGTGATCGATGGTGCCGATGGGGCTCGCTTCATCACCACCATGAACGGCGTGCTGTCCGACATTCGTCGACTGGTCCTGTAAGTGAGAGGGCGGGCCCAGAGCCTGCCCTTTTTACTTCTCATTTCATTAACATGATCGTAAACTTGCCCCGTTTTTTTCACGGCTGCAGCCACCCGTTTCGGTATAAGACTGCGCTGTCCGGGGATATAAGAACGACAAAGAGGTCATGATGAGTAAAGAAATCAAAACCCAGGTCGTAGTACTGGGTGCTGGCCCTGCCGGTTATTCCGCTGCTTTCCGTGCAGCCGATCTGGGTCTGGATACTATTATCGTCGAGCGTTACTCCACCCTGGGTGGCGTCTGCCTGAACGTGGGCTGCATCCCCTCCAAGGCGCTGCTGCACGTTGCCAAAGTGATTGAAGAAGCCAAGGCGCTGGCCGAGCACGGCATTGTCTTCGGTGCACCGCAGACCGACATCGACAAGATCCGTCTGTGGAAAGAGAAGGTTATCAACCAGCTGACCGGCGGTCTGGCTGGCATGGCCAAGATGCGTAAAGTTCAGGTTGTTAACGGCTTGGGTAAATTTACCGGCCCGAACACGCTCGAAGTGACCGGGGAAGACGGCAAAACCACCGTGACCTTCGACAACGCCATCATCGCGGCCGGTTCCCGTCCGGTGAAGCTGCCGTTCATTCCCCACGATGACCCGCGCGTATGGGACTCTACCGATGCGCTGGAGCTGAAAACCGTTCCTGGCAAACTGCTGGTTATCGGTGGCGGCATCATCGGTCTGGAGATGGGTACCGTTTACTCCTCTCTGGGTTCCGAGATCGACGTGGTGGAATTTGCCGACCAGCTGGTTCCGGCTGCCGACAAAGACATCGTCAAGATCTATACCAAGCGTGTGGCCAAGAAATTCAACATCATGCTGGAGACCAAGGTCACCGCAGTTGAAGCGCGCGAAGACGGCCTGTACGTCTCCTATGAAGGCAAACACGCCCCGGCCGAGCCGGTTCGTTACGACAACGTGCTGGTTGCCGTAGGCCGTGTGCCGAACGGCAAGATGCTGGATGCCGAGAAAGCTGGCGTTGCCGTGACCGAACGCGGTTTCATCGAGGTGGACAAGCAGCTGCGTACCAACGTGGCGCACATCCACGCCATCGGTGACATCGTGGGCCAGCCGATGCTGGCACACAAAGGTGTGCACGAAGGTCACGTTGCCGCTGAAGTTATCGCCGGCAAGAAGCACTACTTCGACCCGAAAGTGATCCCGTCCATCGCCTACACCGAGCCAGAGATGGCATGGGTTGGTCTGACCGAGAAGGAAGCCAAGCAACAGGGCCTGAACTTCGAAGTCGCCACCTTCCCGTGGGCTGCTTCCGGTCGCGCCATTGCGTCCGACTGCTCCGACGGTATGACCAAGCTGATCTTCGACAAGGAGAGCGGCCGCGTCATCGGTGGTGCCATCGTGGGTACCAACGGTGGTGAACTGCTGGGTGAAATCGGTCTGGCCATCGAGATGGGGGCTGACGCCGAAGATATCGCGCTGACCATCCACGCTCACCCGACTCTGCACGAGTCCGTGGGTCTGGCTGCCGAAGTGTTCGAAGGCTCCATCACCGACCTGCCGAACGCCAAGGCCAAGAAGAAAAAGTAATCTTCTGCCATCTTCATGAAAAAGCCGCTCATTTGAGCGGCTTTTTGTTTTCGGGGTTTGGCTAAGAGGTTAGCAGCGCCCCTTCTTGGCCTGACCGGGCGGGCAGAAGGTGCCATAACCGCCACCACTGCCGTCACTGACCCGGATCCGGGTATCGTCTACGCTCACGTCGGCGCCGTGTACCCGCACCGGCCCGTTGCTGCAGGCGCTGAGCACTCCTCCCAGCAACACCATCACTATCAGTTTGCCCATAACTCCTCCTCATATTTCCCTGATTATGAGGCATTTCGAGAGCCGCATAACGGCGGTTGAATGGCCGTGCGTCACCGTTTGCCGTGGCTATGACAGAGGGTGCCGCAGCGCCCTCTGGTGAGTCTTCATAAGTGGGATGCAGACTACAGCCGGAAGTTGCCAACCAGCTTGTCCAGCTGACCGGAGAGCTGCTGCAGGCTGCGGCTGGACTCGGTCAGCTGGTGGGCGATATCTGCGGTCTCCATGGTGAGCTGGTTGATATCTTCCACGTTGCGGTTGATCTCGCCGACCACACTGGACTGCTCCTCGGTGGCGGTGGCGACCTGGATATTCATGTCGTTGATCTGGGTGATGTGGGCGGTGATCTGTCCGAGGGCGGCGTTGGCCTCATCGGCCTGGCTCACCACCTCCAGACTCTGGTCGCGCCCCTGTGCCATGGCGCTGACGGCGCGGGCACTCTGCTCCTGCAAGCGGTTGATCATCCCCTGGATCTCGGCAGTCGAGGCGGCGGAGCGGTTAGCCAGATTGCGCACCTCATCTGCCACCACGGCGAAACCGCGACCCTGTTCACCGGCGCGAGCGGCCTCGATGGCGGCGTTCAGTGCCAGCAGGTTGGTCTGCTCCGAGATGCTGCGGATGGTTTCGAGGATGCTGCCGATGGAGTCGGTCTGGCTCGCCAGCGACTCGATAACCCCTGCCACCAGCTCAATCTCGCCGGAGAGGTCGACGATGCCGTGGCGCGCCTGCGCCACCACTACCGCCCCTGCATCGGCCTGATTGTTGGCCTGTCTGGCTACTTCGGCTGCCAGAGAGGCGTTACCGGCGATCTCGCTCACCGTGGCACCCATCTCGTGGATGGCGGTAGCCACCTGTACGGTACGGTCACGCTGGGCAGTACAGTTGTGCTGGGTCAGCTGCGCCTTGTTGGCCACCTCGTTGGCGGTGGCCGCGAGCTGGCGGGAGTTCTCTGCTACCTGCTCGATGGAGCCGTGGATCTTGGCGACGAAGTTGTTGAAGCCGGTGGCAACCTGGCTCAGCTCGTCACGTCCTTCCACCTTGAGGCGCTGGGTGAGGTCCCCATCGCCGCTGCCCAGCTCCTTGAACAGGCGGGCCAACTCGTTGAGCGGGCGGCTGACCGAGCCTGCCAGCAACATCCCCATCAGCCCCATGGCCAGCGCAATCACCAGCGAGATCATCAGGATCTCGTTGCGGGTCTGATCCAGTTCGGCATAGATCTCGGCTTCTGGCACCTGGGCCACCAGATACCAGTCGAGCAGCGGGATATAGCTGCTGGCCAGTACCATGGGCTCGCCGCTCACCTCGGCGTTGATGACGGCAAAGGGGCGTTTGGCCAGCAGGCTGCCGGTATCACCACTGGCAATGTTGCCAAGCGTGTCACGCTCGATGCGGTTGGCCTCGGGGTGCAGCTTCACCTTGCCGCTGCCATCGACCATAAAGACGATGCCGCTCTCTTCCAGCCGGAAGTTGGAGACCATGGTCACCATGGTATCGAGGGATTTGGCAAAGCCTGCCAGCCCGCGCCCGTTGAGTTGCTGGAAGTTGACGAACAGCTTCACCTCGCCGTTGCTCTCGCGGAAGATGCTGAGGGTCATCTCCTTCTGGCTCTTGGTGTAGTCATAGAACCAGGCGTCTTGCGTGGGGGTCAGGTTGCGCAGAAAGCCATCCTGGTTGTAGTAGGCGGCACTCTGGCGATCGGCGAAGGAGGCGGTCACCAGACCATACTGGTTGGCCACATCCTTGAGCTGGTTAATGAGGATCGGCTCCTGCTCTTTGGGCATGCCCCGATCCACCCAGTCGAGGATGAAGCGGTCGGTGGCCAGTTGGCGTGCGGCCTGGGCGATGCCGTGGAGATCCTGTTCAATCTCCTTGCTGATCCGCTGGGTCAGGTTGGGGAGCTCCTGCTCGAACATCCGGTTTTCGATCAGTTGCTGGGCCGAGCGTTGACTGAAGTAGCCTACCAGCAGGCAGGAGACGACCACGGCCAGGGTGACCGTGGCCAGTATTTTCTGTTTAAGAGTGAGGGTTGCCAGCATAAAGGTGCTCAAAAGGTTGAGATTGACGACGCTCATATTAGCGGCAGCGCGGCGCTACCCATGAGGCTTGCAGCCCTTTATTTGCGGATTACGTTTGCGCTCACAGGGGCGGCGACAAGCCCCTTCGCCATGCAGCACAGGCGGGATGCGGATTGACGGTTGCGCTAACTGCCGGGCCCCTTATAGTAGAGGCCATCCTTGGTGACTGACCCTCTGAATAATATGGAAAATATGATGCGCAGTTTAGGTGCGGGATGGACCCGTCTGCTTTTGGTGATGCTGGCGGCCTGCCCGCTGCTGGCTGTGGCGGCACAGGGGGATCGCCCGAAAATTGCGGTGGTGCTCAGCGGCGGCGGTGCCAAGGGTTCTGCCCATATCGGCATCCTCAAGGTGCTGGAGCAGAAACGGATTCCGGTCGACATCATAGTCGGTACCAGCATGGGCTCTTATGTGGCGGGGATGTATGCCATGGGGCTCAGTGCCGAGGAAGTGGAGCGCACCACTTTGGCCATCGACTGGAACAAGGGGTATCAGGACAAGGTGGGCCGCGACGAGCTGTCGCTGCGCAAGAAGCAACAGAACGAGCAGTATCAACTGCGCACCGACATAGGGGTGAATGGCGACACCACCCAGCTGCCGGACGGTTTCTTCCAGGGCCAATCCATGGCCAGCCTGCTGCGGGGGGCCACCTCCAACCTGCCGGTGCAGGCGAGCTTCGACGATCTCCCCATTCCCTACCGCGCCATGGCGACCGACATGGAGACGGTCACCCCCTTTGTGCTGGATCACGGCAGCCTGGCCAAGGCGATGCAGGCCTCCATGTCCATTCCCGGCGCCCTCAAGCCGGTGGAGTGGGAGGGGCACATCTTGGCGGACGGCGGCAGCGTCAACAACATGCCGGTGGATGTCGCCAAGGCGATGGGGGCCGACGTGGTGATCGCGGTGGATATCGGTGCCAAGCTGCGTACCCGGGAGTCCCTCAAATCAGGGTTGGCGATGATCGACCAGCTCACCACCTACATGACCCAGGTGGGCACCGACAAGCAGAAGGCGCTGATGGGACCGAAGGATATTCTGATCGCTCCCGAGTTTGGCGATATGGGGATCGCCGACTTTGCCCGGATGCCGGAGGGGATCAAGATCGGTGAGACGGCGGCTGACAAGGTGTCGCTGCAACTCGATAAGCTGTCGCTCACCAAGGCGCAGTACAACGCCTATCGCAACCAGAAGCTGAGCCGCCGTGCCGAGCGTAGCGGTCAGCCCGCCTACTTCATCGACAAGGTGGAGATCATCAACAAGTCGCGCCTCTCCGACGAGACGGTGCACGCCATGCTGAAGGTTCGGCCGGACAAGATCCAGACCAACGAGAGTCTGGAGGCTGGCATTCGCCGCCTCTATGCCCTTGAGTCCTTCGATCGCATCACCTACGAGGTGGAGGAGCGTGACGGGGAGAATGTGCTGTTGGTGGATGCCAGCGAGAAGAACTGGGGGCCGGGCTACCTCAACTTCCAGTTCGGTTTCACCGATGACTTCGAGAACACCTCCAACTACAACGTCGGCATGTCCTATACCCTCACCAACGTCAACGAGTGGGGAGCGGAGTGGCTGACCGAGGCGTCGCTGGGCACAGCCAAACATATCAAGACCGACTTCTATACCCCGCTGGAACCCTCCCAGACCTTCTATGGTGAGGCGAGTCTGGCCTATGACCAGACCCTGCGCCGCCTGTTTTTCCCCAATCCGGATCCCGAGACGGTTTCGATAAGCTATCTCGACTCCGAATACTCCTTCTTCAGCGGCGATCTGGCGGTGGGCTGGAACCGCCAGCCCTGGAGCCGGTTGTCGATGGGACTGGAGGGACAACTGGGCACGATTGATGTGAAGAACTTCAAGGGGCTGGAGATGGATGCCACGGCGTGGGGCCCCTATGTCCGCTTTGAACACGACAATCTGGATAGCCTCTATTTCCCCTATCAGGGGATGAAATGGGACATGAAACTGGGCCACTCCCATGTCAGTGTGGATGGACTCGAGTCAGCAGATGGGCGCAGTGAAGGCTGGAATTATCAACTCTCCATGATCAAGCCCTGGTCATGGGACAGGCACAGCCTCAACCTGATCCTCGAAGGGGGTGGCTCGGGCAGTGAAGAGGTGGTGCCGCTGCATATTCAGGATCTGGGCGGACTGTTCCGCCTCTCCGGTTTCCAGCGCTACCAGCTGAGCGGTCGCTACAGCCTGTTTGGTGGCCTGCGCTACATCTATCGGGTGGCGGACAACGACTTCGGTGCCCTCAAGATGCCGCTCTATCTGGGTGGATCTCTGGAGCAGGGCGGGGTCTGGAACAAGGGGGAGGATATCAGTCTGGAGAGCTCGTTTACCGCCGGTTCGCTTTATGTCGGGGTGGAGAGCTTCCTTGGCCCCGTGTTCCTCGGCTACGGCATGGCGGAGGGGGGCAATGACGTCTTCTATCTGCAATTGGGCAGTACGTTCGAATAATGCCGAAATGATGCCAATTTGTTAACTATGGTTGAGGGCGTTCAATTAATTTTCAAAAAATACCAGTCTGTTTAATTGGTTACGACTTTGTGGTGAATAAGTAAACAGGGTTTGGATTTTAATTAGTCGTTAAAACTTATATAGTGGGGAGCACCCTACGGGGTGTCCCGCAAGGACGATCGCCGCGAGCGTGGGCGAACCCCAAAAAAAGACCAAAGAGGAATTAGTCGTGCTTGAAACATACCGTAAACACGTCGCAGAACGTGCCGCCGAGGGCGTGGTTGCCAAACCTCTGGATGCAGAGCAGGTCGTCGCCCTGGTAACGCTTCTCAAGAACCCGCCCGCTGGCGAAGAAGACTTTCTGAAAGAGCTGTTGTCTTCCCGTATTCCCCCCGGTGTTGATGAAGCGGCCTATGTCAAAGCCGGTTTCCTCACCGCCGTCGCCAAGGGCGAAGCCCACTCTCCCATCCTGACTGCCGCCGAAGCTGTCGAGCTGCTGGGCACCATGCAGGGTGGTTACAATATTCAACCGCTGATCGACCTGCTGGATCACGCCACTCTGGCGCCGCTTGCCGCCAAGGGGCTCTCCCACACCCTGCTGATGTTTGACTCCTTCCACGACGTGGAAGAGAAGGCCAAGGCGGGCAATGTCCACGCCAAACAGGTGATGCAGTCCTGGGCTGATGCCGAGTGGTTCCTCTCCCGCCCGGAGCTGGCCGAGAAGATCACCGTCACCGTGTTCAAGGTGACCGGTGAAACCAACACCGACGACCTCTCGCCGGCACCGGACGCCTGGTCCCGCCCGGACATTCCGCTGCACGCCCTGGCGATGCTGAAAAACGCCCGTCCCGGCATTACTCCGGACAAGGATGGCGCCGTCGGCCCCATCAAGACCATCGATGCCCTGAAAGAGAAAGGCTTCCCGCTTGCCTATGTGGGTGACGTGGTCGGTACCGGTTCTTCCCGTAAATCCGCCACCAACTCGGTGCTCTGGTTTATGGGCGACGACATTCCGTTCGTGCCGAACAAGCGCGCTGGCGGTGTCTGTCTGGGTGGCAAGATTGCCCCGATCTTCTTCAACACCATGGAAGATGCCGGCGCTCTGCCTATCGAAGTGGACGTCTCCAAGCTGGAAATGGGCGATGTAATCGACATCTACCCCTATGCCGGCAAGATCTGCAAACACGGCACCGAACAGGTGCTGGCACAGTTTGAATTGAAAACCGATGTACTGATCGACGAAGTGCGTGCCGGTGGCCGTATCCCGCTGATCATCGGTCGCGGTCTGACTGACAAGGCCCGCGAGGCACTGGGTCTGCCGTTCTCCACCGTATTCCGTCGCCCGCAGCCGGTGGCCGATACAGGTAAAGGCTTCACCCTGGCCCAGAAGATGGTGGGCAAGGCGTGCGGCGTGAAGGGCATTCGCCCGGGCACCTACTGCGAGCCCAAGATGACCACCGTCGGCTCCCAGGACACCACGGGCCCGATGACCCGCGACGAGCTCAAAGATCTGGCCTGCCTCGGCTTCTCCGCCGATCTGACCATGCAGTCCTTCTGTCACACCGCGGCCTATCCGAAGCCCATCGACGTACAGACTCACCACACTCTGCCGGACTTCATCATGAACCGCGGCGGCGTGAGCTTGCGTCCGGGTGACGGCGTCATCCACTCCTGGCTGAACCGCATGCTGCTGCCGGATACCGTGGGTACCGGTGGTGACTCCCACACCCGTTTCCCCATCGGGATCTCCTTCCCGGCGGGCTCCGGTCTGGTGGCCTTCGCCGCCGCCACCGGCGTGATGCCGCTGGACATGCCGGAATCCGTGCTGGTGCGCTTCAAGGGCGAGCTGCAACCGGGCATCACCTTGCGTGATCTGGTTCATGCCATCCCCTATGCCGCCATCCAGAAAGGGCTGCTGACCGTCGAGAAAGCGGGCAAGAAGAACATCTTCTCCGGCCGCATCCTCGAGATCGAAGGTCTGCCGACCCTGAAAGTAGAGCAAGCGTTCGAGCTGGCAGATGCCAGCGCCGAGCGTTCCGCTGCCGGTTGCACCATCAAGCTGGATAAAGAGCCGATCATCGAGTACCTGAAGTCCAACATCGTGATGCTGAAATGGATGCTCTCCGAAGGTTACGGCGACGTGCGCACCATCACCCGTCGCATCAAGGGGATGGAAGAGTGGCTGGCCAACCCGACCCTGATGGAAGCGGACAAGGATGCCGAGTATGCCGAGATCATCGAGATCGATCTGGCCACCATCAAGGAGCCGATCCTGTGTGCGCCGAACGATCCGGACGATGCCCGTCTGCTGAGCGACGTGGCTGGCGACAAGATCGACGAGGTGTTCATCGGTTCCTGCATGACCAACATCGGTCACTTCCGCGCCGCCGGCAAACTGCTCGAGAAGTATCAGGGCGAGCTGCCGACCCGCATGTGGATCGCACCGCCCACCAAGATGGACAAGGATCAGCTGACTGAAGAGGGCTACTACGGCATCTTTGGTCGCGTCGGTGCCCGCATCGAGATCCCGGGCTGTTCCCTCTGCATGGGTAACCAGGCGCGGGTAGCGGAAGGGGCCTCGGTGGTCTCCACTTCCACCCGTAACTTCCCGAACCGTCTGGGTAAAGGTGCCAACGTCTATCTGGCCTCTGCGGAGCTGGCCGCTGTTGCCGCCATTCTCGGCAAGATCCCGACCGTGGCAGAGTACCTGCAATACGCCAAGGCGCTCGATGCCACTGCGGCTGACACCTACCGCTATCTCAACTTCAACGAGATCGCCTCCTACACCAAGAAGGCCGATGCGGTGATCCTGCAGCAAGCTGTCTGAGTGAATGGATGACAGGGCCCTGCAGGGGCTCTGTGTCAGCCAATAAAAATGCCGCGTAGCTACGCGGCATTTTTCATTTATGCGGACGGTTAGAGTCGGGTCATTGCCTCTCTCTTGTCGCCTGTCATGACAAAGTGCAACTCCCCTCCGGCCCTGATCTCGCTGTGCTCGAAGGTGAGATCCCCCGATAGCGGCTTGCCGTTGATGGTGACAGACTTTACGTACTTGTTGTGAGGGCTGTTATTGTCGGCGGTGATCCTGAAGGTCCCGTCTTTCATTGCAATCGTCACCTCATCGAACAGTGGGCGGCCGATGCTGTAGTGCGGAGATGCAGGGGTAACCTGATAGAATCCCATGGCCGACATGATGTACCAGGCCGACATCTGGCCGACATCCTCATTACCAATCAGACCGGTTGGCTTGGTGGTGTAAAACTCGTTCATGACCCGATCCAGATACTCCTGCGTTTTCCACGGTTCATCGGTCATGTTGTAGAGGTAGGGGATATGGTGCGACGGTTCATTACCATGCATGTACTGGCCGATATAACCGGTCAGGTCAGGCAGCGCTTCACCGCTATTGGATGAGCGGGCGTTGAACAGTTCATCCAGATCCTCGCGCAGCCCTTTCTCTCCGCCCACTTCCTGTTTGAGCCACTGGAAAGCATGCAGCGGCTGGAATTTCCATTGCCAGCTATTGCCCTCGGTGTAGGCAAACTCGTCCACATAGTAGGGATCAAATGGCAGTAGCGGGCAGACGCGCATCTCGACGCTGGTGCCATCGGGTTTGTTGACCGTCTCCAGCTTGCAGTCAGGAGAGTTCTCATCAACGGGTTGATTGAACTGGCTGGCCGGGCGGTGCGGGTTCCAGCTGTCTGGGTGGTTTTTGGGGCGGAAGAAGCCGGTTGTGGCATCCCAATGGTTCAGGTAGTTGTTCGAGCGGTTGAGAAATTCCTGCTGAACCTTGTTGTTGCCCGCCATTCGGGCGATTTCCGAGAGAGCCCAATCGCCGTAAGCAAACTCCAGGGTATAGGAGGTGGAGTTCCAGTATCCCCAGTGTACATAGCCGTTCTGCTCGTATACCTCGAGCTGGGCAATGCTGGCCGCACCTATGTTCTGGTCTTCGGTCCAGTCCGGGAGCTCCTCTTTCTTGTGATAGCGGGCGGTAAATTCGGCGGCGTCCAGAGCCTCTTGGGCATCGACATTCATCCCCTTGACCATGGCATCCGCAATGATGGAGATGGCTGGAAAGCCAATCATGGTGCCTGTGTAGTGACCGTGCAACTCCCACTTGGGCAGAATGCCACCATCCTTGTACTTGCGGATCAAGTCGTTAACATACTCCTCGGCTTTACGAGGGTTGATGATGGTTTGCAGCGGGTGCTGTGCCCGGAAGGTGTCCCACATGGAGTAGACGGAGTAGTTGGGGATGGCTCCGGCATCCTTGATCTCCTGAGTGCGCATTGCACGATACTTGCCATCCACATCCTGGAATATCATCGGGGCAATCTGGGAGTGGTACATGGCGGTATAGAAAATCTCTTTTTGGGCCTGAGTGCCTCCGCTTACTTTTACTTTTTCCAGCTCGCCATGCCAGGCCTGCTGGTTGCTGGCTACCTGATCCTCGAAACCCCAATCCGGCACCTCGGTTTCCAGATTTTTCTGCGCCCCTTCAACTCCGGTGGGGGAGATCCCGACCTTCAGTTCGAGCTGTTGTTCACTGGGACTGAAAGTCAGATAGGCGATGGTTTTAGTTCCCCTGAATGCATCCTGTTTCAAGGTCGCTTCGGTTGTTACGTCATCGACAACGACGCTGGCCTTGACCACTGGCTGGCTGAATTTTGCGTAGAAATAGATGTGCTGGTTGTTGGCCCAGCCATCCGAACTGCGCTTGCCGCGAATGGTGTATTCATCGACAAATTCAATATCGCCAACAGTGGTGCGATTGCCCCAGCTCTTATTCAGTGTGTGATCAAGGTCGAGTTTAATTGAGGGCGTGCTGCCTTTGGGGAAGGTATATTTGTGATATCCAACCCGGGCTGACGTTGTTAACTCAGCCTTGATTTTTCCGTTGTTAAGAATGACAGAATAGTGGCCCGCCTCTGCTTGCTCATTGGCTTTATCAAAGGTGTTGTAAGTAGTGTTGTTTTTATCGGTAAACGGCAAAATGAGAATATCACCGAGATCAGTAATACCAGTGCCTGACAAATGGGTGTGAGAGAAGCCATAAACTGGAATATCAGATAGCTTGCCATGGTCAAAATAGCCAGCTGCCGAGCCCCAACCCTCCATCTCTGTATCAGGGGAGAGCTGCACCAGTCCACCCGGGTAGACGGCTCCAGGGAAGGTGTGGCCATCAGCACCGGTGCCGATTAATGGGTTTATATACTGGATTAACGATTTATCAGGTGTCGGACGAGAGTTATCAGAACTGGTGGTCGAATCACTGTTACAGCCGGATAGTGCTATGGTGAGCGCTATCACTAATGGGGTTGGTTTATGTTTCATGATTGGGCTCCTTGGCAAGGTTGTGTCATTTATGAACGAGCAATATCTTTCTTCGCCAATATTTGGCAAAGATGGCTTCGGTGACTGATAGAATTTTTACGTTTGCAGCTGAACGTAATAGATGGTCAACATAATTATTTGTAGATTCTTATTTTAGTAAATTGATGTTAATAGGGTGTCGATTGAGCGAGTAGATTAATTTTGTGGCATTTACTGGATTATTATGACGGTCATCCAGTTGTGTGAATTTGATCACCTGCACCTCAGGACGGGTTCTTTCGACATTATTTTTAACAGGCAGAGTTAACCGCACAGGTCTGTCGTTAGCCTCTTCAGAGAGGCTACTGGGAGAAGGGCGAGCCGGAGCAGGCTGTGTTTTAGATGAATGTGATCCGTTCGGGGTCTTTTGCGGCAGACATCATCCTTTCAATGAACCTTACAGTTCGTTTTATAAACGCTTTGCGTTATGTTGTCTGGTTATGACCGGTCGCGAAACAGTGCTCCGCTATCGGTGTGAGATGAGTTCTTTTCTCTTTGGCTTGTGCGGGCTGGCCCGACGAATTGCGGCGTGGTTCTTTATGTTTCTGTTCAGGATCGATCTCTCCCGAACCGGGTTACGCTTCGGCGGTGCCTTGCTGGTCTTTACCCTGCCGCTGCTGGTGGGAGGTTCGCTCATCCACAGCAATTATGTGCAGGAGCTGAAAGCGGAATCCAGCGCCTCGGCCCACAAGGCCAGAACCCTGATGGAGTCGATGCTGGATCATGCGGAGCAGGCCAATCGCTCTGTGCTGCCTCTGGTGAATGCTCCCTGTCGCGACAACCTGCTGGTACTGCGCAAGAAGGTCGCCATCGAGCCCTTCCTGCGTTCGGTCAATCTGGTGCGAAACGGCATCATCAATTGCACCTCGCTGTTTGGTGAAGCCAATGATGCCGATGACGGCTCCATCTACACCGGCCGCAAGCTACTGCTGATGAGTGGCAACCGGGTGCGGCAAAATCACCCGCTGCTGGTGGTGCGCACCGAGCAGGGCAAGGATGCCGCCTTGAGTGCCATCGACAGTACCCAGCTCAGCTTCATGCTCTCCATGAGCGGAAAATCCAGTGCGCTCTATCTTCAGGTTGGGTCGGCCTGGCTCAATGAGTCGGGCCGCTATCTGAGCGAGGCGCCCACCCTCCAGCGCGGGATTAGCCTGGCCCTCACCTCATCCCATTATCCTTTCACCATCCATGCCGGTTATGCCATGCCGGTCTACTGGGCGTCGCTGTGGGCCGCGCGGCATGTGGCGCTGTCGTGGCTGGCGGTTTCCTCGCTTTTGCTGGCCTGGCTGGTGTGGTGGGTGCTGGGGCGTCCCGGCTCGCCAACAGATGAGTTGCGACGCGCCCTGCGGGCCAGGGAGTTTGTTCCCTATCTGCAGCCGCTGATTGCCAGCCACGACGGCAAGATGATGGGCGCCGAGGTACTGATGCGCTGGGAGCATGTCAATGAAGGGGTGATCCGGCCCGATCTCTTTATCCCGCAAGCGGAGGAGTCGGGACTGATCGTTCCCATGACCACCCATATCATGAAACAGGTGGCGACACGGTTGAACCGCTCTCAGGAGCAGTTGCCCGATGGGTTTCATATCAGCTTCAACATCAGCGCCGCTCATTGCCATGATTTTGCCCTGCTGGCCGAGTGTCGCGCCTTCCTCGGGCATTTCCTCCCCGGCAAGGTGGTACTGGTGCTGGAGCTGACTGAACGGGAGCTGCTGATGTCCGATCCCCAGACCCTCTCCCTGTTCCGCCAGCTGGACGAGATGGGGGTAAAACTCGCCATCGACGACTTTGGTACCGGCCACTCCAGCCTGGCTTACCTGCAGCAGTTCCATGTGGATTACCTCAAGATCGACAAATCCTTTATCGCCCGTATCGGCACCGAGTCCCTTTCGGAACATATCGTGGACAACGTGATCGATCTGGCGACCCGGCTCGGTCTGGCGCTGGTGGCGGAAGGGGTGGAGAGTGAGCGTCAGGCTGACTACCTCAGGGCGAAAGGGGTCGATTATCTGCAGGGTTACCTGTTTGCTCGCCCCATGCCGTTGCGCCAGTTCTGCGAGGAGCTGCTACCGGAAGAGGCACAAACCCGCCAGCCAGATGGGCGAGGCATCCCGAACGCCACCTGATTTATCGGTGACAGACGGGCGGCCAAGCTCCTTTCTGGCAGGGTAGGGAAGTGCTCTCCCCCTATCCCCCCTCGAGTGCAGGGGCTTGTTTTTCATGCCTTGTGGCTCACTTTTCGGTAGAATCGGCGCTCATTTTGAAGTCAGATGAGGCGCGGTATGACGGTTCAGTTCCAGGCATTTCACAGCATCAAGGCGATTGGTAATCGGGAGGTGCTGTTCAACTGGTCGAGAACCAATCCCCTCGGGGCGCTGGATCAGGTGTGGCGCCCGAAAACCCGCGATGAGCTGCAAGCGCTGCTGCGGGAGCACCCCGAGCGCAAGCTGCGCCTTATCGGCTCCGGCCTCTCTTTTGAGCCCATTCATAGCGTCTACGCCGAGGGCAGTCAGGCACTGCTGGTGGACTTGCACCACCTGCGCGGCCAGCTGGCTAAAACCGCCGATACCGTGACCTATCAGGCGGGGACGCCGCTCGATACCGTCTATGCCGAGCTGATCGCCATGGAGCGGATGCTGCCCGCATCCCCCGGCGTCATCGGCATCCAAACCCTGGGCGGCGCCCTCAGCACCGGCACCCACGGTCAGGGGCTGCACCAGTCAGCCCTGTGCGATGCGGTGGAGGCGATGACGGTGATGCTGGCCAATGGCGACATCATCCGGGTGGATCGCTCCGACCCGCGCTTCGGCGCCTTCGTGATGGGGATGGGGATGCTCGGCATCCTGCTAGACGTCACCCTGCGTACCGTGCCCAACCGCATCATGCGTTGCACCAAGTTCACCACCGATTACCCCTTCCTCCTGGAGCACAACGAGCGGCTCAACCGCGAGCACGGCTTCGTGAAGAGCTGGTGGTTTGCCTGGACCGGCGAGAGCCACATCTGGCTGGTGGATCCCGCCTCCGATGAGGAGGTTGCCCGCTACCGGGCCGCGGGTAGCGAGCCGCTGCTGCTGGATGGCGATATCGACGCCCGCATGAACGCCACCATAGATGCCACTTTGCAGAAGATGGCGAAAGATACCAAGGATGAGGCACTGGCCGGTGAGCACTTCGAGACGGTGCGCCGCTTCAAGGATGCCTCCGATCTGGTGGGCAACGTCTATCAGATCCTCTGCAAGGGGATCCCGGCCCCCCAGATCAACTGCGAGGTGGCGGTGCCGCTGCATCGCATGAACGAGGCGCTGGAGACCCTGCAAGCGTGGCAGCAGGCCAACCCGGGCGTGCTGCACTACCCCTTTATCCTGCGTTGCACCGGCCCTTCCGAGGCCTGGCTCAGTGCCGCTTATGGCCAGTCGGTCTGCTGGATCGGTTTTCTGGTCTATCTGGCGGCGGACGGCACCTTCGTCAACGGCTCCATGGAGCAGATGCGCGAGCTGCAGCAACTGCTGGCGCCGCTCGGCGGCATTCCCCATTTTGGCAAGCATCTGGCGATGGATCTGTATGACTTCCCGGCCCTGCTGCCGCGCTGGAACGACTTCGTGGCGTTGAAAGCCGAGCTCGACCCCCACGGCCGCTTTGAAAACCGCTGGCTCAGCGACCTGTTTGCCAACCGGTAAGGATCTGACATGACCGATATGCAAGATACCCGTATCCCTGTGACCCTGCTGACCGGCTTTCTCGGCAGCGGCAAGACAACTCTGCTCAACCACTGGGTCAAGCAGCCGGAGCTTGGCGAGTGCGCCGTGCTGATCAACGAGTTCGGCTCGGTGGGGCTGGATCACCATCTGGTGCAGCAGGTGGATGAGCAGGTAATGCTGCTCGACTCCGGCTGCATCTGCTGCTCGGTGCAGGGCTCTTTGGTGGAGGCGTTACAGGGGCTCTTTATGAAGGCCATCCAGCGCAAGATCAAACCGTTCAAGCGGCTGATTATCGAGACCACCGGTCTGGCAGATCCTGCCCCCGTGCTCTTTACCCTGCGCGAAGAGGGCTTTATCGCCCAGCGCTACCGCTTCGATGGCACTGTCACCGTGGTGGACGCCGGTCATATCGAGCAGCAGTTGGCGGCCCAGTATGAGGCGGTAAAACAGGTGGCGCTGGCGGATCTGCTGGTGGTGAGCAAAGGCGATCTGGTGGATGGCGAGCAGCTGGCTCGGGTCGAAGCCCAGCTGGCGACACTCAATCCGGCGGCCCCGATCCAGCAGGTGACCAATGGCGAACTGTCTCCAGCGGTGCTGGAGAAGCTCGGTGCCTACAACGAAGCGGCGGGGCGCGATGTGCGCCAGCTGCTGGCCTGGCTGCGCACCGAATCCCCCAAGCTGGGGCTGGCGTCACCGATGCAGCCGAAGATGCAGCCGTTCGCCGCCAAGGTGGGCACAGCTGCGCCCACCCACTTCGAGCACGGCAACATCGAGAGTTTCTCCCTGCGCATCGGTGAGCCGCTCAAGCCCTCTCGTCTGCTGGCTGCCATCGATGCGGTGCAGGCCCAATACGGCGATGCCCTGCTGCGCCTCAAGGGGATCTTGCAGCTGGAAGGGGAGAGCCAGCCGGTGGTGATCCACGGCGTCCACGGCCAGCTCTATCCGCTGCAGGCATTGGGTGACTGGCCGGAGGGCAAGGCCCAGTCCCGACTGGTGTTTATCGTGAAAAGTCAGGACAAGGCCGGTATCGAGCAGCTCTTTATGGCGACCCTCAAGGCCCCCGAGCCCACCCTGGAAGAGCGTCTCAAAGCCATGCTGGGTCAGCCCGACAACTGATCTTGCGCGTTGCAGCTCTCCTGCACCGGGTCAGGACGGCGGCGGTTGAACAACACAAACGCCACCGGTACAAAGTAGAACGAGAGCAGGGTCGCCAGCGCTGTGCCACCGGCGATGGCGATGGCAAAGGGGGGCCAGAAGCCGCCGCCCCCCAGCAATAGCGGGATGAAGCCGCCCACCGTGGTGATAGTGGTCGAGACGATGTGGCGGCTGCAACCGGCCACCAGATCGCGGATCTGCGGCAAATTGCCCTGTTGTGCCAGCGGGTCAGCCTTCAGCTCGGCCAGAATGACGATGGCTGCGTTGATGGCCAGCCCCATCAGTCCCAGCAGGGCGATGATCACCGTAAACCCGAAGGGGTAGCCCAGCAGCCAGACCCACAGCAGCCCGAGCCCCGCCGACTGGATCGCCACCAGGGTGACGATGCCTGCCAGCCGGAACGAGTTGAAGCTGAGCACCAGCACGGCCACCAGCAGCACGGCGACCAGGCTGACATGGGCCATCAGATTGCCCACCGATTCATCCCGCTTGGCGGCTTCCCCGCCAAACTCCAGTCGATAGCCCGGCGGCAACGCCAGCGCCTTGGCGGCCAGCCTCTCTTTGACCTGCTCCAGCACGGTTTGCGGCAGTACGCCGACCGCCAGATAGGCCTCCAGCACATTGACCCGCTCACCATCCCGACGGCTGATCTCCCCCC
Organism: Aeromonas sp. 600948; assembly: GCF_049174875.1. Classification (NCBI taxonomy): domain Bacteria; kingdom Pseudomonadati; phylum Pseudomonadota; class Gammaproteobacteria; order Aeromonadales; family Aeromonadaceae; genus Aeromonas; species Aeromonas sp. 600948. Next base: position 92,084 of record NZ_JAAKTY010000016.1, read on the forward strand.
AGCTTGGCAGCAGCTCGGGAGTGGCCAGTGCCCGCAAGGTGAGACTGGCAGCCCCTTGCTGGCCGGTGCCGGTGAGCGACAGCGGCACATTGAGCAGCGCATCCGGATCCTGACGCAAGGGTTCGGCCAGTCGCACCCGAACCGGGATTGACTCGGTGCCTTCCAGCACAGTGCCGCCCAACCTGCCATCCAGTGCGCCCGCCAGCCGGGAGGCAACATCGGTCAGGCTCATGCCTGCCAGTCGGGCGGCCTCCTCATCGACCTGCAACCAGAGTTTGGGGGCCCCGGCCTGCAAGGTGGCGCGAGTCTGCACCACGGCCGGGGTATTGGCGAGCAGACTGCGCAGCTCCTCTCCCAGACGGTGTAGTTGTTCAAGGTCGGGGCCAAACAGCCGCAGCTCGACGGGGGCATTGAAAGGCGGCCCCTGTTCCAGCTTGCGCACCAGGATCTGCGCTTCGGGAAATTTTGCATCGAGCCGCTGCTGCAGTTGTGGAATGAGCCGCTCGGCAGCATCGGCATCCTGCAGAGTGATCATCCCCTGGGCGTAATCGGCCCGACCCTGTTTTCTGGGCACCAGGTTGTAGTAGAAGCTGGGGGCGTTGTCGCCCACCACCCAGTCCTGACGAACCAACTCGGGGAGGCTGGCCAGCTCGGCGGAGATCCCCAGTGCCAGCTCGCGAGTGCGCGCCAGGCTCGCCTGTGGGGAGAGGCTGGCCTCGATGTGGATCATGTCCCGGTCGGCAGGGGGAAAGAACTGTTCGGTGAGGCGGCCCGCCACCCAGAAACCGAGCAGGGGCAGCAGACTGACCAGCAGCAGGGTTTGCCAGGGGTGAGCCAGCGCCATGGCGATGCTCTGCTGGAAACGGGCGCTCACCCGGGGCAGGTGCAAGCCATCCTGATACCAGCGTCCCCCCTGGTCACTGCCAATCCAGCGGGCTGCGAGGCCAGCCACCAGGGTATGGGCGATGAGGTAGGATCCCAGCAGCGAACAGATCACCGCCCAGGCGATGCCGCCGACAAACTCGCCCGCCGGGCCCGGCATCAGAATGATCGGCATAAAGGCGAGCATGGTGGTGAGGGTGGAACCCAGCAGTGGCAGCCAGAGGTGGCCGATGGCTTCCAGTGCGGCGGCACTCATGGCCATGCCGTGGCGGCGCTGATACTGCACCCGATCCGCCATGACGATGGCGTTGTCCACCATGATCCCGAGCGCCACCACCAGACCGGTGACCGACATCTGGTGAATGGGCAGATTGATCAGGTTCATGCAGGCGAATGAGAACGCCACGGTAAGCGGCAGCGACAGGGCCACGATAATGGCGGCCTTGACCCCCAAGGTCACCAGCAGCACGGCCACTATGATGAGAAAACCCTGCACAATGTTGATGAGTAGGGTGTCGAGCCGCTGATCGGTATAACGCTGCTGATCGAAGCTGGTGACGAGGCCGATATTATCCGGCAAGTCCTGTTGCAGCTGGGCCAGCATGGTATCGACCCGTGCCGACCAGAGGTCGATGCGGTGATCCTGTGCCATCCGCAGGCCGACCACCACGGCCCGTTCACCATTGGCAAAGGCCAGCTGGCTCTCCGGCTGGTGCAGGGTACGTCTTACCTCAGCCAGATCGCCAAGGCGCAGGGTCTGGCCCTGCTCGCCGGTTCGCAGCGGGATCTGGCGGATCCGCTCCAGGGTATCGAGGGCGCCGCGGATCTCCACCTGAAAGCGATTGTGGCTGCCTTGCAACTCCCCGGCGGCCACTTTGGCATCGGCACCGCTCAGCGCCAGGGCAAGCTGTTCGCCACTCATGCCGCTGGCACTGAGGGCGAGGGGATCGAACCGCACCTCGATCTCCTCCTGTGGTGCCCCGACCCGCTCGACGTATTCGGTGCCCGGCAGCTGGCGAGCCCGGCGTTCCAGCTCGGCGCTGTAGCGGGCGAGGCGATCCAGCTGCGGCTGGCCCGGCCCGCGCCAGACCACATTGACCAGCCGGGTGAAGGGGTAGCCCTTCTCGTCATCCAGCTTGGGGGCACTGGCGCCGGCTGGCAGTCCGGCGGCAAGATCTGCCAGCCGATCACGGACTCTGGACCAGACGGGTTCGACATCGCTGACCTCATCCTTGAGCTCCAGATTGATGATGGAGAGACCGGGGCGAGAGCTCGACTCGATCAGCTTGATCTCGCTCTGGGCCCGCAGCCGGTTCTCGATGGGCTCGCTCACCAGCGCCTCCACCCGCTCGGCGCTGGCCCCGGGGAAGTGGGTAACCACGCTGGCAAAGCGGCTGGTGAGCTGGGGATCTTCGGTTCTGGGCAGGATCTGCAATGCCGCAAGGGCGGCCGTCAGCAGCAGCGCGACCGTCAACAGCAGCAGGCGGCCATTCTCGATAAACGGGCGGATCATGACTGTGGCTCCGGATGGCCTGCCTGATGATCCACGCTGGTTGTCAGGGTGACCTGCTGGCCCAGCACCAGTTTATGCAGGCCATCAGTCACCAGCTGTTCTTGTCCGTTCAGGGCACCACTGATCCAGGCCCGCTCACCATCTTGCTGCAGCAGGGTGACGTCCCGACTGACCACCCGGGGTGGTGTTTCATCGTTGAGAAGATAGAGGGTCCAGCTGCCGCGCAATCCCTGGGTCAGCGCGGTGAGCGGTACTTCGTAGGCGCGGGTAGGCTCGCGGGTCTGATGCAACAGGGTGATCAGTTGCCCTTCTGCCAGTTGTTCGCCGCCCCGGGTCAGCTGGAAGCGGGCGGTGCGGGTGTGAGTCTGCCCGTCCACTTGTACTCCCAGATTAAGCAGGCGCCCCTCCAGTGATTGCGCACCGCTTTGCAGGGGGTAGTGTTGGCCGACGATCAGGGACTCGGCCTGTTTCACCGGCACGCCGATATCGGCCTCCCACTGGCCGCTGCGGGTCAGGGAGAAGAGAGGCTGGCCTGCGGCCACCACGGCCCCCAATGCCTGCTCGCGGCTGACCACAATCCCGTTGAAGGGGGCGCGCAGCTGTGATTTTTCCTGTTTGACCCGGTTGGCTTCGAGGGCGGCGGCCAGCTGGTTGGCGCTTGCCTCCAGCATGCGGACTTTGCCTTGCTGTTCATCCAGCGCCTGACGGGAGCTGAACTGCTGCTGGCGCAGGGCGGTGAGTCGATCGAGCGTCTGCCGGGCAAGGGTCAGCTCGGCCTCGTTCTGGGCGGCCCGGGCGGCCAGCTCTTTGGCTTCCACTGCCAGCAGCCGGGTGTCCAGTGTGGCGAGCAGTTCACCGGCCGCTACCGGCTCTCCGCGTCCCTTGTGCAGGGTGGCGATCCGCCCTGCCAGCTCGAAGCCTATCTGGCTGTGCTCGGGGGCGATCACCCTGCCATTGAAGCGGTGCAGCACCGGGTAGTGATCGCTGGCTTGCAGCGGCTGGGTGATCACCCGGGTCAGGGCGGGTGTTTCTTCTGACTCTGTGACCGGGCTGCAGCCACTCAGTAACAGCGCCAGCAGGATTAAGCAAAGTGTCATGACATCATCCTCTGGTTGACATAACATCAAATCACACCGGTGAGTCTAGTTTTTCGAAACTAGACTGTCCAGTTTGATTGTGGAGGAAAAATGAACATTTCACCCCGTAGTCAGCAGAAGCGGGCTGCGATCCTCGATGCTGCCGGGCGGCTCTTCTGTCAACACGGTCTGCATCTGGTCAGCATGGACATGGTGGCCAGTGAAGCGGGCGTCTCCAAGCAGACGGTCTACAGCCATTTTGCCAACAAGGAGTCGCTGTTTGCCGAAGCGGTGGGCAGCAAGTGCGTCAGCAGCGAGCTGATGCCGGAGGTGTTGCTGCGTGGCAACAATGTGCGGGAGAGTCTGATTGCCTTTGGTCGCAGCTTTCGCAAGTTGATCCTGAGCGATGATGCCATCAATATCTTTCGCACCTGCATCAGCTGCAACGATGCCCAGCTGGCCACCCTTTTTTTCGAGGCGGGCCCGCTCTATGTGACCGAGATGCTGTCCAACTGGCTGGAGCAGCAAAAGCAGCAAGGCCTGCTGTGCCATCAAGACAGCGAACAGGCCGCCTTGCAGCTGTTGCTGATGTGGCAGGGCAAGGAGCGCATGCTCCGTGAGCTGGGTCTGCCGTTGACCCAGAGCGCTGCCGAGCAGGATGCCTGGACCCTGAGTTGTGTCGATCTCTTCCTGACCGCCGCCGCTCCCCCGCAAAAATAATGGAGGTGGCAATGAGCCACACAGTGACAGATGCCCAGCGCAAGTGGCTGCCCCTGCTGGCTGCGGTCGGTTTCTTTATGCAGGCGCTGGATGGCACCATTCTCAACACCGCCCTGCCCAGCATGGCCGAGACCTTGGGAGAGAGCCCGCTGCAGATGCAGTCGGTGATCATTGCCTACATGTTGACGGTGGCGTTGCTGATCCCGGCTTCCGGCTGGCTGGCAGACAGATTCGGCACCCGCCGCATCTATCTGGCTGCCATCTCGCTCTTTACCCTCGGCTCGCTCGCCTGCGCCGCCTCCAATTCGCTCTCCATGCTGGTGGCCGCCCGGGTGCTTCAGGGGATTGGCGGTGCGCTGCTGATGCCGGTGGGACGGTTGGCGGTGCTGCGGGTCTATGACAAGCATGAGCTGCTGCGGGTGATGTCGTTTGTCACCATCCCGGGGCTGCTCGGCCCGTTGATGGGGCCGGCGCTCGGTGGCTGGCTGGTGGAAGTGGCGAGCTGGCACTGGGTGTTTCTCATCAACCTGCCGGTGGGGCTGCTCGGCTTTATCGCCAGCTGGCACTTTATGCCGGAGCTGCGGCAGCAGACCGCCCGGTTCGACTGGCAGGGCTTTGTGATGTTCAGCGTCGGCATGGTGCTGGTGTCGGTCGGCTTGCAGGGGTTGGGGGAGCACAGCATCTCCACCGGTTGGGCGCTGTTTGCACTGATCTTCGGCTTGGCGGCGATGGCGAGCTACTGGCTCTATGCCGCCAATGCACCGCAGCCGCTCTTTAGCCTGAGCCTCTTTAAGACCGCCACCTTTGCCATCGGCATCTGGGGCAACCTGTTTGCCCGCCTCGGCAGCGGCGCCATGCCGTTCCTCACCCCGCTGTTTCTGCAGCTGGGGCTCGGTTTCTCGCCAAGCAAGGCGGGGATGACCATGATCCCCACCGTGATTGGCGCCATGCTGACCAAGACGCTGGTGAACAAGCTGATTCCGAAGGTGGGCTATCGCCGCATCTTGATCGGCAACACCCTGTTGCTGGGGGCGATGATCGCCAGCTTCTACTTTATCGACAACCAGCTCCCTTACGGGGTCTTGCTGGGCTGGCTGGCGATCTTCGGCGCCATCAACTCGCTGCAGTTCTCTGCCATGAACACTCTCACGCTGCAAGATCTCAGCCCGACCCTGGCCAGCAGTGGCAACGGCCTGCTCTCGGTGGTGATGCAGCTCTCCATGAGTTTGGGGGTGGCGATTGCCGCCAGCCTGCTCGGGCTCTTCTCGGCGGGTACCTCAGCGGGCACTTTAGTGGCCGAGGGTCAGTGGCTGGCCGGGTTCCACCTTACCTACCTCTGTGTCGGGTTGCTCTCCATGCTGGCGGCGCTGATCTTCGCCCAGCTGGCGCGCGATGGGGCTACGCCGTCGGGGCGGGCAGATAGCTGACCTCGCAGGGGAGCTGCGCCAGCACTTCGGCCAGATGCTCGGTCGCCAGCAGAAAGGTCTGCTCCGGGTGGCCCGGAGTCCAGGTGAAGGCGGTGTGGTTGAGCAGTTGCGGATCCACCAGTAGCGGAATATCGGCACGGGGCAGGAAGGGGCAGACCGCCCCCGGCAGGCAGCCGATCTCCGCCTGCATCTCTTCGGCGGTGCAGATGGAGGGCTTGGCACCGAGTGCGGCCTTGACCGCCTTGTTGTCGAGCCGTCCGTCCCTGTGGGTCAGCAGCAGGGCGAAGCGGCCATCCTTGAACTTGAGAAACAGGGTCTTGCTGAACTCCGCCTGCCAGCCGAGGCGGGCCTTGACCTTTTCATCGGTGGCGTAGTCGAGGATGGGTTCATGCTCATAGCGCTGGTGGGGCAGTTCTGCCAGCAACTGGCAGTTAAAGTGGTGAATGGTATCGAGTGGCATGGGGTTCTCCTGTAGTGGGCGCTATCCTGCCAGCCTCGCAGGGTCAGGCCCAATGACACTTTCTTATCCGTAATAAGCAACCCTGTCCGTGAAAACAACAAGGGCGCCGTGAGGCGCCCTTGCGGATCAGTGATGCTGCAATTCGCACGCTTCCCAGTGAAAGGGAATGGGGCACAGCTGCTGGGAGGCCTTGTCATAGGCTTGCCACAGCTCGCCCATGGTGCGGCCATCGACGGGGTGGCGCAGTTTGGGGGCCAGCTCGGCCAGCGGCCAGAGCACGAAGGCGTTGGTGAGCACTTCACCACGCGGCAGCACCAGCGGGGTGTCGCAGACCAGATCGCCATAGAGCAGCAAATCGAGATCCAGGGTGCGCGGGGCGAACTTCTTGGCATCCGGCTCGCGGCCGTGGGCGAACTCTATGGCCCGCAGTCGCTGGCAGACGGTGGCCAGCGGCAGATCGGTCTCGGCAGCTGCCACCAGGTTGTAGAAGGGGCGGCCGTTGAAGCCGACCGCTTCGCTCTCGAATACCCGGGAGACCCGCAGCTGGCCAAATTCGGCGTGCAGGGCATCGAGTCCGGCACGGATATGGCGATCCCGCTCGATGTTGGAGCCCAGGCTGATATAGATGGTGGTCATCAGTTGCTGCTCGCGGCCGGCGTGCGATGGCGCAGGATCTCGACGCCGACCCCGGCGGCATTGGGCACGGCGCCCGGCTTGGTGAGGGTCACCTTGACCCACTGTACCCGCTCGTCGGCGAGCACCAGCATGGCAACCTGCTCGGCCATGGTCTCGACCAGCTCGACCACCTTGCCGCTGACATGCTCGCAAATCTTGTTGGAGAGGTCGGCATAATCCAGTGCCAGATTGATGTCGTCGGTTGCTGCCGCGGGGCGGTTGTCGAACCCCATCTCGAGGTCAAAACGGAGCTTTTGGCGAATGCCCTTCTCCCACTCATATACACCTATGGTGGTCAAAACTTCGAGTCCGCGAATAAACACCTTGTCCATGACTGTACTTCTTCTTTACTCTTGATGGGCTGTGATGACAGCGCAGGGATGCTGGCCGGGCAACAGGCTTGCCGAGGCGCTCTGGGTGGGCATGGGCCCATGCCAGCGTATGTGGCCCGCATCATACCCCATTCATATCGTGGTAAAAACGACCAAGATGACGGCCCTGACGATTTTGATGATTATTCTGGCCTACCTGGGTGGTTCACTATCCAGTGCTGTGCTGGTCTCCCGCTGCACCGGTCTGCCCGACCCGCGGGATCATGGCTCCCACAATCCGGGGGCAACCAATGTGCTGCGCCTCGGTGGCCGGATGGCGGCGCTGGTGGTGCTGCTGCTCGATGTGCTCAAGGGTACTGTGCCCGTCTATCTCGCCTGGTATCTGCAGATCAAACCCGTCTATCTCGGCTTTATCGGGGTCGCCGCCTGCCTCGGCCATATGTACCCCATCTTCTTTCATTTTCGTGGTGGCAAAGGAGTCGCCACGGCACTGGGGACCATGATGCCCATCGGCTTTACCATGGGGGGCGCCGTGATTGGCACCTGGCTGCTGGTGTTGCTGGTGAGCGGCTACTCCTCGCTGGCCTCCATCATTACCGTGCTGCTGACGCCGCTCTTTACCTACCTGCTCAAACCCGAATACACCCTGCCAGTCTCGCTGCTCTCCTGCCTTATCCTGATCCGCCATCACGAGAACATCTCCCGCCTGCTCAAGGGGGAGGAACCCAGAGTCTGGGGGCGAAAAGGCGCGGCCTGTACCGAAGAAGTGGCAGAAATGGACGATGTTGCGCAAAAAAGAGACGAACGAGACAAAAAGTGAAATTTCCCGTTGACCATCTGCCTTAAAATCCGTTTAATAGCGCCCACGCCCAGATAGCTCAGTCGGTAGAGCAGGGGATTGAAAATCCCCGTGTCGGCGGTTCGATTCCGTCTCTGGGCACCAA
>NZ_JAAKTY010000017.1:0-94926 GCF_049174875.1 Aeromonas sp. 600948
TCGACCAGTGCCAGTTTAAAAGTCAGTGAGTAATCGCGCTGTGTCCGTTTCACACCTTGTCCCATCGGGTTCTCCATGTATTGGGGGGGAAAGGTGTAAACCATATTCAGGACGGGACACAGGAGAAAAAAGAGGGCCGCCCATGGGGTTAATGCCGATGAGTCAATGGCTGTTCGACCATTCTCGGGCTAACAGCAGGAGTGAACCTTGTCGCGGCTGAAGTAAAAAGAGAAGTAGTTATCGATGTTGAGCAGGCGGTGCTCTTGGGGGCTGAAAGAGTCAAGGGGGTCATCTCGACGTCAAGCGGCTGGAGGCTTTGCGCAAGGCGCAGTCCGTGCATTGACCATGTCGATATGAGGTCAACCCCTTGGCTTGGGCCCAGGGGCTCTCATCACGCTGAACGGCGACCATTATGGTCGCCGTTTTTCTGGGCTCGAGTCAGCGTTTTACCCAGGCAGAATCACTGCACACAGACCGGGCAGAAGGCGTAGGTGCCTTGCGGATCGTTGAAGCGGGTGAGCGGGTCGAGACTGCGGTTCACTTCCACCAATGCCTTGCCAAATCCTGCCGGCAGCCAGCTTTGCAACTGGGGGGCCAGCACTTGGGCACTGCTGTCAAACAGCTGGCGCAGGAACTTGTCCTTGGTGGACTCCTCCTGCTCGATGGGGGTCACCTGCCACTCTTTGAGGTTGGCCAGCTCGGCGGCGGCCTTGATGGCGTCATCCAGATTGCCGAACTCGTCCACCAGACCCAGGGCCTTGGCATCTTCGCCGGTCCAGACTCGGCCTTCGGCCGCTTTCTCGGCCTCTTCCGGGCTCAGACCGCGGCCCTTGCTCACCAGACCGATGAAGCGCTGGTAGGTATCTTCCACGCTCAGCTGGATGGCCTGACCGACGTGATCCGGCAGGGCGCGGGTCGGGCCTACGCCGACGTAATCTGTGGTGCCAACCCCGTCGGTATGCACGCCGAACTGGGCCAACGCCTTGTCGATGGTGGCAAACATGCCGAATACCCCGATGGAACCGGTGAGAGTAGTTGGGGAGGCGAAGATCTTGTCCGCATCGGCGGAGATCCAGTAGCCACCGGATGCGGCATAGCTGCCCATGGAGACCACTACCGGTTTGCCTGCCTGTTTCAGGGCCAGCAGCTCGGCGCGGATCTGCTCGGCGGCGAAGGCGCTGCCGCCGGGGCTGTCAACTCGCAGGACCACGGCTTTGATCTTGTCATCGCGGCGAGCATCGGCCAGCAGGTCGGAGAGGCTGTCGCCGCCGATGGTACCGGCAGGCTGGACGCCATCCATGATGGCGCCGCTGGCGACCACCAGACCCACCTCATCCTTGCCACTCTGGGGATACTGTTCGGGCACTGCGGCCAGATACTCTTTCAGGCCGACCCCTTTCCAGCCGTGATCGTCCGCTTCACCCACCTCTTTAATAACAGCCTGGGTCATCTCATCGCGGGTGGCCAGCTGATCCACCAGCCCGTTGTCGAGGGCGTAGTTGGCGGCATTGCCACCGGCCTTGCGCAGCAGCTCGAGGAAGCGATCCTTGCCCGGCGCGACCGCCTCGGGTTCGATCTCTCGCTGCTCGGCTACGTCAGCCACATAGGATTGCCACAGCTGATCCAGCCAGCGCTGGTTCGCCTCTTTGCTCTCGGGGGACATCTCGTCGCGGGTATAGGGTTCGACGAAGGATTTGTAGGTGCCGACCTTGAACACGTGCGGGGTGATGTTGAGCTTCTCCAGCGCCGACTTGAAGTAGGTCTGGTAGACCCCAAGCCCCTCGATCACCACGGCGCCGCTCTGGTTGAGCAGCACGTGATCGGCGTGGGCCGCTAGCAGGTACTGGCCTTGAGTGTAGAAGTCGGCCATGGCGATCACCGGTTTGCCGCTCTCCCGGAAGGAGTCGATGGCACTCGCCACCTCCTGCAGTTTGGTGAAGTTGGCTCCCTGCAGCCCTTGTGGCTTGATCACCAGTGCCTTGATGCGCTCGTCATCCTTGGCACTCTTGATGGCCCACAGCAGGTCGGAGAGAACGATCTCGCTCGGCTGCTCGTCGCTGCTGTCCATCTGGCGCAGCAGTTGTACGGTGGGATCTGTCTGGGAGCGTTGCTCCACCAGCACGCCGTTGAGATTGAGGGTCAGCGCCCCTTCGATGGGCGCCTTGGGGGCCTCTTTCTGGCTGACGCTGAAGACGATGACCAGCACTACGATGAGAAACAGCAGATTGACCAGCATCAGCCGGGTGAAATTGAGCAGGCGCCACAGGCTGCGGAACAACCAACCCAGACCTTTGAAAATAGACATAGTCGCGTTATCGCCCTGTTAATGGGTAGAGAAGAGCCATTATTAACCAGTTGCGGGCGAAATTGCCATTTCCGACTGGCGGATCCCGCCTATCTTCGTTCAGGGCACGGCTGTTCGCTGAAAAATTGTCCAAACATTTGTTTGAAAAAGAATTTTCGATTCTTTACTCTAGCCTCAGTTTGATAACAAAAAATTAACTGGAGGCATCGTGAGCCGCTATCCGACCCTGCTGATCCCGCTCGATCTTGGTTTTACCCAGCTGCGCAACCGGGTGTTGGGCGTTGTTCCATGCACCCTGGCCTTAAAGAGGAAGGCATCATGAGTCGCTATCCCCATCTGCTGACGCCCCTTGACCTCGGTTTTACCCAGCTGCGCAACCGTGTGTTGATGGGCTCCATGCACACCGGCCTCGAAGAGGAGAAGGGCGGTTTTGACAAGCTGGCCGCCTTTTACGCCGAGCGTGCCCGCGGTGGCGTCGGTCTTATCGTCACCGGCGGCATTGCCCCCAATCTGCGCGGTCGGCTGGTACCTCACGGCTCCCAGCTGAGCTTCCCCTGGCAGGTGAGCAAGCACAAGAAGGTGACCAGCGCCGTGCATCAGGAGGGGGGCAAGATAGCGCTGCAGATCCTCCATGCCGGTCGTTACGCCTATCATCCGTTCAGTCTGGCGCCGAGCGCCCTCAAGGCCCCCATCTCTCCGTTCAAACCGCGCGCCATGAGCGAGCGGCAGATCCGCGGCACTATTCGCGACTTCGCGGCTACAGCAGCGCTGGCCAAGGCGGCCGGTTATGACGGCGTCGAGGTGATGGGCTCGGAAGGTTATCTCATCAACCAGTTCATTTGCGAGCGCACCAACAAGCGCACCGATGGTTGGGGCGGCAGCAGTGAAAACCGGATGCGCTTCCCGGTGGAGATTGTCCGCGCCATCCGCGAGCGGGTCGGCACCGACTTCATCATTATCTTCCGCCTCTCCATGCTGGATCTGGTGGAACAGGGTTCGACCCTGGAAGAGGTGATTGCCCTTGGCAAAGCGCTGGAAGCGGTGGGGGTGACCCTGATCAACACTGGCATCGGTTGGCACGAGGCGCGCATTCCCACCATCGCCACCAGTGTGCCGCGCGGCGCCTTCAGCTGGGTGACCGCCGAGCTGAAAAAACACCTCAAGGTGCCCCTCATTACCACCAACCGTATCAACACCCCCGAGGTGGCCGAACGCATTCTGGCGGGTGGCGAGGCGGATATGGTCTCCATGGCGCGCCCCTTCCTGGCGGATCCCGAATTTGTCATCAAGGCTGCCGAGAACCGGGCGGACGAGATCAACACCTGCATCGCCTGCAATCAAGCTTGCCTTGACCATGTGTTCAAGCAGAAGCGCGCCTCCTGTCTGGTCAATCCCCGTGCCTGTTTCGAGACCGAGCTGACCTTTGGCCGCGTGCCCCAGCCCAAAAAGCTGGCGGTGGTGGGAGCTGGCCCGGCCGGGCTGGCGTTTGCCTGCTACGCTGCCGAGCGCGGTCATCAGGTGAGCCTGTTCGATCAGGCCAGCGAAATCGGCGGCCAGTTCAACTTCGCCAAGCAGATCCCGGGCAAGGAGGAGTTTCACGAGACTCTGCGCTATTTCGCCAAACGGCTGGAGAAGTGCGGCGTCGAGCTCTATCTGGGCCAGCGCCAGAGTGCCGAGAGCCTGCTCAGCGGCGGTTTTGACGAGGTGATCCTCGCCACCGGTATCCGTCCGCGTACCCCCAATATCCCGGGGATCGAGCATCCCAAGGTGATGAGTTATCTCGATGTATTGCGGGATCACAAACCGGTCGGCCAGAAGGTGGCGGTGATCGGCGCTGGCGGCATCGGCTTCGATGTGGCCGAATTCCTTGTGGAGAAAAGGGTCGAGAAGAAGGTGGAGATGGATGCCGATGGGCACCGTGATCACTGGCTCAAGGAGTGGGGCATCGACAAACAGCTTGGCGAGCGCGGTGGCCTCACGGCTCCTGAAATCGACGCCCCCGAGCGCCAGATCTGGCTGCTCCAGCGCAAGGAGAGCAAGGTGGGTGATGGACTTGGCAAGACCACTGGCTGGATCCACCGTACCGTACTTAAGAACCGCAAGGTGCAGATGCTCTCCGGGGTGCAATATCTGGGGATCGATGACGAGGGCTTGCACATTCAGGTGGGCGAGACCAAGCAGTGTCTGCCGGTGGATCAGGTTATCGTCTGCGCCGGGCAGGAGCCCCTTAAAGAACTGCAGGCCGGGTTGCAGGCGGCAGGCAAGCCGGTGCATATCATCGGCGGAGCCGACGTGGCTACCGAACTGGATGCCAAGCGTGCTATCCGGCAAGGGGCCGAGCTGGCTGCGATCATCTAGCCAACTGTGCCCTCTTGTCCCTTTTTAGTGCGATAAACCCCTGAGCCTCAGGGGTTTTCTTCATTCGGTGCTGTGCTAAGGTAGCGCCATCATTGCCCCAGAGAAGGAATTGCCCATGGATGCCCTCACCCTGTTGCTCAATCGCCACTCCTGTGGCCGTCTCGCCGATCCCGCCCCGAGCGGTGAGGTGCTCGACAATATCCTCAAGGCGGGCCTGCGCGCGCCGGATCACGGTACCCTGACCCCTTGGCAGTTCATTCTGTTCGAAGGGGAGGGGCGCGAGCGGCTGGGCAAGCTGTTGGCGGACGCGGCCCGTGCTCGCGGTGAAGATGAAGAGAGCATCAAGAAGTGCAGCGAAGCGCCGCTGCGGGCGCCCTTGGTCGTCGCCGTGGCAACCCGTTATCAGGCTCACCCCAAGGTGCCAAAACTGGAGCAGGAGCTCTCCGCAGGTTGCGCCCTGATGGCGATGCAGATGGCGGCGCAGGCGCAGGGTTTCAACGGTATCTGGCGCTCCGGCTGGTTTATCTTCGATGAGCAGATCAACAAGGGATTGGGACTGGCGGCAGAGGATCAGCTGGTGGGTTTCCTCTATCTCGGTACCCCCATGCTGGAAGCACGCAAACTGCGCGAACTGCCGCTCGATGAGTTTGTCCGCCGTTTCTGACTTTTCGGCCACGTTGCGGTTGAGAGATGCAAAGCCTCGAGAAATCGGGGCTTTTCTGTTTAACCGTGAATAGTAACCAGAGAAATTGGGGAAAATAAATGGGTCAAAGAGGCTGCGCGCGCCATAGCAGGTAATTATTTAAATAGTGCGATGTACCTCGCAATCCTGTGGTATTTCACTATGTAAAACGTTTGCGCATTCGCTAATATCTCCCTGCCAGTTTAGAAGGGCACTCCTTCTAATTTTTCTGCGATGAGAGTCGCAATTCCGTAGCACCTTTTAACAGCCCAACGTCTTCGTGACATTGGGCTTTATTTTTTTATGGGGTGTCGGGGCTGTTGTGAACTGATGGCGGCATCGTCATACGGCCCGGTTGGCAGCCTTATGCCCTGTTTTTGGCTGGCAGGATCCGGGCCGGGTTGCCGACTACCCGAGCACCGGCCGGTACATCTTTGGTGACTACGGCACCCGCGCCGACGATCGCCTCCCGCCCTATGGTGACGCCGGGCAGCAAGATGGCGCCGCCCCCAATCCAGACCTTGTCTTCAATGGTGACCGGCAGCGCCGTCTCTGTGCCCTGAATCCGTTCGTCGGCCTCCAGCGCATGGGCTGCGGTATAGATCTGCACGTTTGGCCCAATCATCACATGGGCGCCGATGCGAATGGGGGCATTGTCCAGCAGGGTCGCTCCCATATTGATGTAGGAGTCCTTGCCCAGGTGGATGTGGCGGCCATAGGTGCAGTAGAGGGGCGGGCAGATGAAGGCATTCTCTGCCAGTTCGCCAATCAGCTCCGCCAGTAGTGTCCGCTGCTCTGTCTCCTCTTCCGCCAGATTGAAACGGCGATAGCGCCGTGCCGCCTCCCGGCGCAACTGGGCCAGCTCGGGTGTCATGCAGTTGTACGGTTGGCTGCTAATCATCTTCTGGTATTCGCTCATGAAGGTTGCTTTCCTTTATCTGCTAGGGATTTGGATATTGGCGCCAATACGACAGAAGTAACGTGATCACCCACCCGATACGGGCAGAACCAGGTTGGCAGGTTTGCCTTCGGCAAAGGCCAGCACATTCTCGAACGCCACGCGAAAGTAGAGTTCGTAGCTGTTTTGCTCCACATAGCCGAGATGAGGCGTTGCCAATACATTGGGCAGGCGCAGCAGGGGCTCGCTTTCCTGTGTCGCCGGCTCGATGTCAAATACATCGAGCGCGGCCCGTTTTCCAGGATGGGTACTTAGCTCTGCATAGAGGGCGCCCGGCTCGATAAGTTCGGCACGGCTGGTATTGACCAGCAGAGAGTCAACTTTCATGCGGGCCAGATCTGCGCGGGTAACAGCGCCGCGGGTTGTCTCGCTCAGGCGCAGATGCAGCGTGAGGATATCGGCTTGACTGAAGAGAGCCTCCTTGCTGGAGGCGCAGGCATAGCCATCCTGCTCGGCCTGCCTGCGCGAAGCCTCACTGCCCCATATCAGTACCGACATGCCAAATGCCTTGCCATAGCGGGCGATCCGCTGGCCTATCTTGCCGTAGCCCCAGATGCCGAGCGTCAGCCCATGCAGTGTGCGTCCCAAACCGAGGTCACCAGATTGCTGCCATTGGCCTTGGCTTAACGCCTGGCTGTAAGCAGGTATATGGCGGGAAGCTGCCATGATGAGCGCCCAGCAGAGCTCGGCGGGAGCAATAGGGCTGCCGACTCCTTCTGCCACGGCAACGTCGTACTGTTGGCATAGTGCCGGGTCGATATGCTGGCTGATTTTGCCGGTCTGGCTGATGAGTTTAAGGGTGGGAAGCTGTATCAGCAGCTGTTCGTCGATGCGGGTACGCTCGCGGGTCAGCACCAGTGCTTCCATTCCTTCCAGCAGGGCGGCAAGGCGCGTTGTATCGGGTTCGCTCTGGTTGAGGATGGTGACGTCATGACCCGCCAGCAGGGCAAAGCAGGGGAGGTGGCGCACCTGATCCTGATAGTCATCCAGAATGGCAATCCGCATAAGAAATCCTTCTCGGTTGCGTTGGCTCGGACCGCTATCTTACCGGAATAAAGGTGTCTGTTGTTTTCAAACGAACACAATCAGAAGGGAGGGCGATCAAGCCCATGCTCACGGACCTGGATGAGCTCGGTAGGCCAAAACAATCAGAGCCCCCGAACGGGAGCCCTGATGGCATGAGGTTGGCGTCTATGTTGCCCGCGCTTAGCCGTGCTTGCGGCCGGAGAGGCGGCACCACTCCTCCTTGACGGCGGTCGGGTCCATTTCGAACCACTGACCGTAGATGGTTTCCAGCTCCGGAGCCTGGCTCTCCAGCACGCCGGAGAGGGCCATCAGGCTGCCCGCTTTGCCGTGACCGGCGATCAGCGGTGCCAGTTCGCGCAGCGGGCCGGCCAGGATATTGGCGACCACCACATCCGCTTCGACATCTTGTGGCTGGTCGGCCGGCAGATAGAGCTCAATCTGGTCGGCGACACCGTTGCGCGTGGCGTTGTCGCGGCTGGCCTGAATGGCCTGCGGGTCGATGTCGATGCCGATAACGCGGGCAGCACCCAGTTTCAGGGCGGCGATGCCGAGAATGCCGGAGCCACAGCCAAAATCGACCACGGTTTTACCGCTCAGATCCAGCCCGTCCAGCCACTGCAGGCAGAGGGCGGTGGTGGGGTGGGTACCGGTACCGAAGGCCAGGCCCGGATCCAGCATCACGTTAACTGCATCGGGGTTCGGCACATCGCGCCAGCTCGGGCAGATCCAGAGGCGCTCGCCAAACTGCATGGGGTGGAAGTGATCCATCCACTCGCGCACCCAATCCTTGTCTTCCAGCTGCTCGACCTTGTAGCCGACATTTTCGCCGAAGATCTGCTGGAAGAAGGCGATGGTGGGGGCCGGATCGGTTTCGGCGTCAAACAGCCCCATCACTTCGGTCTCGCCCCACAGCGGGGTTTCGCCCGGCATGGGTTCATAGACGGGCACATCCTTGGCATCCATAAAGGTCACCGCCTGGGCACCACGCCCCAGCAGCATGTTGCTCACCTTGTCTGCGGTCTTGGCAGTGGCGTTGATTCGAATTTGTATCCAGGGCATGGCGTCGACTCTTCATAAATGTGAAACCGCGAGATTCTACCATCATGGGGCAGTGCTGTCGTGGTTTGCCCATGACGTGGAGGGATACGGGGGCTTTTGCCGGATTGGCACGGTTCCTGTATTGCTCTATGCAGGCGAAGACGACCGGTTTTCGCTGAACGCTTTGCTCAAGTTCCGTCATCTTTCACTGCCACCCTCGGGTGGCATTTTTTTATCTGCACTCCTTTGCCTGGTAAACAGTCTGCCAGACAAAAAAAGAGCAAGGTCGGCACCTTGCTCAAGGATGGACTGACGCCGTTTTGGCGCATTCATGCTGCAGTTGGCACGCCAGATGCAAAGACTAATATGTCCTGCATAAGGATATGTGTGTGATTGTTACCCCAATGTTCAGGTATTCAGGCCATTTCTCGCGAAATGGCCTCTTTTTTGGCTGATTGTTGGATGTTGGCCTGCCGCTGGCTGGCATTAGCGCTGCTGGTTGTGCCCGTTTGGGGCATCTCCTTGGTGAACTTATCCCATCATGGTGCGTTTGAGGGCTTAGTTGGCAAAGTCGCTCATGTCGATCACCAGCTTGCCAACCATGCGGCCCGCTTCCACCTCGGCATGGGCCTGAGCCAGCGTGATCGGGGTCAGCGACGGGATGGTTCTGGTCAGGGTGGTCTGCAATACCCCTTCATCGACCAGTGCCGCCACCCGGCCGAGCAGGCGGTGCTGTTCGATCATGTCCGGCGTCTGGAACAGGGAGCGGGTGAACATGAACTCCTGGCTGAAGGTGACGCTCTTGCTCTTGAGCAGGGAGAGATCCCACGGTTCGCTCGATTCGGCGATGGTGCAGATATGGCCAAACGGGCGGATCAGCCCGGCCATGGTGGCCCAGTGCTCGGCGGTGGCGTTGGTGCAGAAGATGGCATCGACCTGGGTGATGCCAAGGGCGGTCAGCTCCTCCTGCAACTTGTGGTGGTTTACGACCTGATGGGCGCCCATCTCGAGGCACCACTCGCGGCTCTCGGGGCGGGAGGCGGTAGCAATCACCTCCATACCGGTGAGCTGACGGGCCAGCTGGATGGCGATGGAGCCCACGCCACCGGCGCCGCCGATGATCAGCAGTTTGCCACGGCTCTCGCGGGTGAGAGCGAAGCGCTCGAACAGGGTCTCCCAGGCGGTGATGGCGGTGAGCGGCAGGGCGGCGGCCTCCACATCGCTCAAGCTGGTGGGGGCGATTGCGGAGATACGCTCATCCACCAGTTGCAGAGCGCTGTTGCTGCCCGGACGGCTGATGTCGCCGGCATACCAGACCCGGTCGCCCGCCTTGAACAGGGTCACTTCGCTGCCGGTGGCGATCACTTCCCCCACCGCATCCCAGCCCAGTACCCTGGGCGAGCTTTCAATTTTGGCCTTGGGGGAGCGCACCTTGGTATCCACCGGATTGACGGAGGTGGCGGTGACCCGCACCAGCAGATCCCGCGGGCCCGGAACCGGATCGGGCAGGTTGGCGGCGATGAAGCAGTCGGGGTGGTCGCTTGGCAGATAGTGAGTCAGGGCAATGGCTTTCATGGTTTTTCCTTTCAAATCGCTGTGTTCGGGATTGCCACTCACTCTAGTCTGGTTGATTATCAAGATTAAGATGGGTAATCGGTAAAGACTGTTTGAATATATGAACAATGTCGATCTGGAGTTGATGGGACTGTTCGCCACCGTGGTGGAGCAGGGAAGCTTTACCCGAGCCGCCGAGCTGCTTGGTATGCCCAAGTCATCGGTGAGCCAGAAGATCTCGCGGCTCGAATCCCAGCTCGGGGTGCGGCTGTTGCAGCGCACCACCCGCAGGTTGAGCCTGACCCCGCAGGGGGAGCTCTATGTGGAGCACTGTCAGGGGCTGCTGGCAATGGCCCGCAGTGCCAATCTGGCGATGGCACGGCTGCGCTCGGCCCCGGCGGGGCGGGTGCGGATCACCGCCCCTGAGGCAACCGGCACTCTGCTGCTTGGCCGGATCCTCGCCGAGTTTCGCGCCCTCTATCCCGAAGTGGTGCTGGAACTGACCCTGAGTGACGATCAGCTCGATCTGGTGGGGGAAGGTTATGATTTGGCGCTGCGGGCGGCGCCGCTGAAAGACTCCAGCCTCATCTGTCGGCGTATCGGTCAGGTGGCGCGTCATCTGGTGGCAGCGCCCGCCTATCTGGCGGCCCACGGCATGCCGCAACAGCTGAGCGAGCTGGGTCGTTATGCCTGTCTGGTGCACTCGGCCATGCCGGTGTGGCCATTGCAGGAGGGGGGCTGGCGGCCACAGGGGGCCTGTGTCAGCAATAGCTTGCTGGCGCTGCGGGAGATGGCGCTTCATGACGGGGGAATTGCCCTGTTGCCCCACCATGTCTGTGAAGGGGATTTGGCGGCGGGGCGGCTGCAGAAGGTGTTGCCGGATCAGCCCATTCCGGCCAACCCGTTCTACCTAATCTATCCGAGTCGGGAGCATCTGGCCCCCGCCCTGCGCACCCTGATGGATTTCGTGGCCGAGCGGTTGCCGTTTGCCTGAGTTACCAGCTGCTCTGGCTGGCCGACTCCTGATTGGGTTTGAGGCCGAGCGGGACCGACTGGCGCTCCGCCAGCATGCGGATCTGCCCTTCAATCAGGCTGGCGCTGGGGCCCAGCACCAGCACCAGCTGGTGGTCGTTGAGCTGGATCCAGGAGAGGCAGCCCAGGCCCAGCAGGCGAGATTCATCCACCAGTGAAATATCGCGCACCCGCAGGCTGAGGCGGGTGATACAGACACTCATCGCCACCAGATTGTCCATCCCGCCCAGTACCTTGAGATACTGGATCGCCAGCATCTGCGGGTCTGAGGGGGCAACACTGGCAAGGCGCGGATGTTCCACCGCGATGGGCTTGCTCGGCATGCTGAGGGGGGCACGCTCCAGCAGTTGGTAAAAGAGCAGGGTGTAGGCGACGAAAAACAGGATACCGACCGGAATGAGCCAGAAGCTGTGCTCCCCAGCCTGATAGCTCAGCACCAGATCCAGCAGACCGGCGGAGAAGTAACTGCCCACCTTGATCCCCAGCCCGCTACAGACCGCCAGTGACAGTCCGGTCAGTAGGGCGTGGGCGAGAAACAGCCAGGGGGCGGTAAAGGCGAACAGAAATTCGATAGGCTCTGTGATACCCACCAGTGCCGAGGTGAGCGCCAGGGTGAGCAGCAGCCCGCCCTGCGGCAGCCGCTGCATCCGCTGGCGGTGCAGCCAGATGGCAAAACAGGCGCCCGGCAGGCCGAACATGATGATGGGGTAGAGACCGGCCACATACCCTTCATGAAGGGGTTGGGCGGTGGCCAGCGCCTGCAGGTTGCTCTCGCCAAGGCCGATGACGCTGCCCAGCACCTGATGGAGCCCAAGCGGGATCAGCAAGCGGTTGAGGGTGCCGTAGCAGAAGGCGCCAAACGGCGTGGTAAGCAGCTCTGAGGTGAGCAGGGTCAGCCCGCGCTCCAGTGGCGGCCACAGCAGCGAGAGGGGGATGGCGATCAGCAGGCAGGCCAAGGCCGACACCAGCAGGCTGGGAAACTCCCCCCTGGCGATCTGCAGCCAGCGGGGCAGGGTTTGCTGGTGAACCCAGGGATAGATGATGGCAGTGGTGAGCCCCGCCAGCAGACCGCAGATCATGTCGGCGTGCAGGTTGGGGGCAAGCGTATTGAAGGCGGTGCTGAGCAGCAGGAAGTTGACCGCACCCGCCAGTGTCTGTCCGCCCAGCTCCTGCCGACTCAGGCCAAAGGCGATCGCCACCGCATAGATGAGCGGCATCTGGCTGAAGATCGCCTGACCGGTGAGGGAGAGCACCGCCAAATCGAGCACGTCGGGTTGCCCAAGCCGGTAGATCAGCGCCGCCATCGGCAGGATGGAGACGGGCAGCAGCAGGGCATAACCGAGCCGCTGCAGGGCTTGAGTAACGACTTGTCGAGTGGCTTTAACGGGCATACAGCGGCTACTTTCTGTGACTTGGCGCACAGTTTAACCGGAAAACACCTATTTGGGGATAGTTTTGGAACCCCTAATTTATATTTTTATTATTTCTGCCCGAAAAGCTCGCGCACTTCCCGCGAGGGCGGTGCCGTCAGCAG
Source organism: Aeromonas sp. 600948 (assembly GCF_049174875.1). Lineage (NCBI taxonomy): Bacteria > Pseudomonadati > Pseudomonadota > Gammaproteobacteria > Aeromonadales > Aeromonadaceae > Aeromonas > Aeromonas sp. 600948. The sequence continues at coordinate 12,488 of NZ_JAAKTY010000017.1, forward strand.
GCTGACCGTGATAAAGACCACTAGCGCCAGCGTGAGGCTTGGCACGATGGCGTGCAGACCAGCCAGCTTGATCCCCCACTGACTGAGTACCCCATAGCTTACGATGCCGCTGACCATGCTGGCCAGTGCGCCCGGGCCGTTGGCCCGCGACCAGTAGAGGCCGAGCACCAGTGGCCAGAGGAACACCGCTTGCAATCCGCCAAAGGCGAGCAGGTTGAGCCAGATGATCATCTCGGGCGGTTGCAACGCCGCCAGCAGCACCAGAGTGCCGAGGATCAGGGTACAGAGCAGGGAGAGGCGGGGGATGCGCACTTCCAGCTTCTCCTGCTTTGGACTCAGATAGTTGAGGTAGAGATCCTTCACCAGAGTGGCGGAAGCCTGGATCAGCTGGGAGTCGATGGTGGACATGATGGCCGCCATCGGCGCCGCCAGAAAGACTCCGGCCAGCCAGGGGGGTAGCACTTCCATCATCAGGGAGGGCATGATCTTGTCCGGGCTGTCCATGCCGGGCAGGATGGCGCGGCCAAGGGCGCCCGCCAGATGCATGCCGAACATCAGCAGGGCGCTGACAACGGTGCCGATCAGAATGCCGCGATGGAGCGCCTTGCTGTCGCGATAGCCAAAACAGCGCAATGCCGAGTGGGGCAGCCCCACCACCCCGACACAGACCAGGATCCAGAAGCTCAGCATAAAGGGCTGGGTCAGCATGTCGCCGGCCCCTTGCGGGCTTACCAGCTTGGGGTCGATCTCCCTGAGCTGGTGGATGAGGTTCGGCAGGCCGTCACCGGCAATCAGAATTCCTGCCAGCAGGGCGCCGGTGCCGATCAGCATGATGATCCCCTGCAGGGCATCAGTCATCACCACGGCGCGGAAGCCGCCGATGATGGTGTAGAGCAGCACACAGCTGGCAAACAGCATCAACCCCTGCTGGTAGGAGAGCCCGGTGGCGGTCTCCAGCAGGCGGGCACCGCCGATAAACTGCACCACCATGGTCGCGATAAAGGCGAGGATGATAGTAACGGAGCCGAGGATCACCACTGCCTTGCTCTGATAGCGGGCCCACAGCATGTCGTTGATGGTCACCGCATTGACCCGGCGGGCGATGATGGCGAACTTCTTGCCCAGTACTCCCAGAGTGAGCCAGACGGTGGGCAGCTGGATCATCGCCAGCAACACCCAGCCCAGACCGATCTTGTAGGCCGCGCCCGGCCCACCGATAAAGGAGGAGGCCGAGGTGTAGGTGGCCACTAGCGTCATCGCCAGCACCAGCCCGCCCATGCTGCGGTTGCCGATGAAGTACTCCTGCACGAAGTTGCCTTCAGCTCTATGACGGCTGGCCCAGAAACCCACCCCCAGCACCAGCACCAGATAGATGAAGAGCGGCAGCATCAGCTCAAGATTCATGGGATGACTCCTTGCCGGAAGGGGCTGGGGTATCGAGGGGGATATCCACAAACAGTCGATCCACCATCAGGGCACATAGTGCGATGAACAGCAGTGGCATCGCCACGCAACTGAGCAGGAACCAAAGGGGAATGTCCCAGCATTCGATCTCTTCCGGGATCAGATAAGCCGTGCCATACCAGGCAAGAAAATAGAGTAGGGTCAGCAGCAGGCAGAAAGCTGCTTCCCGGCGGGCGAGAGCAAAACGGTTCACCTTGGCCTCCGACAATTTTGAGGGGCGCAAGGATAACAAAAAAGGGCCATGTCGCCATGGCCCTTTTTCAGCAGAGGCTCCTTGCGGAGCAGACTTCCACCGGAAGTCCGGTCTCTATCAGAGATCCTTACAGACCCAACTTCTTGTGCAGATAGTGGGCGTTGGTACTGCCACCGTGCAATGTCATCGGGTCTCTATCAGCGATCCTTACAGACCTAACTTCTTGTGCAGGTAGTGGATATTGGTGCCACCGTGCTGGAAGTTTTCGTCTTTCATGATCTCTTTTTGCAGCGGTACGTTGGTCTTGATCCCTTCCACTACCAGCTCGTCCAGCGCATGGCGCATGCGGGCGATGGCAATGTCACGATTCTCGCCGTAGCAGATCAGCTTGCCGATCATCGAATCATAGTGGGGCGGTACCTTGTAACCGGCATAGATGTGGGAGTCCCAACGCACGCCCAGACCACCCGGCGCGTGGAAGCGCTGCACCAGACCCGGAGAGGGCATGAAGGTGGCCGGATCTTCCGCGTTGATCCGGCACTCGATGGCATGACCACGGATGCGGATATCCTGCTGGGTGATCGACAGGGGTTGACCGGCGGCGATGCGCAGCTGCTCCTTGATCAGATCGATACCGGTGACCATCTCGGTGACCGGATGCTCAACCTGGATACGGGTGTTCATTTCGATGAAATAGAACTCGCCGTTCTCGTACAGGAACTCGAAAGTACCCGCACCGCGGTAGCCGATCTCGATACAGGCGCGCACACAGCGCTCGCCGATGAACTTGCGCATTTCGGCGGTGATGCCGGGTGCCGGCGCCTCTTCCACCACCTTCTGGTGGCGACGCTGCATGGAGCAGTCGCGCTCGCCCAGATAGAGGGCGTTGCCCTGGCCGTCTGCCAACACCTGAATTTCGATGTGGCGCGGGTTTTCCAGGTACTTCTCCATGTAGACCATGTCGTTCTTGAAGAACTGGCCTGCTTCGGATTTGGTTAGGGCAATGGCGGAGGCTAGCTCGGCCTCGCTGCGTACCACGCGCATGCCACGACCACCGCCGCCACCGGCAGCCTTGATGATCACCGGATAGCCGATGCGCTTGGCAATAGCGGCATTGCGCTTGGTGTCGTTGTCCACCGGACCGTCAGAGCCCGGTACACACGGTACGCCTGCCTTCTTCATCGCTTCGATGGCGGAGACTTTGTCACCCATCAGGCGGATGGTCTCGGCGCGCGGGCCGATGAAGATGAAGCCGGATTTTTCGACCACTTCGGCAAAATCGGCGTTCTCGGAGAGGAAGCCGTAACCCGGGTGGATGGCCACGGCACCGGTCACCTCGGCGGCGGCGATGATAGCCGGAACGTTGAGGTAGGAGTCGGTACTGGCTGGTTTGCCGATACAGATGGATTCGTCGGCCAGCAGCACATGTTTGAGCTCCCGGTCGGCGGTGGAGTGAACGGCCACTGTCTTGATCCCGAGCTCTTTGCAGGCGCGCAGGATCCGCAGGGCAATTTCACCGCGGTTGGCGATGACTACTTTGTCCAACATGGGTGGCGATTTCCCTTATTCGATGATGAACAGCGGCTCGTCAAATTCGACGGCCTGACCATTTTCAACCAGGATCGCTTTGATCACACCGGCCTTGTCAGACTCGATTTGGTTCATCATTTTCATGGCTTCGACGATGCACAGGGTATCGCCGACATTGACTTGCTGACCCACTTCCACGAACGGCTTGGCTTCCGGGCTGGAGGAGCGGTAGAAGGAGCCAACCATGGGAGAGCGCATCAGGTGACCGCTCGGTGCGGCATCTGCGGCCGGCGCAGCGGAAACCGGGGCGGCGGCTGGAGCGGCAACCGGAGCGGCTGCTTGCTGCATGATCATCTGCGGTGCGGCAGTGACCTGGCCTGCGAAGTTGCGGCTGATGCGAACGGACTCTTCACCTTCGGAGATCTCCAGTTCGGCGATGCCGGACTCTTCAACCAGTTCAATCAGCTTCTTGATTTTGCGGATATCCATTAGCATTCTCTTTCTTCTTTATCTGATCAGTGATTATCAAGCCGCGTGCAGATGGCGCACGGCCGCGGTTAAAGCGAATTGATAGCCATCGGCCCCCAGACCACAAATGACCCCTTTGGCGACATCAGACAGATAGGAGTGATGACGAAACGGCTCCCTGGCATGAACGTTTGACAGGTGAACCTCGATAAAGGGTATGGCGACACCCAGCAGCGCATCGCGGATGGCGACGCTGGTGTGGGTGAAGGCGGCCGGATTGATGATGATGAAATCCACCTGACCCATGGCCTGATGGATGCGGCTGACCAACTCATGTTCGGCGTTGGATTGCAGATGTTCCAGAGTGACACCGAGTTCGCTGGCGTTGAGCTTCAGATCGGCGACGATCTCATCGAGCGTCTTGCTGCCGTAGATACCCGGTTCCCGTTTGCCCAGCAGATTCAGGTTTGGACCGTTGAGCAGGAGAATTCGGCGATGTTGCGACATATTGAGTGCATCCTCGATGATCATGCTGCTATCTGTCAGCTATCTTGTGGACTACCTGAAATCTAGCCATTTTCTGCGCAAATCGGTGTGCCCTGGCACACAGATTTCGCAATTATATTGATTTCGTGAAAATTAGCAGCATTTTACTGGTCTAATCTCTACATCTGGCTATTTATTGAGCGTCACCTCCCTGTGCACCCAGTTTCAGCCGCTCAGGCCGTTTGTACCGCTGTAGAAACAGCAAAGCCGGCACAGGGCCGGCTTTGTCGAGCAACAAACGAAGCGGGATCAGGCTGCTTCCGACTTCTCGCGGATGAGTTTGTCTACTACGCCCGGATCCGCCAAGGTGGAGATATCCCCCAGGCTGTCGGTCTCGCCGGTGGCGATCTTGCGCAGAATTCGCCGCATGATCTTGCCGGAACGGGTCTTCGGCAGCCCCTCCGCCCAGTGAATGACATCTGGCGTGGCGATGGCACCGATCTCCTTGCGCACCCACTCCTTCACCTCTTTGTGCAGCTCACGGCTCGGCTCTTCCCCGGCGATCAGGGTGACATAGGCATAGATGCCCTGACCCTTGATCTCGTGAGGAACCCCCACCACCGCGGCTTCGGCGATCTTGGGATGGGCCACCAGCGCCGATTCAATTTCGGCGGTACCCATGCGGTGGCCGGAGACGTTCAGTACATCATCCACCCGTCCGGTGATCCAGTAGTAGCCATCGGCATCGCGACGGGCACCGTCGCCAGTGAAGTAGCGGCCGGGGAAGGTGGAGAAGTAGGTCTGCTCGAACCGCTCGTGATCGCCGAATACGGTGCGCATCTGACCCGGCCAGGAGTCGGTGATCACCAGATTGCCCTCGGTGGCCCCCTCCAGCGGTTCGCCCATGTTGTCGACCAGCGCAGGTTGCACCCCGAAGAAGGGTTTGGTGGCTGAGCCCGGTTTCAGGTCGGTGACGCCGGGCAGCGGCGTAATCAGGATGCCGCCGGTTTCGGTCTGCCACCAGGTATCGACAATGGGGCAGCGCTCATCGCCAATGGTGCGGTAGTACCACTCCCAGGCTTCCGGGTTGATCGGTTCACCCACCGAGCCCATGATGCGCAGGCTCTGGCGCGAGGTGCCGGTGACAGCTTCGTTGCCCTTGGCCATCAGGGCGCGGATGGCAGTGGGGGCGGTATAGAGGATGGTGACCTGGTGCTTGTCCACCACCTGACTCATGCGGTTGGTGGCCGGGTAGTTGGGCACCCCTTCGAACATGATGGTGGTGGCGCCGTTGGCGAGCGGCCCGTAGACCAGATAGGAGTGACCAGTGACCCAGCCCACATCGGCGGTACACCAGTAGATGTCCTCTTCGTGGTAGTCGAACACATATTTGAAGGTGAGGGTGGCATAGACCAGATAGCCGCCGGTGGTGTGCAGCACCCCCTTGGGTTTGCCGGTGGAGCCGGAGGTATAGAGGATAAAGAGCGGATCTTCGGCGTTCATCGCCTCGGGCGGGCAGTCGCTGCTGACGGTGGCGGTCGCTTCATGCCACCAGATGTCGCGGTGGTTGTGCCAGGCGACATTGCCGCCGGTGCGCTTGAGCACGATCACCTTGTTAACCTGGGTATCCGGGTTGGTGAGCGCTTCATCCACGTTTTTCTTGAGTGGCACCGGACGGCCACCGCGCAGTCCCTCGTCGGCGGTGATCACGATGCGCGAGCCCGAGTCGATGATGCGACCGGCCAGTGCTTCCGGCGAGAAGCCGCCAAAGACGATGCTGTGCACCGCGCCGATGCGGGTACAGGCCAGCATGGCGATGGCGGCTTCGGGCACCATGGGCATATAGAGGCAGACCACGTCGCCGCGATGAACCCCCTGAGCTTTCAAGACGTTGGCAAACTTGCACACTTCGCTGTGCAGCTCGCGGTAGGTGAGTTTGCGATCTTCGGCGGGGTTGTCCCCTTCCCAGATGATGGCGACCTTGTCACCCCGTTCGGCGAGATGGCGATCGAGGCAGTTGGCGGAGACGTTGAGCTGGCCATCTTCAAACCACTTGATGTAGACATGGCCCGGATCGTAGGAGGTGTTTTTTACCTTGGTGTAGGGCTTTATCCAGTCGAGGATTTTGCCCTGTTCACCCCAGAAGGTATCGGGATCCTCGACGGAGGCCTGGTACATGGCGGCGTAGTCGCCCTTGTCGAGCAGGGCGCTGTTGCTGATATGGGGTTTGACCGGATAGACCTTGCTCTCGCTCATCACTCACTCCTTTGAATACATACTTTTAATAATTAAGTAACAACTTATACCTTTGGCTGATGGGGGCAATTAGACTTTTGGATAGACAGCAACATTTGGTTACAGGGTAATGGGTGACACTCAGGTGGTGAGTGGGTAAAAAGGAGGACTTTGATGGATGGAGGTAGTTATGTTCTCTCTATTGCTCTGTGCATCCCTCTGGCAGTTTGATGTGCCTGTTCTGGCAGACAAGCCCCCCAAAGAGTTTGTGATTACGCATCAGGAGCCGTCACAGACAGTGCGGGATCGGGTTGCCGATGAGCTTGGCAACGCATGGCAGGCAAAAAAACCGGGGGCCAAATTTTCCCTCAGTGAGCCTGGATCCCGTTATTCGGGCGACTCCCCGCTCACACGCATGCTCAATGAGCGGGATGATGGTGGTGTTCCCACCCTGACGTTTGGCAGATAGTCATATCTATCGCCAGGGGATTTTCCCCTGCGGCACCAATGACATCATCATCCTTTGATGAACGCAGTCGACCTGACGTTGCGTACCAATAGATAATCCCTTCTTCCCCTGTTAAGGGCTTGTGGGCACAGATGTTCAGCCTGAGTTGCAAGCCCTTGCTACCGTGGTCCTTTTGACATCCCGAGAGAGCGTTATGTCGCTAACAGAGGATGTTTATCATGCGCGATCAGAGCGTTAGTGCTTGAGCTGTGCGGCTTGCTGGCAAAGAGGGCTGACGATGATTGACTCTGTTGTAATGGAATTTGGCAACATGGTTGGCATGTTGCCATTTGGTCAGGAAACCTGGAGTGCGCAGCAACAGGATATCCCCCTGATTGCAGGAAGCAGTTGCATTGTAGAGCCTAATGATGCGATGGGTTTGACTGTCTGTGCGTTTTCATTTGGCTGGACCCAAGATAGGTGGGCGCTGGTAAACGTGGAAGTTGCCTGTGGTGTGAGTGTTACCAGCTGAAGCGATAGCTCAGGGTCAGGTTCACGACTGGTTGCCAATCGCAACCCTGGATGAGCCACTGCTTGGCACCCGCTTCTGCGTCGAGTTGCCACTTTTGCCAAGCCCAGCTGTGCTCCAGGGTTAGCCCCCAGTCTCGCCAACCTTCATGAGCATCATAAGCAGCCATGTGGGCCTGACTGCCCCGGGTCAGCCAGAGGTTGAGGGAGAGCCCGGCCGGCAGCGGCAGGCTGTGCTCCATGTACCAGAGCTGGCCATAACGGCCAGTGAGGTCGACGAGCTGGGACAACGTCAATTGATGGTCATCATCCAGCTGCCATCCCAGGCGCCACATAGCACTGAAACGGGTACTATCAACCACTGGCATGGATCCAACTCCCAAGGCGATAAAACTCTTTTCATAGAGAGGTAGTGCCAGCCCGGCACTGCTTCCGTTAGTGAAAAGGAGCCCAACCTGGGTCTCCCGTTCATAACCCCACCAGAGTTGGCTGTGCTGGGTTGCGTTACTACTGGCCTGGTTACTATCCAGTTGCCAGCTGCTGCCCAGTAACAACTCCTTTGCTTGCAATGGTAGCGTCACCAGTATTAGCAGCGACAGCCAATACTTATTTGCCATATAGCCGCGCCCAGTCCCGATCCTGATGCATTCCCATCAGATGACAGATGATGCCGGAGCGCTGGAAAGCATAAATAAGCAGTATGCTGGCGGTGCAGAGCAACATGATAAGGCCAAAACTGTTGGGCAGTATGGTGCCCTGACGGGCGGTCCACCACAGTAGCAAGGGGCCCCACAGGTGCACGAAGATGCTCTTGTGGAAGATGAAGACGGTCAGCGAGTACATGCCGATCCAGTTGAGTGGTCGCCAGCAGAGACGGATATTGTGTTGGTGTAGCCAGAGCACGGTACCGATCACCAGAAACTCCATACCCCAGATCCCGGCTCGGCCGATCATGTCCAGCGCCAGTTCGTGTTCGTTGGCGTAGATGTCGTTGAGCTCGACCGTGCTTGTCTCGCCGAACATGAGATAGATGGCCAGCGCCACCAGCGACAGCGTCAGTACCAGACGGTTGAGGCGATCTCGCCATTGTGGGCGCTGATGCCAGCACCAGCCATAGAGAAAGCCGAAACAGCCACTGGCCATGAAGAGGTCGAGACGGGCATCCAGCTCATAGTCGGGGTGAACGTGCAGCTTCATCCAGCTGTCGATATGGCCGAGCAGATCCTGTACGCCGAGTTGATCCAGTAGCAGGCTTAGAAGGGTCAGCAGGAGCATGCCGCGGATGCCGAACCTGGCATACACCATGGAGAAGAGCGCCAGCAGGCACATCCAGAGCATGACCGGGTAGAACGAGATGGCCTCGCCGAAGTTGGGGGCGATGACCAACCCTTCGACATAGAGCATCAGTATGATGCTGGCAAACAGGGCCAGCTTGCTGCCCAGCTGCGGCTTGAAGCTGGCCTGATCGCGGCGGCTCAGGTTGAATGCGGCCAAGGCCAGGTAGATCTGGCTGACCCAGGGGATTAACCAGGCTGATGCGTGTGCTGTCAGCTGATCCATGGGGAGCAGGTGTCCCGCCATTGCCTTGTGTGATACATAGAAGCTGTCCCACAAGGCATGTTCCCGATTGAAGAAATCGATGTACCAGTAGTTGAGGTAACCGGTGTAGTGCTCGAAGACGGCCATGAAGATGACAAGCCCGCGCAACAGATCGAGGCCTGTGATGCGCGCATCCTGTGGAGGCATATGATTGCTCCTGTGTAGTGTGGCGAAAGGAGCGGCACTATATCGGCTTTTGTAAAACTGAACGGGAGCTGAATGTAAGCAAATATTACGGGGAGCTGTACCGATGTGCTTGTAATGACTGGGAAGTGCCTGACCTGGCTGTCATGATTTGCAATATTGTTGGCTATTTTTTAGCCTTTCTCTCGGCCAAATGCCTGAATACCGCGCACAAATACCAGCCAGCCGAGCAGGTGGAACGGGAGGGCGAGTAGGTAGAGCAGCAGGAAGTGCGACTCGCTGCCGCTGCTGTTGATGAAGTCGATCCAGGCGGCCAGCAGCGCCAGCATGCCGGCAATCTGGAAGCGGCGGCGCAACACCACCTCGACGCCGAGATTGGCAAGGTAGAGGGTGAGCAGGATGCCAGCAAAGCCGGTGAGCTGAGCGGTGCCGTAGAGCTCGCGATCCGGGTTGAACAGCAGCGCGATCAGCGGAGTAATGCCCTGATCCAGCGGGATCAGGGCCAGCAGCCAGCATGCAATCAGAAGCAGGGCTGTCTTCATCGCGGCCTCAGTCGGCGGACGGTGCCGGTTTGACCAGAGAGAGGTAGTTGGCATCCATCTTGAGGAAGACCCCCAGCAGACGGGCACTGGCGCCGTAGAAGCCAAACCGGTCGGCGGCGCGACAGGCGCTTTCGAACTTGTCAAACCAGCCCAGCAGATGACCGTGCAGCAGCGCTTCCTGCTCGTCGAGCCAGCGTTCCCGCTCGGCCGCGCTCTTGGCTTCCGCCCCACGGATGATGAGATTGCCCATCAGATCCAGCTCGATTGCCAGATGGTCGGCAGGCTCTTTGTATTTATCGCTGACATTGATACCGAGGCGATCGAGGCGGGCCTGCATCTCGGCCATCGGGGCCTGCATCAGCAGCTTGGCCTCGCCGCGGTAGAGCGATTCGTAGGGCAGGGCGCCCTGTTTGGGATCCACTAGAAACAGGCCGGCGAAGTCGGCGGCCAGTTCCAGCTGGCGATCCGGGCGCACCAGCAGGCGGGCGATGGCATCGTTGAGCTCGGCCACGGCTTCGCGCATCGGATCCAGGGTGGAGAGGCTTTTCAGGAAGCTTCGCACGTCATAGGTGTCATATTCGGCGATCTGCTCATCACTGAGTTCGGCGGCGAACAGGGTGGAGAACCACCAGTAGAGTTCGGCCCGGCGTTCGCTGGTAGCCATAAATTCCTGCATTTTTCCTCCGTGGATGGCAATCGGGAGCCTTGATGGCTCCCGATTCTAACGACTTTAAAAATAAAGGAAACTCAAGGGGGCGCTTTCGTCCCCCCGGGGTCAGAGTGCCGGGAACATGGGGTCGATGCCCTTGGCCGATTCCGGAGCGCCGAAGGCAGTGACGGCAGGTGCCTGCCCGCGGAACTTCTCGATCTCCACCAGCGCGGTATGGGCCGTGGTGGCCTGCGCCAGGCTGGAGGAGCCGATGTCGGCGGTCAGCACGTTGGGATCGCCGTAGGTACAGAGCGTACCCACCTTGCCGCCCTCTTGCGGGCCATACCAGGCACCTTCCTGTATCCGGACTACGCCAGGGGCGTAATCATCGCTCACCACCAGACCAGCCAATACCTGACCGCGACCGTTGAACACCCGCACCAGATCGCCGTCCTTGAGGCCGCGGGATTTGGCATCCTGCGGATTCATATAGACAGGTTCGCGACCCTGCACCGTGTAGGTGGCTCGGTAGTTGTCGGACGAGCAGAGCTGGCTGTGCAGCCGCTTGTCCGGGTGGCAGGATTGCAGGTGCAGCGGGTACTGTTTGCTGCCCGGTCCGCCGTGGGAGCGCTCGTAGGGCTCGATCCAGACCGGATGGCCCGGGCAATCCCCATAGCCGTAGTCGGCGATGGTCTTGGAGTAGATCTCGATAAGGCCAGACGGGGTACCGAGGGGTTCCAGATCCGGCTCCTGACGGAACGACTCGTGGCGCACCCAGGGCTGGCCCGCCGGGAAGGTGACGAAGCCCTCGCCGTGCCAGAACTGGCTGAAACGGGGCAGACGAATGCCGATGCCGCGGCCCTGCAGGCGGGCGTCGTCATAGATGCTCTGGATCCACTCCAGCTTGCTCTTGCCGCCGGTGAACTCGGCCTCGCGACCGAAGCGACGGCAGAGATCGGCGAAGATGTCGTAGTCATCGCGCGCCTCGAACAGCGGCTCTACCACCTTGTACATGGCCAGAATGCCCGCGTTGGAGTGGGAGCCCCACTGCTCGATGTCATCGCGCTCATAGGTGGTGGTGGCGGGCAGCACGATATCGGCGAAGCGGCAGCTGGCGGTCCACTGGTGATCGATGCTGACCACGGTTTCCAGCTTGCGCCAGGCCGCGACCATCTTGTTGCGATCCTGCTGGTGGTGGAACGGGTTGTTGCCGCAGAACACCGCCATCTTCATGTGGGGGTAGGTGATGGTCTGGCCGTTGAAGGCGATCTGCTTGCCCGGATTGAGGATGCAGTCGACGAAACGGGCTACCGGAATGTACTTGGAGTAGCCCTTCCAGTCGCCGTCATGGAGCGGCTTGACCCCGGGAATTACCGAGCTGAAACCGGACATGATGGGGCCGCTGGAGGTGATGGTGCCCGCTCCGTTGTAGTGCCAGCCAAAGCCGTAACCGCCCCCCGGCAGGCCGATCTGGCCAATCATCGAGGCCAGTACCACCAGCATCCAGGCGTACTGCTCGCCGTGGTGCATGCGTTGCACACACCAGCCGCCGATAAGCTGGGTACGACCACTGCTCATGGCGCGGGCCAGCTCGCGGATGGTCTCGGCTGGTACGCCACAGATGGCGGCGGCCCACTCGGCATCCTTCACCTGACCATCGCTGGTGCCCAGCAGGTAGGGCAGGAACTTGTCAAAGCCGGTGGTGTAGTTCTTCAGGAACGCCTCGTCGTGGCGCTTCTCGCTGTAGAGGGTGTGGGCGATGCCCAGCATCAGCGGTACGTCGGTCTGCGGATTCAGGGTCACCTGATCGCAATTGAGGTACTTCTGGGTCTTGGATTTGACCGGATCGACACTGATCACCCGGATCTCGCCTTTGGCCACCTTCTCTTTCAACTGCGCCCAGTAGTCGTAGACGCTGTGATCCGGCACCAGCCAGCCCACCTGCAGGTTCTTGATGGGATCGGAGCCCCAGATAACGATGGTCTTGCTGTGTTCCAGCACCAGCGGCCAGGAGGTCTGCTGCTCGTATACCTCCATGGCGCCCGCCACGTGGGGCAGGATCACCTGGGCGGCACCGGTGGAGTAGTCACCAGCCTTGGCCAGATAGGTGCCGTGCAGGTTCATGGCGCGCCCCAGCATGGCACCAGCGGAGTGCAGCTTGCCCACCGACTGCCAGCCGGAGTGGCCGGCATAGAGGGCGCTCGGGCCATAGATCTTCTGCACCCGCTCCAGCTCGTGATAGAAGAAGTCCAGCGCCTGGGACCAGGTCACCCGCACGAAGCGGTTCTGGCCACGTTCGCTGGTGTCGGACTGGTGCCCCTTGCGCAGCCAGTCCAGCCGCACCATGGGGTAGCGGATGCGGGAGGGGTTGTAGACCACCTCACTCAAGGCCTTGAGCATGTCGGTGGGGTGCTTGTCATGCTCGAACGGCTGGGTCTCGACCCAGCGCCCATCGACCACCCGGGCACGGAAGGCGCCCCAGTGGGAGCCGGACTGCACCAGCTTGTCGCCAGACTCGGCGGCCATCACGGCGCGACCGAGCAGGGAGGGGCCGATCAGGGCAGAGGCACCGCTGGCCAGCAAGCCACCCAGAAAACCACGACGGGAAATATTGATCATCTTGTTATTCCTCTTTCGAATCCGGACTTAGTGGCTGCCCTGACCACCGGTATCGGCGGCATGGTTTTGCAGGTATTTGAGCAGGGTGCGCTCCTCTTCCTTGCTCAGGCGATAGTAGGCAGACATCGCCTTGAGCCCCGAGATCCAGCCGTTGGCAGTGAAGTGAGCGGGATCCGGCGCGCCGTGGCAGGAGTTGCAGGTGGATTTGTACATCTCGCCGGCGTAATCCCAGATCGGCTTGAGCGAGGACTCAAAGCCCTTGCCATCGACCCAGGCCTGCACCTGAACCTGCTCCCACTTGATATGAGTGGCGCTGTCGGTCTCCTGTTTGAGCACTTTCTCGCTCGCTTTCAGTTCGTCACGGATGGTGGCGACGAAGACCCGCTTGCCCATGTATTCGCTCAGCACCCGGCCCTTGCCGTCGCTCTCGCGCCACCCTTCGATGGTCACCTTGAGGCGATCGCCGCTGCGGTCTACGACATCGATGCGGGAGGCAGGCAGCAGTTTGCCGACCGGGTCGGTGCTCTGTTCGCTGGCGTAGAGATCTTTTTCACCCAGGTTGTAGAGGGTCTCGGCGGCTGGCGCCTCTTGCGCGTCGTTGACCAGGGTGGCGTAAGTGGCCCGGAAGCCCCCCGCCATGTTGGGCAGTTCGTGGGCGATGCCCTTGTGGCACTCGATGCAGTTCATGTTCTTCGCCGCCGCATCTTTCATCGCCTGCGCTGCCGCCGGGGACTGCTTGGCGTGATCCATGTTGTCGTAGCTGTGGCAGGACTTGCAGGTCTTGGAGTTCTGGCTGCTCATCCGTGCCCACACCTTCTCGGCCAGATGCAGGCGCCGGTCCTCGAACTTCTCCTGGGTGTCGATGCTGTGGCCTATGTACTCCTGATAGAGGTCGTTGGCCGCCTCCATCTTGCGGGCCACCTTGCCGACAAAGTCCTTCGGCTGGTGACAGTCGGTACAGACCGCCTGTACCCCGGAGGCATTCTTGAAGTGGATGGACTCCTTGTACTCCGGATAGACGGTGTCTTTCATGGAGTGGCAGGAGATACAGAATTCGAGGCTGCTGGTTTTCTCAAAGCCGTAGTGCAGGCCGACGGTGCCCGCGAGGGTGACGCCGACGCCCACCAGAAGCAGCGCCAGTACCGACCAGCGACGGCTGGGGGTGCGCAGGAAGTGCCACAGTTTTTTCATCATGCTCTCTCACATCACTTTTTTGATGGGAGCCATGATAGGGATGCGTTGTGAACAGGGCTGCCGCCACAAATTAATGAAATAGGGGTATTTATGACAAAATGTGAATAGAATAATCCTCCCTTGTCGACCATCGTGAACCCTGCCCATGAGCTACCACATTCTGGTTGTTGAAGATGATGCGGTTACCCGCGAGAAGCTGACCGGCTATTTCGAGCGGGAGGGCTATCGGGTGACGGCGGTCGAAAACGGCCAGGAGATGCGCGCCGTGCTGGCGGAACAAACAGTCGATCTGGTGATGCTGGATATCAACCTGCCGGGGGAAGATGGTCTGCTGCTGACCCGTGAACTGCGGGCGCGCAGCACGGTGGGGATCATTCTGGTCACCGGCCGCAGCGATGCGGTGGACCGGATTGTCGGCCTCGAGATGGGGGCCGACGACTATGTCACCAAGCCGTTCGAGCTCAGGGAACTGCTGGTGCGGGTCAAGAATCTGCTGTGGCGGATCTCGCTGGCGGCCGCCGCGCCGAGCGAGCCTGCGGTGGCTGACGATGCGGTGCGCTTTGGCCCCTGGCGTTTTGACATCCCCCGTCGCCAGCTCAGCAAGGACGGAGTGCCGGTGCGCCTGACCAAGGCCGAATATGAAGTGCTGGTGGCCTTTGTCGCCCATGCCGGGCGGGTGCTCAGTCGGGAGCGGATCCTGACCCTTATCAGCCATCGCGGCGATGGCCCGAGCGATCGCACCATAGATGTGTTGATCCGGCGGCTGCGCGGCAAGATGGAAGCGGATCCGCGGGATCCCCAGCTGTTTGTCACCGTCCATGGTGAAGGCTATCTGTTTGCCGGCGAGATAGCCTCCTGACTCCGTTGCGGTGGCCCTGGCCTGTTTGACCGGGTATCAGACCGGCGGGCGGGTATCAAATTGCGGGCAGTCGTCGCCAATCTGGTGCCAGGGCGCCTTGGAGCCGACGAAGATGTGAAATGCGGGTCGCTGGCTCGGCACATCGTCCAGTACCCCCAACCGCAGATTGATCTTGCCGCTGCTGCTCTTCTGGCTGAACAGGCTGGAGCCGCAGTGACGACAGAATGCCAGGGTGGTCTCTGCCGATTTCCGGTAGCGGCCGATGGCCTCTTCCCCCTTCACTATGGTGACCTTGTTGCCATCCAGTCCGCCGACCGAGGCGTAATCTCCCCCTGAAAACTTGCGGCATTCGCTGCAGTGGCAGTTACCCATGTAGTCGAACTGATCCGGCAGGGTCAGGGCGACGGCGCCGCACAGGCAGCTGGCATGTAACTCTTTCATCTCTTCTCCTTGAGTGTGCTGATCGGATTTGGAACGGCTATTCGACCCGATAGACGGGACGAAAAGCGCCATCCGAGAGGGAATCGGCGGGGTCGGCCAGCGGCGCAGACAGCGTCAGAATGGGTGGCCCCATCACCCGCGGGCACTGCTCGGCCTTGGCATCAGGGTGTTGCAGCAGGCAGACCGCCTGAGCGACCGCAAGGCGCCCCTGCAGCCGCATCTGATCGCTGTTGGCGGCGAGGATCTTGCCCCGGCGCAGGCCCCGCTGTACCCCGTGGCTGAAGTAGGTGCTCAGCACCTGGGGCCTGTCGAGATGGCGCTGCGCAAGCTCGTTGACCGCCACTTCGGTGGCGATGGCGCCCCCCACCAGATAGTCGAGGTCGGGATAGCGGGCTAGCGTCTGCTGCACCAGCGTGCGCTGGATTTCCCGGCTGTTGTCGCCGCGCTCGGTGGTGACCAGCTTGATGGCGCTCCCCTTGATGGCATCGGCAAAGCCCGGCTCGACGAAGTTGTTGCCGCCGCTTGACTGCGGGCCGGGGAAGAGGGCGACCGAGACCGGCTTGCTGCCGGCGGGGTGACGCTGCGCCAGCCAGTGGCCAATCTGCCAGCCCATCTGGTACCAGGAGACCCCCACCTTCGCCTGCACCAGACCGCTGGGTAGATCGTTGACCAACCCAAAGAGCGGCAGCGGCGTGGCCTTGATGGCCTCGCGCAAGCCCTGATAGCTCACCGCGCCGAGCAAGATGGCGTCGCTCCCTTCCTGCACGCAGCGCTGCAACTGCTGGCGCTGCTCGGCGAGGGCGCCGTAACCCCCTGCTTCGTGGATCTGCAACTTGACTCCCAGCCGCTTCGCTTCGTCCACCATGCCCTGATTGACCGAAAGCCAGTAGGCGTCGCGCAGATGGGGGTAGAGGGCACAGAGGGTCAGCGGCTTGGTTGCCGCAGCGGGTTCCGGCCACTGCTGGCGCAGCGGCTGGCCGCTGAATTCGCCGCCGGGCCAGATATCGACCGCAAATGCGAGGGCGGCGCGGGGAAGCATTAGCAACCAGATCAGCAACAACGGGGAGAGATAGACGCTTCGCATGGTCAGGGGTTTTGTTAAAGTGTTGGGCCATATTATCCGGTCAAAGCCGACCACAACCAAGGGACTTCCCGTGAGAATCTTTTCCGGCCTGGGTGGCAAGTTGATGCTGGCCTTCTCCCTGATGGCGTTGCTGACCCTGAGTGCCTCACTGCTGGGCTGGGTGGGGCTTAGCCATCTGCGCCAGTTGGAGCAAGGGGTGCAGCAGACTCTGGCCGATCAGGAGCTGGCCCGCACGCTCTCTCGCCTCAGCGGCGAGATCCAGAGCGCGTCACGGCTGCTGGCCACCGCAACCAGCGAGCAGGAGCGGGAGCATCAGGGGCGCTTGCTCACTCTGCAGGGACAACAGCTGCAACAGGTGCTGGAGCAACTCGGCCGTGGACAGGGTTCAACAAGCCTCGATCAGCTCAGTCAGAGCATCATCGGCAATCTGGGTCAGCAGGGCTGGCTAGTGGGGGAACGGTTGACCCTGATGACGCAGGGTGAGGCGCAGCGTGCCCGTCTGGTGGCGGCGGCCGGACAGATCGCCGAGCTGGCGCGCAGCCAGATGGAGAACGCCGAAACCGTGATGGTGGCGGGATTGGGTTCCCTCTACCAACAGCAAGGTACGCAGGCGACCCGGACGCTGGACCGCCTGCTGGAGCAGGATCTCGACTGGCTGGAGCAGATGACCGAGCTGCGCCATCGTACCCTGATGCAGCAGCAGCGCATCGAAGAGATGTGGCGCAGCGAACGGCAGGAACAGTTGCAAACGCTGTTGCAAGAGGGGCTGCGGGAGCTGGCCATCTTGCAACTGCGGGCCGGGGCTGTGACCGATCCGGCACGTCGTCAGGCGGTGGAGCAGGCGCTGACCGTGCTGGCGCAGAGCGACAAGCTGGTGCAACTGCGCAGCGACTGGCTCGGCAAGGGGGAGGCGCTGCGGGTGCTGGCCAATGCCAACGAAGCCCTGATGAGCAGTCTCAACCAGCAGGTCGGTGAGCTGGTCAGCCGTGCCCGCGATTCGCTGGGGCAGAGCCAGCAGGCGCTAAGCCAGCGCCTCAGGCTGCTGGAGCAGGCGCTGATGGCCATTGGCCTGCTCACCCTGCTATTACTGATGCTGCTGATGTGGCGCATGGTCTATGGCCGGATCGTCTGGCCGCTGCAACGGGCGGTGGCGGGGATGAGCCGGTTGGCACGCGGAGATCTGGCTCCCCTTGAGCCGATCGCCAGCACCGGGCGCGATGAGCTGGCGGAGTTGGGGCGGGCCCTGCAGGTGTTTCGTGACAATGCGGTGGAGCTGGGCCGCTATCAGCGAGAGCTGGAGTCGCGGGTCGAGGAGCGCACCGGCCAGCTCAGCCACGCCAACGAGCGGCTCAATGAGGAGGTGGAGAAGCAGCGGCAGGCCCGCGCCGAGGCAGAACAGGCCAACCGCGCCAAGTCGGTGTTTCTCGCCACCATGAGCCACGAGATCCGCACCCCCATGAACGGCATTCTCGGGGGCCTGACGCTGCTGGAAGATACCCATCTCAGCGAGACCCAGCAGCGCTATCTGGCCGCCATCGAGCACAGCGGCGAATCCCTGCTGGAGATCCTCAACGACATTCTCGACTACTCCAAGATAGAGGCGGGCCATGTGGAGGCGCGCCGCGAACCCTTCCCCCTGTTCCAGCTGGTGGATGAGCTCAGCGCGTTGTTCCGGCCAAAGGCTGCGGCCAAGGGGGTCACTCTGGCGCTGGAATATGCGCCCGGGCTGGCGCCTGTGGTCGAGGGGGATCTGGGCAAGCTGCGCCAGGTGCTCGGCAACTTGCTCGGCAATGCGGTCAAGTTTACCGCCCGTGGCCAGATTACCCTGACGGTGGCGCCTCTTGCCTGCCAAGGCCCTTGCGCCGAGCCCTGCATCCGGTTTGTGGTGCGCGATACCGGCCCCGGCATTCCGGCCGATGAGCAGGCGGCGGTGTTCGAGGCGTTTCGCCAGCGCAAGCGCGATATAGGCCATCAGGGCGGCACCGGGCTGGGGTTGGCGATCAGTCGCAAGCTAGTGGCCGCCATGGGGGGCGAGCTTATCCTTGCCAGCGAACCGGGCAAGGGGTGTGAATTCAGCTTCAGTTTGCCGTTGCAGCGTTCGAGCGCCCAGCTGCCTGCCGAGGCGCAACCGCTGCACCTTGGCCAGTCCCGCGACATCCTGCTGGTGGAGGATAACGAGATCAACCGGTTGGTGGCGCACGGCATGCTGACCCGCCTCGGCCATCGCGTCACCCTGGCGGAGGATGGCCGCAGCGCGCTGGCGCTGGTGACCGAGCGCCCCTTCGAGTTGGCGCTGCTCGATATCAATCTGCCCGATATGGACGGCATGACCCTGCGCGAGGATCTGGCCGCCATCAGTGAGGAGATGCATGAGCGGCCGCTGCCAGCCATCGCCATCTCGGCCCAGATGTATCCGGAGGATATCCGCCACTGCCTTGCCGCCGGGTTTGTCGATTTTGTCGGCAAGCCGGTACGGCTGGCGGTGCTGGCGAACGCCATAGATCAACTATTTCGGCAAGAAGGGGCCTCTATCGAGCCGCAGGTGCAGTTATCAGTAGCCGTGCCCCCAACTAACCACCCCGAGTGGGCCAATCCGGTGCTGGATGCCGATCTGCCCCTGCTCGGCATGGCGCGGATCCGCCAGCTGGTCGCGCTGTTTGAGTCGCAAGGGCGGGTGTTGCTGGATAAGTTGGCTCAGGGGGAGGGAAGTGAGCAACGTCAGCTGGCGCACAAGCTCAAGGGGAGTGCGCTGGCGCTGGGGTTGACCGAATTTGCCAGCCACTGTGCGGCTCTTGAGGCGGGAGGCGGGGAGCCTGCGGCAATCGGGGCGCAATTTGACGCGGCGGTGAGCGGGTTGCAGCAGTGGCTGGCGGCCAACAGGGATGCGCCGTTCTGATCCCTGCTGGCGATGTAAGGCGTTTAGGGAGGGTGGCCAGCCCCTGCGCCGTTATTCGATCTCGCGAAACAGCACCTGCTTGCACTTGGCACAGACCCATTCCCGGCGAAAATCGGTCAGGTGCACCATGCCCACCTCCAGCAACTCGTGGTGGCCGCAGTGATAACAGAAGATGATGTCGCCATCGACTGATTCAGGGTGGGCCGCCAGATAGTCGGCTTTGGTGGGGAGTTGATCCCACGAGGTGGTGGGGACATGCTTGCGTTGGCTGGTGTAGTAGACCCAGTAGAACAGAAAAAAGACAGCCAGGATCACGAATGTCAGCAGATGGTCCATCTTGAACTCCTCCGGTTAGGTGCAGCCCCTCGGATGCATGGCTGCAATCAGCTCCATCATCATTAAATTTGTTTCGAATGAATATGTTACAGGATGGATAAAGAGGGCGTTGTGATCCCCTTCGGGTTTTGCCCGCCCGCAGCGAGATGAAAAATGTGCCGTTTGGCGGAGCGGCCAGGGTATTGAACGGGGAGGGAATCTTGCTTTTTACAACATAAATTCAACATTTTTTTAGGTGGTTGGACTGTCTCTTTGATCCAGCTCACGTTACAATGCCCGCGCCCACTTCACCTAACGCGCAAACGATTTTCAGGAGAGAAACGGATGTTGAAACGTGACATGACCATCGCCAATTATGATCCGCAATTGTGGCAGGCCATCACAGACGAAACCCGTCGTCAGGAAGAGCATATCGAGCTGATTGCGTCTGAGAACTACACCAGCCCCCGTGTCATGGAAGCCCAGGGCTCCCAGCTGACCAACAAGTACGCCGAAGGTTACCCCTCCAAGCGTTACTACGGTGGTTGCGAGTATGTGGATGTGGTCGAAACCCTGGCTATCGAGCGCGCCAAAGAGCTGTTCGGTGCCACCTACGCCAACGTGCAGCCGCACTCCGGCTCCCAGGCCAACAGCGCTGTTTACATGGCTCTGCTGCAGCCGGGCGACACCGTACTGGGCATGAACCTGGCACACGGCGGTCACCTGACCCACGGCTCTCCGGTCAACTTCTCCGGCAAGCTTTACAACATCGTGCCTTACGGTATCGATGAGTCCGGCAAGATCGACTACGACGACATGGAACGTCAGGCTGTCGAGCACAAGCCGAAGATGATGATCGGTGGCTTCTCCGCCTACTCCGGTATCGTTGACTGGGCCCGCATGCGCGAAATCGCTGACAAGGTCGGTGCCTACCTGTTCGTCGACATGGCCCACGTGGCTGGTCTGATTGCCGCTGGCGTCTACCCGAACCCGGTTCCCCACGCTCACGTGGTCACCTCCACCACTCACAAGACCCTGGCCGGTCCGCGCGGTGGTCTGATCCTCTCCGCTGCTGACGACGAGGAGCTCTACAAGAAGCTTAATTCCGCCGTCTTCCCGGGTGGTCAGGGTGGCCCGCTGATGCACGTCATCGCCGGTAAAGCCGTTGCCTTCAAAGAGGCGCTGGAGCCGGAGTTCAAGACCTATCAGGCTCAGGTCGTGAAAAACGCCAAGGCGATGGCTGCCACCTTTATCGAGCGCGGTTACAAGATCGTCTCCGGCGGTACCGACAACCATCTGATGCTGGTTGACCTGATCGGCCGCGAGCTGACCGGTAAGGATGCTGACGCTGCGCTGGGCAAAGCCAACATCACCGTCAACAAGAACTCCGTGCCCAACGACCCGCGCTCCCCGTTCGTCACCTCCGGTGTGCGGATCGGTACCCCGGCCATCACCCGCCGCGGTTTCAAGGAAGCCGAGTCCATCGAGCTGACCCACTGGATCTGCGACGTACTGGACAACCACGACAACGATGCTGTGCTGGCCACCGTACGCGAGAAGGTGCTGGATATCTGCCGCCGCTTCCCGGTTTATGGCTGATAAGTCAGACCATCCGGTTTGAGACCAATGCCACCTGCGGGTGGCATTGTTTTTTCTGGCTTTTACCGGTTTTGGATGGCCGTGCTACACTGGCCGACCTAGATCCTGGCCCGCCGGGCCGGTCCCTGTTCCATTAACGCCGGAGGTCCGATGCATTGCCCATTCTGTAGTGCGGTTGATACCAAGGTGATCGATTCCCGTCTGGTGGCAGAAGGCCATCAGGTGCGCCGCCGTCGTGAGTGTCTGCTCTGTCACGAGCGTTTTACCACCTTCGAGATGGCCGAGCTGGTGATGCCCCGCGTCATCAAGTCCAACGGTTCCCGCGAGCCGTTCAATGAAGACAAGCTGCGTGCCGGCATCCTGCGGGCGCTGGAGAAGCGCCCGGTGAGCATGGAGGCCATCGAAAAGGCGGTCAACCATATCAAATCCCGCCTGCGTGCCACCGGCGAGCGCGAAGTCGCCTCCGAGCTGGTGGGCAATCTGGTGATGGATGAGCTCAAGAGTCTGGACAAGGTGGCCTATATCCGCTTTGCCTCCGTCTATCGCAGCTTCGAAGATATTCGCGAGTTCGGCGAAGAGATCGCCAAATTGGAGAAATGATGGTATCGGATTGGCAAGTGGATATCCGCTTCGCCCCTCTCTACCTCAGGACACGAAGATATTCGCGAGTTTGGTGAAGAGATCGCCAAATTGGAGAAATGATGGTATCGGATGGGCAAGTGGATATCCGCTTCGCCCCTCTCTACCTCAGGACACGAAGATATTCGCGAGTTCGGCGAAGAGATTGCCAAGCTGGAGAAGTAAACCGCCATTCTCACCCATGTTGCCGCGTCCGATTACGCTGCGCTAATCGAACCTACGATACTGCGTAAAGTCGAGATGTGTTGTCAAAGGAGCCCGAATGTTTAGTCAAGATGATTACCAATGGATGAGTCGGGCCCTCGAACTGGCCCGCCGCGGCCGCTACACCACGGCCCCCAACCCCTGCGTCGGCGCCGTGCTGGTCAAAGATGGTGTGGTGGTTGGCGAAGGGTGGCATCAGAAGGCGGGCGAGCCCCATGCCGAGGTTTACGCCCTGCGCGCCGCCGGTGACAACGCCCGTGGCGCCACCGCTTATGTAACCCTCGAGCCCTGCTCCCACCATGGTCGTACTCCCCCCTGCGCCGAGGCGCTGATCAATGCTGGCGTAGCCCGGGTGGTGGCGGCCATGGTCGATCCCAATCCCCAGGTGGGTGGGCGTGGCCTGCGTATGCTCTCCGAAGCGGGCATCAAGACAGATTTCGGCCTGCTGGCGAGTGAAGCGGAAGCACTCAACCCGGGCTTTTTCAAGCGGATGCGTACCGCCTTCCCGCGGGTGACCGTCAAGTTGGGAGCCAGCCTCGATGGCCGCACCGCCATGGCGAGCGGTGAGAGCCAGTGGATCTCCTCCCCGGATGCGCGCCGCGATGTGCAACGACTGCGGGCCCGTCACGATGCGGTGCTCTCCAGCGCTGAAACCGTGCTGGCCGATGGTGCCTCCCTGACCGTGCGCTGGGACGAGCTGCCCCCCTCGGTGAAGGCGAGCTATCCCAAGGAGACCCTGCGCCAGCCGCTGCGGGTCATCGTCGATTCGCAAAACCGGCTTACCCCAGATCTGCCGCTATTCCAGAGCGAGAGCCCGGTGCTGCTGGCCCGCCACAAGGCGTCCGGCGATTGGCCCGAGTGGGTGCAGCAGCTGGAGCTGCCGCTGCTGGGTGGCAAGCTGGATCTGGTCAGCCTCTTCATGCTGCTGGCCAAGCAGAACGTCAACTCGGTACTGGTCGAGGCGGGCCCGCGGCTCTGCGGCGCTCTGCTGGAAAAAGGGCTGGTGGATGAGCTGGTGCTCTATCAGGCGCCCAAACTGATGGGCGATGAAGGGCGCGGCCTGTTCCATCTGCCGGGCCTGACCCGGCTGTTCCAGGCGCCCAAGCTCGCCATCAAGGATGTGCGCATGGTCGGCCAGGATATTCGCATTACTGCCAAAATAGCCTGATTTATCAATGTTCAAGGGGGCATAAGCAGCCCCCGTCATCAGCAAGGTGATCTGCATGTTTACCGGAATTATCGAAGCGGTGGGAACCCTGGCCGAGCTGCGCCGTCAGGGCGATGACATGGCCCTCACCGTCCACGCACCAGGTCTGGATTTTAGCGACGTCAAACTGGGCGACTCCATCGCTACCAACGGCGTCTGCCTCACCGTGGTGGCGCTGGGCGACAAGAGTTATACCGCCGACGTGTCGCTGGAAACCCTCTCCCGTACCGGTTTTGCCGCCGCCAGAGTGGGCGATCGGGTCAACCTCGAGAAGGCGCTGATGCCCACCTCCCGCCTCGGCGGCCATCTGGTCTCCGGCCACGTAGACGGGGTAGGGGAGGTGAAAAGCGTCTCCAGCAGCGGCCGCGCCATCGAGTACTGGATCAAGGCGCCGGGGGAACTCTCCCGCTATATCGCCGAGAAGGGCTCCATTGCGGTGGATGGCATCAGCCTCACCGTCAACGCCGTGCAGGGCGATCTGTTCCGCCTGACCATCGTGCCCCACACCGCTCAGGAGACCACCATCGCCAGCTGGAAGCCGGGCCACAAGGTCAACCTCGAGGTGGATCAGATCGCCCGCTATCTGGAGCGGCTGATGATGGGAAAAAGTCAGGAGAGCAGCGCCTCGACCCTGACCATGGAGACGCTGGCCAAGGCCGGTTTTCTCTGACGGTGTGCGCTGAATCTGGCCACCAAAACGATTTTCTGTGATCCCGCTCTGATTGAAATGGAGCCGCTAGCCCCAATCTAGAGCAACATACACACGTATTTGCGTTGAGCCTGCGGGCTCAACCCCCAAGCACACTGATGGAGTAGCCCATGGCGCTGAGCACAACCCAGGAAATCATTGCCGATATCAAGGCTGGCAAGATGGTGATCCTGATGGATGACGAAGACAGGGAGAACGAAGGGGACCTCATCATGGCCGCCTCCTGCGTCCGTCCGGAGGATATCAACTTCATGGCCCGCTACGGCCGTGGCCTCATCTGCCTGACCCTGACCCGGGATCGCTGCAAGCAATTGGCGCTGCCGCTGATGGTGGATCGCAACAATGCCCAGTTCTCCACCGCCTTCACCGTCTCCATCGAGGCGGCCGAAGGGGTGACCACAGGTATCTCCGCCGCCGATCGTGCGGTGACCGTGCAGGCCGCTGTGGCGCCCAATGCCAAGGCGGCCGATCTGGTGCAGCCAGGCCACATCTTCCCGCTGATGGCGCAGGATGGCGGCGTGCTGACCCGCGCCGGCCACACCGAAGCCGGTTGCGATCTGGCTCGTCTGGCCGGTTTCGAGCCTGCCGCCGTCATCGTCGAGATCCTCAACGAAGATGGCACCATGGCGCGCCGTCCTGACCTGGAGATCTTTGCCGAGGAGCACGGCATCAAGCTCGGCACCATCGCCGATCTTATCGAGTACCGCAACCAGCACGAGACCACGGTCGAGAAGGTGGCCGAGTGCAAGTTGCCCACCGAATTTGGCGAGTTCGACCTCATCACCTTCCGCGACACCATCGACAATCAGGTTCACTTCGCCCTGAAAAAGGGTGAGGTGCAGGCCGACCAGCCGACCCTGGTGCGCGTCCATCTGCACGATGTGCTGAGCGATCTGCTGCTGACCGACCGCCACGCCGCCCGCAGCTGGCCGCTGCCCAAATCCATGGCCCGCATCGCCGACGAGGGCGGCGTGCTGGTGATTTTGGGGGCGGAATCCCACGGCGCCGAGCTGCTGGCCCGGGTCAAGGGTTTTGAAGCCGCCGACAAGGGACTGGCACCGGAAGGAGCCAAGTGGCAGGGCACCTCACGCCGGGTTGGCGTGGGCTCCCAGATCCTCAAGGCCCTTGGTGTAAGCAAGATGCGCCTGCTGAGCTCGCCGAAGAAGTACCATGCCCTCGGTGGTTTCGGTCTGGAAGTGGTTGAGTACGTCGGCGAGTAAAGCTCCACCAGAGAAGTACCATCCCCTTCCGGGTGGTTTCGGTTTGGAAGTGGTTGAGTACGTCGGCGAATAACGTACTACCAGAGAAGTACCATCCCCTTCCGGGCGGTTTCGGTCTGGAAGTCGTGGAATTTACCGGCGAGTAAGCGCGCCGGACTGGTTAAATCGCGATCATGGCCGTCTATTGCGGCCATGGTTTTTGTCGTGGGTCTGTTGTGCTAGAATATGCGCACTTTTGACTCCGGCCCTTTTGATTGCACAGATACAGGATTTCCAATGAAGGTTATCGAAGGAAATATCGCCGCTCCTGAGGCGCGCGTTGCTATTGTTGTTGCCCGTTTCAACAGCTTCATCAACGACAGTCTGGTGAACGGCGCGGTGGACGTACTGAAGCGTCAAGGTCAAGTGCAGGACAGCAACCTGACACTGGTAAAAGTGCCGGGCGCGGTTGAAATGCCATTGGTCATCAAGAAGCTGGCCAAGAGTGGTCAATACGACGCCATCGTGGCGGTCGGTACTGTCATCCGTGGCGGCACCTATCACTTCGACCTGGTGGCAAACGAGAACAGCAAGGGCATGGCCCAGGTAATGATGGAATATGAAATTCCCGTTGCCTTCGGTGTGCTGACCACTGAAAACATTGAACAAGCCATCGAGCGTGCAGGTACCAAGGCGGGTAACAAGGGTGCAGAGGCTGCACTGGCAGCGCTCGAAATGATCAACGTCCTGAAAGAACTGGACGTGTAACGAGGAGAAGTACATTGAAACCGTCTGAGCGCCGTAAAGCCCGCCATTGCGCCACCCAGGCCATCTACCAGTGGCAGATGACCAAGGCTAACGTGGGTGACATCGAAGAGCAGTTCAAGATCGATCAGGACACCAAGGGTGTAGACCTGAACTATTTCCGCGATCTGCTGTTCGGGGTAGCCCTCCACTGCAGCGAGCTGGACAAGGTGTTTGCACCTTTCCTCTCCCGTCCGCTGGAAGAAGTGGACATGGTGGACAAGGCGATCCTGCGTCTGGCGACCTACGAGCTGACCCGTCGTGATGATGTACCGCCGCGCGTGGTCATCAACGAAGCGATCGAGCTGGCCAAAGCTTTTGCTGCCGATGACAGCCACAAGTTTGTCAACGGTGTACTGGACAAGGTGATCAAGTCGCTGAACAAGCGTTGATCCTGCTGTCCGTCAGCATCTAAGAGAGGAGCCAGCTTATTGCTGGCTTTTTACTGTATGGGTGAATTTGAGCTGATTGATAAGTACTTCAAGGTTCCCCACGCCCGCAAGGACGTGGTGATGGGCCCTGGAGATGACTGTGCCCTGCTGACCCTGCCCCCCGATACCCAGCTGGCGGTGAGCACCGACACGCTGGTGAGCGGCGTACACTTCTTTCCCGACATGGATCCGGTCGATCTCGGCTACAAGGCGCTGGCGGTCAATCTCTCCGATCTCGCCGCCATGGGGGCCGAACCGCGCTGGGTGTCGCTGGCGCTAACCCTGCCTGCCATCAACGAAGGCTGGGTCGCCGGTTTTGCCGAAGGGTTTCTGGAGCTGGCCGAGTACTACAATGTGGCGCTGGTGGGCGGAGACATGACCCGCGGGCCGCTCTCCATCACCATCTCGGTGAAGGGATCGGTGCCTGCCGGGCGCGCCCTGATGCGCAGCGGTGCCAAAGCCGGTGACGGCATCTATGTGACTGGCACTCTGGGGGATGCCGCGCTGGCGCTCTCTCACCTGCTGGGCAAACGCACCCTCAACGAGAACCAGCTGGCTGCGGTGCTGCCACGGCTCGACCACCCCCATCCCCGCATTCTGGCCGGTCAGGCGCTGCGCGGGCTGGCGGGCAGTGCGCTGGATCTCTCCGATGGTCTGGCATCGGATCTCGGCCATATTCTCAAGGCCTCCGGCGTACGGGCCCAGATCGATCTCGATCTGCTGCCGCTCTCGCCGGTGCTGCAGGATGCGGTGAGCGAGCAGGAGGCGTGGCAACTGGCGCTGGCCGGTGGCGATGACTACGAGCTCTGCTTTACCGTACCCGAGGAGCACCGCGGCGCGCTCGATACGGCGCTGGCCCACAGCGGGGTCAAGTTCAGCCGCATCGGCCGCATCGTGGCGGGCGAGCCGGGCATCGACTACCTGCGTGGCGACCAAGCGGTCGAGCTGCAACTGAAAGGGTGGGATCACTTCGCATGAGTTTGTTCAGGATAAAGCCCGAGCTGACACGACTGGATCTGAAAAATCCGCTTCATTTTTTGGCGGTGGGGTTTGGTTCCGGCCTCAGCCCCAAGGCGCCGGGCACCATGGGCACCCTGGCGGCCATTCCGCTCTACCTGCTGGTGAGCGGGCTGCCGACCTATTGGTTTATCGCCTTGCTGGCGGTGGGTTTTGTTGTGGGGATCCGTATCTGCCAGAGCGCCACCGATGCCATCGGCGTGCCGGATCACGGCGCCATCGTCTGGGACGAGGTGATCGGCTTTGGCGTTACCATGATCGCAGCGCCAGCCGGTTGGGAGTGGGTGGTGGCGGGCTTCGCGCTGTTCCGGTTGTTTGATGTGCTCAAGCCCTGGCCCATCTCCTGGTTTGATCGCCGGATCCACGGTGGCCTGGGCATCATGCTGGACGATCTGATCGCCGGCCTGTTCGCTCTGTTTTGTATGCAATTACTGGCATTCTGGCTCGGTTGAGAGCCATCTTCCGGGGGATGACCGTTCTGGCATCCCCCGATTTATATCTGCTTAATTTTCATTCATCGGCATATGCTGCCGTTTATCATCCATTTCACATAAATATTCACTACTCATTCGGGGCTCGTGATTGTTTTGGAAATAGTGATAAATGCTGCTTGTTGCGTTGTTGTTGAAATTAAAGTAATGATACCAATAGAAGTACGGACGCGCCGGCCATTTGTGTGATGAAAATCATCATTTATCTCTGCCGAATTGGTGGTTATCTGCACAAAACATTGCGGAATTGTATAACTCAATCATTTACACCCGTGGTCAAACCGTCTAAGTTACTCGCGGGTTATTCCAAAAAAATGCAAAAAACCCGCCCGGATCGCTGGTTTCGCTGCCTCATGGATTGAGCAAATATTGCCCAAGGTAACAACCGGCATCTGCGGCTGATTTACGGACGAATTATTTGGGACGGATGTCCCCCGCAGAGGTAAACATGTCCTTGCTCGAAGTAAAGAACTTGCGGATCGAGTACCCCTCCCGCTACGGGGTGCTGGCCGCGGTGAAGGATCTCTCTTTCTCTATCGAAAAGGGTGAGATTGTCGGGGTGGTCGGTGAATCCGGCGCCGGCAAGTCCACCATCGGCAACGCCGTTATCGACCTCCTGAGCCCGCCGGGTCGCATCGCCCGTGGCGATATCTATCTCAATGGCGAGCTCATCTCCGGCAAGAGCCAGAACGAGATGCGGGCCATCCGTGGCTCCCGTATCGGGTTCATCTTCCAGGACCCCATGACCTCCCTCAACCCGCTGTTCACCGTTGAGCATCAGCTGGTGGAGACCATTCTGGCCAATACCGACCTCTCTCGCGAAGCTGCTTTTGCCAAGGCATTGGAGCTGATGGGGGCGGTGGGTATTCCGCAGCCGGAGCTGCGCATCAAACAGTATCCTCACCAGTTCTCCGGTGGCATGCGTCAGCGGGTGGTTATCGCCATCGCGCTCTCCTGCGATCCGGAGCTGATCATCGCCGATGAGCCGACCACGGCGCTTGACGTCTCCATTCAGGATCAGATCCTCCAGCTTATCCGCGCCCTCTGCAAAGAGCGTCAGGTGGGCTGCATGCTGGTGACTCACGACATGGGCGTGGTCTCCAACGTTACCGACAAGGTGGCGGTGATGTATCGCGGCGATCTGGTGGAGTTCGGCCTGACCGAACAGGTGTTGGGCAGCCCCAATCACCCCTATACCCGCAGCCTCATCTCGGCGGTCCCCCGTTCCGATGTGAAGCTGGTGCGCTTCCCGCTGGTCTCCTATATCGAGGATGCCAGTGCGCCGGATACCAATATCGACCTCAAGACCCACTGGCTCGGCCAGAGTCAGGACGAGCGTGCCTATGAAGGGGCGCTGCTGCGGGTGGAGAACGTCGATCTGAAGTTCGTCACCAAGGACTCCATCTTCCCGAGCCGCCGCCAGTATGTGCGCGCCTGCAACAACATCAGCTTCGAGATCTTCGAAGGGGAGACCTTCGGTCTGGTGGGGGAGTCGGGCTCCGGCAAATCGACCATTGCCCGCGCCATCACCGGTCTCTATCCGCCTGATACCGGTAAGATTTTCTTCGAGGGGATCGATCTTACCGCCCTCAAGAGCGAGCGCGAGCGTCGCCCGTTGCGTCGCCAGATGCAGATGGTGTTCCAGAACCCCTATTCCTCGATGAACCCGCGGATGAAGGTGCGCGACATCATTGCCGAGCCGATCCGCTTCCATCAGCTGGCGAGCAGCGAGAGCCAGATCGAGGGGATTGTCGGCGATCTGCTGGATCACGTGGGTCTTGGCCGTGGTGCTGGCCTCAAGTACCCCCACGAGTTCTCCGGCGGCCAGCGCCAGCGTATCTCCATTGCCCGCGCCTTGGCCACTCGCCCGCGCTTCCTCATCTGCGACGAGCCGACCTCGGCGCTGGATGTGTCGGTGCAGGCCCAGATCCTCAACCTGCTCAAGGATCTGCAGCAGGAGCTCAAGCTCACCATGCTGTTTATCAGCCACGATCTGCCGGTGATCCGCCAGATGTGCGACCGCATCGGGGTGATGCAGCACGGTAATCTGGTGGAGGTGGCCGAGACCGAGAAACTCTTTACCAATGCCGAGCATGAGTACAGCCGCAAGCTGATCTCCCTCATGCCGGAGTTCAAGGGAATGTCCCGCGAGGGGCTGGAAATCGCAAGCTAGGAGAGCGCCGGTGCGCCGGTCTGCTTGTCAAAAAAAGTGTCATAAGAAAGCCAAAAGCATGGAGAACAAGATGAAGAAAGGATTGTCCAAGATTGCCCTGGCGCTGTTTGCCGCCGGTTTCGCCTTCAGTGTCTCAGCCGCTGATATCAAGGTGGGTGTCGCCTCTGACGCCACTTCGCTGGATCCGCAGGAGCAGCTCTCCGGTCAGACCCTGGAGATGTCGCACCTGGTATTCGATCCCCTGATGCGTTACACCCAGGACCTGCAGTTCGAGCCCCGTCTGGCCGAGAAGTATGAGCGTATTGACGATAAGACCGTCCGCTTCCACCTGCGCAAAGGGGTCAAGTTCCACTCCGGTAACGACTTCACCGCTGACGACGTGGTGTGGACCGTCAACCGCCTGAAATCCTCCGTCGACTTCAAGGCGATCTTCGATCCCATCAGCGAAGTGAAGAAGGTCGATGACTACACCGTCGATCTGATTACCGCGAAGCCCTTCCCGCTGGTGCTGCAGACTGTCACCTACATCTTCCCGATGGACTCCAAGTTCTACACCGGCAAGACCGAAGCGGGCAAAGACAAGGCCGAGATCGTCAAGAATGGCGACTCCTTTGCCTCTACCCACGTCTCCGGTACTGGCCCGTTCACCGTCAAGTTCCGCGAGCAGGGTGTGAAGCTCGATTATGCCCGCAACGCCAACTACTGGGACAAGGCCTCCAAGGGTAACGTCGAGAACCTGACCGTGGTGCCGATCAAGGAAGATGCGACCCGTGTTGCAGCCCTGCTGGGTGGCGACGTGGACATGATCTATCCGGTTGCGCCGAACGATCTGGAGCGCGTGAAGAATGGCAAGGACTCCCAGCTGGTTACCCTGTCCGGTACCCGTGCCATCATCATCGAGCTGAACCAGAACACCAACCCGGCACTGAAAGACAAGCGCGTGCGTCAGGCGATCAACTACGCCATCAACCAGGTGGGTATCGTCGAGAAGATCAACAAGGGCTTCGGTACCCCTGCTGGCCAGTTGAGCCCGAAAGGCTATGCCGGTCACAACGAGGCGCTGGTGCCCCAATATGATCTGGCCAAGGCCAAGGAGCTGATGAAAGAGGCCGGTTACGAGAAAGGCTTCAAGATGACCTTCATTGCCCCCGCGGCCCGCTACGTCAACGACGTCAAGATTGCCCAGGCGGTCTCTGCCATGCTGGCCAAGATCAACATCAAGGTGGATCTGAAGACCATGCCGGTAGCCCAGTACTGGCCCGAGTTTGACAAGTGTGCCGCGGACATGCAGATGATCGGTTGGCACTCCGACACCGAAGATACCGCGAACTTCTTCGAGTTCCTGACCTTCACCAAGGATGCCAAGACCGGTATGGGCCAGTACAACTGCGCCGGTTATGCCAACGCCGAAGCTGACAAGCTGGTGATGGATGCCAACGCCGAGACCGATCCGGCCAAGCGTGCCGAGATGCTGAAGAAGGTCGAGGCCATGGTGATCGAAGATGCTGCCTACGTGCCGTTGCACTGGGAAGATCTGGCCTATGGCGCCAAGAAGAACGTCGATATCAAGCCGGTAGTCAACGTGATGAACTTCCCTTACCTGGGTGACCTGGTGGTCAGCAAGTAAGCGAACGTCGCAAGGAAGGACGGGGCGGGGTGGTCAGTTGGCCACTCCGCCCACTAACAGAAGCCTGTGCCACGACACAGGCCACGTAGAAGGACAAGCATGTTTACATTCCTGCTGAAACGGTTCTATCAGGCCGTGATAGTGATGTTCGTCATCAGCCTGGTCGCCTTCTCCATCCAGGATAACCTGGGTGATCCGTTGCGCGAGCTGGTGGGACAATCCGTCTCCGAAGCCCAGCGTCACGAGTTGCGCGAGAAGATGGGCCTCAACGATCCCTTCCTCATCAAATACAGCCGCTTTCTGAAAAATGCGGTGCATGGGGATTTGGGCACCTCCTATTTCTTCAAGCGACCCGCTCTCGAGGTGATCCTCGACAAGCTGGTGGCTACCCTTGAGCTGGTGTTTGCTGCCGCGCTCATCATCGTGGTGGTCTCCATTCCACTCGGTGTCTATTCGGCGATCCGCCCGCGCAGCATACCCACCAAGATCATCATGGCGGGGAGCAGTATCGGTATCTCGATCCCGGTATTTTTGACCGCCATCATGCTGATGTACCTCTTCTCCATCCAGCTGGGCTGGCTGCCGGCCTATGGCCGCGGCGAGACCCGCAACCTGCTGGGCTGGGAGTCGGGCTTCTTTACCTGGGATGGCATCCTGCACCTGATCCTGCCCGCGGTGTCGCTCTCTTCCATCATGCTGCCGCTGTTTATCCGGCTGGTGCGCTCCGAGATGCTGGAGCAGCTCTCCTCCGAGTACGTCAAGTTCGCACGCGCCAAGGGGCTGGACAATAACAAGGTCTACTATCAGCACGCTCTGAAGAACACCATGCTGCCGGTCATTACCGTCGGTGGGGTGCAGATCGGCACCATGGTGGCTTACACCATCCTGACCGAGAGCGTGTTCCAGTGGCCGGGTACCGGCTTCCTGTTCCTTGAGGCGATCCACCGGGTCGATACGCCCCTCATCACCGCCTACGTCATCTTCGTGGGACTGATCTTCGTGGTGACCAATACCCTGGTCGACCTGCTCTACGGGTTGATTAACCCGACCGTTAACCTGACTGCTAAGGGGTAAGCATGAGTAACGCTGTAACTGCAAGCCCAAGCCGTTGGGCACGATTCAAGAACTCTGACATCGTCTACTACTTCCTGCGGGACAAGGTAGCCATGTTCAGCTTTGCGGTGTTTGTGGTGTTCGTGCTGGCGGCGCTGCTGGCGCCCTGGCTCGCCCCGCACAACGTCTATGACCAGACCAGTTTTGATCTGATGGATGCCGAGTTGCCCCCCTCCTGGCTCGAAGGTGGCGAGGAGCGCTTCTGGCTCGGCACCGACAACCAGGGGCGTGATATCTGGAGCACCATCCTCTATGGCGCCCGTATCTCCCTTACCATCGGCCTGTTTGCGGTGGCGCTGCAGCTGGTGCTCGGTATCGTCATCGGTCTGATTGCCGGTTATTTCGGTGGCCGCATCGACAACCTGCTGATGCGCTTTGCCGATGTGCAGCTGTCGTTCTCCACCATGATGGTGGCGATCATCATCTCCGCCATCTTTCAGGCAACCTTTGGCTCCGAGTTCTACTCGAAGTTTGCCATCATGATGCTGGTGGTGATCATCGGGATCGCCGAGTGGCCGCAGTACGCCCGTACCGTGCGCGCCTCTGTGCTGGCGGAGAAGAAGAAGGAGTATGTGGAAGCGGCCAAGGTGATGGGGTTCCGCGCCCCGCGCATCATGTTCCGCCACATTCTGCCCAACTGCCTGTCGCCCATTCTGGTCATCTCCACCGTGCAGGTGGCCAACGCCATCATGAGTGAAGCGGCGCTCTCCTTCCTCGGTCTGGGGATGCCGGTTGATCAGCCCTCGCTCGGTTCGCTTATCAGCGTTGGCTTCAACTACATCTTCTCCGGCTCCTGGTGGATCACCGCCTTCCCGGGTATCTGTCTGGTGGTGCTGGTGCTGGTCATCAACCTGCTGGGTGACTGGCTGCGGGATGTGTTTAACCCCAAGATCTATAAAGGGTAATCTGGGTCAGAAACGCAAAAATAAGAAGGGCGCCAATGAGGCGCCCTTCTTTTGTTTGATAGCTTCAAGCGTTATCAGGCTTGCAGCCAGCTTTCGATGCTGCGCTGGATGCCTGCATCGTCCAGACCGAGCAGGGCATAGATCTCCTGCTGGGTGCCCTGTTCGACGAAGCGATCCGGCAGGCCGAGGTTGAGCACCGGCTTGCACTGTTTATTGCGCATCAGCAACTCGTTCACCGCCGAACCGGCGCCACCCATGATGGCATTATCTTCGATGGTGACGAAGTGATCGTGGCTGGCCGCCAGCGACAGCACCAGCGCCTCATCCATCGGTTTGACGAAGCGCATGTCCACCAAGGTGGCATCGAGCGCTTCGGCCGCCGCTTTCGCGTGGTGCAGCAAGGTGCCAAACGCCAGAATGGCAGTGCCCTTGCCCTCTCGCAGGATTCGTCCCTTGCCGAGCTCCAGTGCCTGCATTTCTGACGAGATGGGGGCGTCGCTCAGGCTGCTGCCGCGCGGATAGCGCACTGCGGCAGGGCTCTGATGGAGATAGCCGGTATAGAGCATCTGGCGGCACTCGTTCTCGTCAGATGGCGTCATCACCACCATGTTGGGCACGGTGCGCAGGAAGCTGATGTCGAACGCCCCCTGATGGGTCGGACCATCGGCCCCCACCAGACCGGCCCGGTCGATGGCGAACAGCACCGGCAGATCTTGCAGCGCCACATCGTGGATCACCTGATCGTAGGCACGCTGCAGGAAGCTCGAATAGATGGCGACCACCGGCTTCTTGTCGGCGATGGCGAGACCTGCGGCGAACGTGACCGCATGTTGCTCGGCAATCGCCACGTCGAAGTAACGATCAGGATATTGCTGGCTGAATTTCACCAGCCCCGAGCCTTCACGCATGGCGGGGGTGATACCGACCAGCTTCTCGTCTCTGGCGGCCATGTCGCACAGCCATTGGCCAAAGATGGCGGAGAAGGTTGGTTTGGCGGCGCTCGCTTTCGGCAGGGAACACTCGTCAGGATTGAACTTGGGCACAGCGTGATAACCGATGGGGTCTTTCTCCGCCGGCTCGTAACCCTTGCCCTTCTTGGTCTTGACATGCAGCAGCTGTGGGCCCTTGAGATTGCGCATGTTGCGCAGGGTCTCGACCAGCGCCTCGATATCGTGACCGTCGATGGGGCCGATATAGTTGAAGCCGAACTCCTCGAACAGGGTGCCGGGCACCACCATCCCCTTGAGGTGCTCTTCGGCCCGCTTGGCCAGCTCCTTGACCGGTGGCAGACCGGCCAGCACCTTCTTGCCACCTTCGCGGATGGTGGTGTAGAGCTTGCCGGACATGACCCGGGCCAGATGGTTGTTGAGCGCCCCGACATTCTCGGAGATGGACATCTCGTTGTCGTTGAGGATCACCAGCATGTCTTTATGGACATCGCCGGCGTGGTTGAGCGCTTCAAAGGCCATCCCTGCGGTAATGGCACCATCACCAATTACCGCTACCACCTTGCGACCCAGCCCTTCACTCTCGGCGGCGACCGCCATACCGAGCGCCGCACCAATGGAGGTGCTGGAGTGGCCGACGGAGAGCACGTCGTACTCGCTCTCGCCGCGCCAGGGGAAGGGGTGCAGGCCATCTTTCTGCCGGATGGTGTGGATCTGGTCACGGCGCCCGGTCAGGATCTTGTGGGGATAGGCCTGATGGCCCACATCCCAGATCAGCCGATCGAACGGGGTGTTGTAGACGTAGTGCAGGGCCACGGTCAGTTCGACCGTGCCGAGACCGGAGGCAAAGTGTCCGCTGGAGCGGCTGACAGAGCG
This sequence comes from Aeromonas sp. 600948, assembly GCF_049174875.1. Taxonomy (NCBI): domain Bacteria; kingdom Pseudomonadati; phylum Pseudomonadota; class Gammaproteobacteria; order Aeromonadales; family Aeromonadaceae; genus Aeromonas; species Aeromonas sp. 600948. The sequence continues at coordinate 48,123 of NZ_JAAKTY010000017.1, forward strand.
CAGCAGATATTCGCGCAGCTCGTTGCACAGCACCGGCAGCCGATCTTTGGGCAAGGAACGCAGCTCGACCGGAGTGTCCGCGAGGGCCAGGTTGGGGAAATTGCTAATATCAACGCTCATATTGTTACTGTTATCCAGCGTTTAGTGGGTTCGCTCGATGATGTAATCGGCAAACGCTTCCAGAATGTCGGTATTGTAGGGCAAGGATTGCAGGGCTGTTAAGGCTTTCCCATGCAGTTCGCGAGCCAGCTCACGGGCATTTTCGAGTCCGAGCAGGGCCGGATAGGTACTCTTCTCCAGCGCCAGGTCAGAACCTTGTGGCTTGCCCAAGGTGGCGGTATCACCTGTGATGTCAAGGATGTCATCCTGCACCTGAAAGGCGAGGCCAATTGCGGCGGCATAGGTTTGCAGGGCAGCCAGCGTGGCGTCATCGACATCGGCTTTGCACAGGGCGCCGAGCGCCACGGCACATTCAATCAGTGCACCGGTCTTGTGGCGGTGTACCTGTTCCAGCTCGGCCAGTGAGATCTGGCGACCTTCGGCCTGCAGATCCAGCGCTTGACCGCCACACATACCAAGATAGCCGGAGGCGCGGGCGAGGGTACTCAGCATCCGCACCCGGTTGGCCATCAAAGTATCGGGCATGGGGTGATCGGCCAGAATGGAGAACGCCAGGGTCTGCAGCGCATCACCGGCCAGAATGGCGGTGCCCTCATCAAACGCCTTGTGGACGGTTGGTTGGCCGCGACGCAGATCGTCGTCATCCATGGCTGGCAGGTCATCGTGCAGCAGGGAGTAGGCGTGGATGCACTCCACCGCTGCGGCTGGGCCATCCAGCAGCTCGCTCTTTACGCCCAGCATCTCGCCGACGGCGTAGACCAGGAAGGGGCGCACCCGCTTGCCGCCCAGCAGCAGGCCGTAACTCATGGCATCGCGCAGGCGTGGCGCCATGGCGGGCAAGGATTCAAGTTGTGCTGACAGACAGTCGTCAATTCGCTGACGATGCAGACGGGAAAAATGGTCCAGCGCCACTCACTCCTCTCCTTGTTCTGGCTGGAAGGGGGCGAGCTGGTCGCTGCCATCGGCTTGACTGAGCAGGATCTGGATCTTCTGTTCGGCCAGTTCCAGCTTCTGCTGACCGGCCCGTACCAGATGAACGCCTTGCTCGAACTGTTTGAGCGCCTCTTCCAGGGGTAGGGAACCTTGTTCCAGCTGATGAACGATGGTTTCCAGCTCTTCGAGAGTGGCATCAAAACTCAGGCGGTCGATTTTTTTACTGGCCATGTCCATCCTCGGGGATTGAAAAAAACGGCTTATATTAACATCGACCGTCCACAGGGGGGAGGCAGAAAAACGCTGCCTCCTCAAACTCTCGATAAACTGGCCGATAATGAACCATGATTCTCAGTGGATGCATGCTTGCCGCTTGGGTCGCAATAGCAGAAAATTCAACAAACTATAATTGGGAATAAGAACCGGTGACAGGAGTAGGGACGTGGATCTAGGCAGTCTGATAGGGATAGTGCTGGGTTTCGGGGTGGTGGTGTACGGCATGCTGCTGGGGGGCCCCATGAGCATGTACGTCGACATGCCATCGGTCTACATCACCGTATTGGGCTCCATCTTCATCGCCATGATGAAGTTCAACCTAGGCCAGTTTCTGATGGCATTTAAGGTCGCTGGTAAAGCTTTTATGTACAAGGGCGACAAGCTGGAAGACCTCATAGTTAAAGCCGTTGAGCTTGCCGATGCCGCCCGTAAAGGCGGATTTCTGGCGCTTGAAGCGGCCGAGATTCCCAATCCCTTCATGAAAAAAGGGATCGATATGCTGGTGGATGGCCATGATGCCGATGTAGTGCGCGCAGTGATGGAAAAGGATATCGAGTTGACTGCCGAACGTCACGTCATTGCGATCAAGGTGTTCCGTACCCTTGGGGATCTTGGCCCGGCGATGGGGATGATCGGTACGCTGGTGGGTCTGGTGGCCATGTTGGCCAATATGAGTGATCCCAAATCTATCGGTCCTGCCATGGCTGTAGCCCTCTTGACCACTCTGTATGGTGCGATCGAAGCCAACATGCTGGCCATCCCGATAGCCGACAAGCTGGAACTGCGCAGCGGCGAAGAGCGCCTTAGCCGTTCGCTGATCCTCGATGCCATCATGGGGATCCAGGATGGCCAAAACCCGCGGGTGATCCAGTCCATGCTGCAGAACTATCTGAACCAGTCCAAACGCAACAACGGCAGTGAGTAGGGAGCCCTATGTCTGATTGCAAATGCCCGCCTCCCGGCCTGCCCGGTTATATGGGGACCTTCGCCGACCTCATGTCTCTGCTGATGTGCTTTTTCGTGTTGTTGCTCTCCTTTGCCGAGATGGATGTGCAGAAGTTCAAGCAGATTGCGGGGTCCATGGAGAAGGCATTCGGGGTCCAGAATATCCTTGAGGTGAAAGATATTCCGAAGGGAACTTCTGTCATTGCCCAGGAGTTCCGTCCTGGCCGCCCAGAGCCAACCCCGATTGATACCGTGATGCAGCAGACCATGGACATGACCCAGACCGAGCTGGATTTTTTGCCCGGTGAGGCCGAGCAGGCAGGTGGTCAGGACAAGAGTGATGGCAAGCAGACGGGGGGGGACACAGCTCAGGATGCTCAGAAGGCGCAGCAGCAGTCCAATACCCTGGCAAAGGCGCTGGCCGAGCAGATGAAAGATCAGATCCAGGATGGTGCCATCGAAATCGAGGCGTTGGGACAGCAGATCATCATCCGGATCAGGGAAAAAGCCTCCTTCCCGGCTGGCTCGGCGTTTCTGCAACCCCAGTTCTGGCCGGTTATTCGCAAGGTCGCGACCCTGCTCAAGGATGTACCGGGTGAAATCACCATATCCGGTCACACCGACAACGTGGCGACCGAAGATGAACTGTTCCAGTCCAACTGGGAGTTGTCGTCGCAACGGGCGGTGGCGGTGGCACACCAGATGATCAAGGTCCCAGGATTTGATCAGGGACGCTTGATCGTGCAGGGGATGGCCGATTCCCAACCATTGGTGCCCAACAATACTCCCGAGAATCGCCGGATGAACCGACGGGTAGAGATCGCTATCATGCAGGGCAAACCGACCATTTCCTCTCCTATTTCGGTACCGGAAGGAAAGTAATATTTCTTGGAGCAACAGATAAAGCGGGATCTGCATCAGGGGGCCGACATGGATTTTGTGTTGGCTTCATATTAAGATGCGCCATCCGAACCGAGTGCTGCGGCGTCCTGACAGATAGCCGCAGCTTCTATTTTCAAGCAACCCAGGTTTCGACTATGAATCATACTCCGATGACTGTTCGCGGCGCTGAGAAGCTGCGCGAAGAGCTCGAATATCTCAAGACCGAGCTTCGTCCCCAGATTATCGAAGCGATTGCTGAAGCCCGTGAGCACGGCGATCTGAAGGAAAACGCCGAATACCATGCCGCCCGTGAGCAGCAGGGGTTCTGTGAAGGCCGCATTCAGGAAATTGAAGCCAAGCTCTCCAATGCCCAGGTGATCGATGTCACCAAGATGACCAACAATGGTCGCATCATCTTTGGTGCCACCGTGACCCTGCTCAAGAGCGAAACAGAGGAAGAGGTTATCTACCGCATCGTGGGTGACGATGAGGCTGACATCAAGCAGAACCTTATCTCTGTCAACTCTCCGATTGCCCGCGCTCTGATTGGCAAGGAAGTGGACGATGTGGCGCTCGTCAAGACGCCCGCAGGTGATGTGGAGTACGAAATCTTGGACGTTGCCTACATCTGATGTAGTTAATGCGGGATGAGACGGGGGAGCACTTGCTCCCCTGTTTGTTGCGCTTCAGGCTGGTTGGTAAGCGTCGTTGAAGGTGTCCTGATGGCGCTGAAACAGCCAGTGACGAAGTCGCTCTATGTTTGCCTCGCTCATCTGGAAACTGAGTGCCCAGGTTGCACGGTCTGCATTAGATTTGACCCGTCTCACCAGCCTGGCCTGCAAGGGAAATGGCGCCTCTGGGGCGATCTGCAGAGTTCCCTGCAAGGTAGTATCCGCCATCATATCTGTGGGCAGATCTTCCACGATGAGGCCATTGAGCGAAAGGCTCAGCACTTGGAGTACTCCATGAGCTGTTTGCAGTGTCGCTTTCTGGGCAAGTCTCCAAGCTCTTGGCTGGGCAAACCCCAGCTCCCGGATCACTGGCGCAGCGAGCCGAGGCTCGACAAAGCCATCTTCTCTCTGGATAAAGGTGAGGGGGAATCGCAACTGATGGCCTGCATAGCGGGCTTCCAATACCAGCTGTTCGGCTTTTTGCAGCAAGCCAAGCATGGGGTTGTCGAGATGTCCGCTCAGAAGGTGGGTCGCCTCCGAGCATCCCAGCTCCCGCAACATGGTCAGTTCATCGTCGGTCAGAATAGGATGGTGAGCCATGGCGCGTGTCCGAAACTATTCATCGCAGGTTAAGGGCTTGGCGACTACTGTGGCAAGCGACTTGGGAAGAAGTGAAATAAGGAAAGAGCAATGCTCTTTCCTTTTACTTGCGAGGCAGCTGGATTTTGGGTTCGTTGGCCTGACGATAGATGGTCAGCACATGACCCATGCTCTGTACTTTTACAGAGCCTGTTTCACGGACGATGGCATCCATAACCAGTTGTTTCATCTCGCGATCTTCAGAGGCAACCTTAACCTTGATCAGCTCGTGATGGTTCAGCGCCAGATCGATCTCCGCCAGTACACCTTCGGTCAGACCGTGCTGACCCAGCAGGACGACAGGCTTGAGGCTGTGGGCAAGGCCCTTGAGGTACTGTTTCTGTTTATTGTTGAGAATCATCGCAATTTCTTCATAAGTCAGGGTTGAAAGGGGCGTATTCTACCCCCACTTAGCCCTTAATACTAATAACCCTTGTGGTTTTTTAAAGCCGATTATCATGACCCAGAAAAAACGTTCCGCCAGCTCCACCCGCTGGTTAAAAGAACATTTCGACGATCAATACGTCAAAAAAGCCCAGAAATTGGGGCTGCGTTCCCGTGCTGTTTTCAAGATCGACGAGATCCAGGGCAAAGACCGCCTGTTGAAAAATGGCATGACGGTAGTGGATTTGGGGGCTGCCCCCGGCGGCTGGTCCCAATTCGCGGTCGAGCAGGTTGGCGAATCGGGTCGGGTCATCGCCTGCGATATTCTGCCTATGGATCCCATTGCCGGTGTCGATTTCCTGCAGGGGGACTTTCGGGAGGAAACTGTACTCGGTGCCTTGCTGGAGCGAGTCGGACCCGACAAGGTCGATGTCGTGATGTCCGACATGGCCCCCAACATGAGCGGCACCCAGCAGGTGGATCAGGCTCGTGCCATGTATCTGGTCGAGTTGGCTCTGGACATGTGTCATCAGGTATTGCGCAGTGACGGCAGTTTTGTGGTGAAGGTGTTTCAGGGGGAGGGCTTTGATGCCTATCTGAATGAAATTCGGAAACTTTTCTCCGCCGTTAAAATTCGTAAACCAGACTCATCCCGCGCCAGATCACGGGAAGTCTACATTGTGGCTACCGGTTTTAAACTGTAGTACCCTAACCTTCATCGTTAACTGTCAGTCTGCGAGGTTACTGATTTGAGTGACATGGCGAAAAACTTAATCCTGTGGCTGGTCATCGCCGTCGTATTGATGTCGGTGTTCAATAGCTTCAGCCCCAGCGATACCACCAGTCGCCAGCTGGACTATTCCAGCTTCGTTAAAGAGGTGACCCAAGATCAGATCCGTGAAGTGCGGATGGACGGTAAGGTCATTAATGGCGTCAAGCGTACTGGTGAACGATTCACCACCATCATCCCGGCGCCGGATCCCCAGCTGCTCAACGATATGCTCAATCACAACGTCAAGGTGATGGGCGAGAAGCCGGAAGAGCCGTCTTTGCTGACCTCTATCTTCATCTCCTGGTTCCCGATGTTGCTGCTGATCGGTGTCTGGGTCTTCTTCATGCGTCAGATGCAGGGCGGCGGTGGCAAAGGCGCCATGTCGTTTGGCAAGAGCAAGGCTCGCCTGATGAGTGAAGATCAGATCAAGACTACCTTTGCCGATGTAGCTGGTTGCGATGAAGCCAAGGAAGAGGTGAAGGAGCTGGTCGACTATCTGCGCGACCCGAGCAAATTCCAGAAACTGGGTGGCAAGATCCCGACTGGCGTACTGCTGGTAGGTCCTCCCGGTACCGGTAAAACCCTGCTGGCCAAGGCCATTGCGGGTGAGGCCAAGGTGCCCTTCTTCACCATCTCAGGTTCTGATTTCGTGGAGATGTTCGTGGGTGTCGGTGCCTCCCGGGTACGTGACATGTTCGAGCAGGCCAAGAAATCCTCCCCCTGCATCATCTTCATCGATGAAATTGATGCGGTCGGTCGCCAGCGTGGCGCCGGTCTGGGCGGTGGTCACGATGAGCGTGAGCAGACCCTTAACCAGATGCTGGTCGAGATGGATGGCTTTGAAGGCAATGAAGGGATCATCGTCATCGCTGCCACCAACCGTCCTGATGTACTGGATCCGGCACTACTGCGTCCGGGCCGTTTCGACCGTCAGGTTGTGGTCGGTCTGCCGGATGTCCGTGGTCGCGAGCAGATCCTGAAAGTGCACATGCGCAAAGTTCCGTTGGCGGATGACGTCAATCCGGCGCTGATTGCCCGTGGTACACCCGGTTTCTCCGGTGCGGATTTGGCCAACCTGGTCAACGAAGCTGCCCTCTTCTCTGCTCGCGAAAGCCGCCGAGTGGTCTCCATGGCTGAGTTCGAAAAGGCCAAGGACAAGATCATGATGGGGGCGGAACGTCGCTCCATGGTGATGAAAGAGTCTGAAAAAGAGATGACTGCGTATCATGAAGCCGGTCACGCCATTATTGGTCGCGTGGTTCCGGATCATGATCCCGTTTACAAGGTCTCCATTATTCCGCGTGGCCGTGCGCTGGGTGTGACCATGTACCTGCCTGAGCAGGATCGCTGGAGCCACTCCAAGCAGCATCTGGAGTCGATGATCTCCAGCCTGTATGGCGGTCGTCTGGCGGAAGAGTTGATCTACGGTGCCGAGAAGGTCTCGACCGGCGCGTCCAACGACATCGAGCGAGCTACCGATATCGCACGCAAGATGGTGACCCAGTGGGGTATGTCCGAGCGTCTCGGCCCGATGCTTTATGCGGAAGAAGATGGTGAAGTGTTCCTCGGCCGCAGCATGGCCAAGGCCAAGCACATGTCCGACGACACTGCGCGCATCATCGATGCCGAGGTGAAGCAGGTCATTGATCGCAACTACGACCGCGCCAAGCAGATCCTGCTGGATAACATGGATGTACTGCACAGCATGAAAGATGCGTTGATGAAGTATGAAACCATCGACGCCAAACAGATCGATGATCTGATGGCGCGTCGCGAGGTTCGTGCTCCGAGCAACTGGCATGACGAGCACGGTGATACCCCGCAAGGCGGTTCCACCGTGGCTGCCGAGGCCAAGCCGGCCGATGAGGCTGCACCGGTGGCGGATGTCACTATCGACAAAGCCAACGACGCGCCGGCCAAATAATCGTGACTCTCCAAACCCCGGGCTTGCCCGGGGTTTTTCTTTATCAGATGGACATGAAAATGCAGTTAACCAGCAAGGGGCTCAGCCTCTCCCTCGATCGTCCCCATGTGATGGGGATCCTCAATGTGACGCCCGACTCCTTCTCCGATGGCGGTAATTTCAACCAGTTTGAACGGGCAATGGCCCATGCGCGCCAGATGGTCTCTGACGGTGCGACCCTCATCGACATCGGTGGCGAGTCAACCCGCCCTGGTGCGCCCGATGTGAGCGAGCAGGAGGAGCTGGACAGGGTCATTCCTGTCGTGGAGCAGATGGCCCGTGAGCTGGATGTGATGATCTCCCTCGATACCTCCAAAGCGGCTGTGATGCGGGAGGGTTGCAAGGTGGGTGCCCATCTGATCAACGATGTGCGGGCACTGCAAGAACCTGGAGCACTGCAAGCCGCGGCCGAAGCTCGGGTTCCGGTCTGTCTGATGCATATGCAGGGGCAGCCGAGAACCATGCAGGTCGAGCCGCACTATGAGGACCTGATCGGGGAGGTTCGCGCCTTCTTTGATGAGCGTATTGCGGCTTGTCTGGCGGTCGGGATCCGTCGTGAAGAGCTGTTGCTGGATCCTGGATATGGCTTTGGCAAGACCCTTGCACACAACTATCAGCTGTTGGCGGCTCAAAAGGAACTGCTTGATTATGGCTTGCCGCTATTGGTGGGGATGTCGCGAAAGTCTATGATAGGCAACCTGCTGGGCCGTCCGGTGGATGAGCGTCTGGCGGGCAGTCTGGCATGCGCCCTTATCGGCATGCAGCATGGGGCCCGCATCATCAGGGTACACGATGTACGGGAGACCATGGACGCATTGCGCGTCGGTTGGCTGGCAATGACGGGACAAGATTTTATTTCCAAATAATAAAGAGAACAGACAATGGCAAGAAAGTATTTCGGTACCGATGGTGTGCGCGGCAAGGTTGGCGAATACCCGATCACCCCTGATTTTGTAATGAAATTGGGTTGGGCTGCCGGCAAAGTGCTCTCCAAGAAGGGCACCAAAAAGGTGCTGATTGGCAAAGATACCCGCATCTCCGGTTACATGCTGGAATCCGCGCTGGAAGCGGGGCTCTCCGCGGCAGGCCTTAAAGCCATTCTGATGGGGCCCATGCCCACGCCGGCGGTTGCCTACCTGACTCGCACTTTCCGTGCCGAGGCCGGCATCGTCATCAGCGCTTCCCACAACCCCTTCTACGACAACGGCATCAAGTTCTTCTCCGCCGATGGCACCAAGCTGCCCGATGATGTCGAGCTGGCTATCGAAGCCGAGCTGGATCACGAGCTCAAGTGTGTCGAGTCTGCCGAACTTGGCAAAGCGGTGCGCATTGATGATGCTGCCGGTCGCTATATCGAATTTTGCAAGAGCACCTTCCCCTCCCACATGAATCTGGATGGGGTGAAAATGGTGGTCGACTGTGGCCACGGCGCTACTTACCACATTGCGCCGTCGGTTTTCCGCGAGCTGGGTGCTGAAGTGATCACAATGGGCTGTGCCCCGGATGGTCTCAACATCAACGATGGTGTCGGCTCGACTGCGCCTGACGCACTGGTTGCCAAGGTGCTGGAGTGCAAGGCCGATCTGGGGGTTGCCTTTGATGGCGATGGTGACCGTCTGATCATGGTCGACCATACCGGCTATCTCATCGACGGTGATGAAGTGCTCTATATCATCGCGCGCGATGCTCTGCGCAATGGTCGCCTCAAAGGCGGTGTCGTCGGCACTCTGATGGCCAACATGGGTCTGGAGCTGGCGCTGCAAACCCTGGGCATTCCGTTTGCCCGTGCCAAGGTGGGTGACCGCTATGTGCTGGAGATGATGGAAGAGAAGGGCTGGCGCATCGGTGGCGAGAACTCCGGCCACATTATCTGTCTTGATCAAACCACTACGGGTGATGGCATCGTAGCCGCTTTGCAGGTGCTCACTGCCATGCGCAGTGCCGAGATGCCGCTTGCCAAGCTGCGCTCCGGCATGAACAAGTTCCCGCAGGTACTGGTGAATGTTCGTTTTGCCGAAGGCAAGGATCCGCTGGCCGCTGATGCTGTCATGGCTGAGGTTGCCAAGGTGGAACAGGAGCTGGCTGGTCGTGGTCGCGTACTATTGCGTAAATCAGGTACCGAACCGCTGATCCGGGTCATGGTCGAAGGGGAGCATGAACAGCAGGTGCGTGACATGGCTCAGCGCATCGCCAAGCAGGTTGAATCGGCGTTTTAATGAACAACCAGGGCGGCTTTTTAGCCGCCCTGGTTGTATCTTGTTCAAACGATTCAAAAATTTAAAAATAGCACTTGTCAGCTGAGCATCCTCTGGATATTATCAGCCCCGCTTTCGCAAGGGAGTTGCCGATGGGACATCGCAAGCCGTTTGTAGCAGCCAACTGGAAGTTGCACGGTAGTAGGTCGCAGTTAGAGCAGTTTACGAGTCAATGCCTAAACGGCGTTGACGGAAAAGTAGATGTGGTTCTCTGTCCTTCCCATGTGCATCTCGACTTTAGCGCTTCACTGCTCAACGAGCAGAAAGTAATAAAGCTGGGGGCTCAGAATGTGAGTCAGCACGCTACTGGCGCTTACACTGGAGAAATCTCGTGTCAGATGCTGGTTGAGGCAGGGTGTCGTTACGTATTGGTAGGGCACTCCGAGCGCAGGCGTCTCTTTGGTGAGACCAGTTTTATCGTCGCAGAGAAATTTGCGGCAGCCAGAGCGGCAGGCTTGATTCCCATCCTCTGTTTAGGTGAATCAGGTGCGGCTAGGCAGGCGAGAAGAGCCTTCGAGGTGATCGCTGAAGAGCTGGATATCGTCATAGAGAAAAATGGCGCGATGGCTTTCGATAATGCTATCATCGCCTACGAGCCGATTTGGGCTGTAGGTACAGGTAAATGCGCCACACCCGAGCAGGCACAAGAGGTTCATTCCTTTATACGTGGTCGCTTGGCGGAGGATACTCCGGTAATAGGTGAGAAAGTTAGAATCATCTATGGTGGGAGCGTAACGCCGAGCAACGCGAGAGATTTGTTTGCACAGCCCGACATTGATGGCGGACTGATTGGCGGAGCAAGCCTCGATAGCGATGCGTTTTTAGGAATTGTTGAAGCGGCAAAGGGTGCAAGTTAAATGTACGAGATTCTTTTAGTCGTTTATCTGCTGGTTTCACTGGCTCTGATTGGTCTGGTGATGATTCAGCAAGGTAAAGGGGCTGATATGGGCGCCTCCTTCGGCGCAGGGGCATCGAACACAGTATTCGGCTCCGGTGGTTCAGGCAGTTTCCTGACCCGAACAACAGCAATCTTGGCTACTCTGTTTTTCGTTATCAGCCTGGTGCTCGGATCTATGTCCAGCAACAAGGTCAAGCAGGGTAGTGAGTGGGAGAATCTGCAACAAACCCAACAGGTTGAGCAGACCAAAGCGCCAGTGAAGAAAGATACTGACGTTCCCGAGTAAGAGTTTTGCCGTGGTGGTGGAATTGGTAGACACGCTATCTTGAGGGGGTAGTGCTCTAGGGTGTGCGGGTTCGAGTCCCGCCCACGGCACCAATTAAGCAGTGAGCTCGGGAAACCGAGTTTATTATAGCCAGTCAGTCTTGTATCGAGAGAGTGAAGTGGCTATAATCTCGCACGATTTCGGACGCGGGGTGGAGCAGCATGGTAGCTCGTCGGGCTCATAACCCGAAGGTCGTCGGTTCAAATCCGGCCCCCGCAACCAAATTTCACGCATTTCCTACGCTCAGGAAGGCGGTCGCTGCGAGGCGACAATCAGGGTAAAGCGCCAAGCCCCGATTTGACATCGGGGCTTTTTGTTATGTGCAATTTACTCTGAATCGATATCTATCTGGGCTTTATGCCCTTTTTTTGTTTTTCGGAGGGTGACTTTGGCTACGTTGGAACAACGTTTGACCGATCTGCTCGAGGCTCCGGTCGTTGCCTTGGGTTTTGAACTTTGGGGTATTGAGTTTATCCGCGCGGGTAAACACTCCACCTTGCGTGTCTATATCGACGGCGAGCAGGGTGTGACTGTCGAGAACTGTGCTGAGGTCAGCCATCAGGTTGGCGCCATCATGGACGTCGAAGATCCCATCACCGAGGAGTACTACCTCGAGGTATCCTCCCCAGGCCTGGATCGTCCCCTGTTCAAGGTTGCCCATTTCGAAAAATACGTTGGCCAAGAGGCGGCGGTAACGCTTCGGATGGCAACAAACAACCGCCGCAAGTTCAAAGGCGTAATCAAAGCTGTGCAAGGCGACATGATCACCCTGACAGTAGATGGTAAGGACGACGTGTTGGCTTTCACCAATATCCAAAAAGCGAACATAGTGCCGAACTTTGGTTAACGAGGCTATCGGATATGAATAAAGAGATTTTGCTGGTCGTTGACGCAGTATCCAACGAGAAAGCGGTACCCCGCGAGAAGATCTTCCAGGCTCTGGAAACCGCGCTGGCGACTGCGACCAAGAAGAAATATGAAGGCGAGATTGAAGTTCGGGTCGAAATCGATCGCAAGACCGGTGACTACGACACTTATCGCCGCTGGGTAGTCATTGCGGATCAAGCCGCGATGGAGAACCCCTATGCTGAAATCACCCTGGAAGCGGCACAAATTGATCAGCCGGAAATCCAGATCGGTGAGTATGTTGAAGACCAGATCGACTCTGTGACCTTCGACCGTATCACTACCCAGACCGCCAAGCAGGTTATCGTGCAGAAAGTGCGCGAAGCCGAGCGTTCACAAGTAGTTGATCAGTTTAAAGATAAAGAAGGCACCATCATCAGTGGTGTGGTCAAGAAGAGCAACCGCGACAACATCATCCTGGATCTGGGCAGCAATGCTGAAGCCGTGATCTTCCGTGATGACATGCTGCCGCGTGAAACCTTCCGCCCGGGCGACCGTGTCCGTGGCCTGCTCTATGCAGTGCGTCCGGAAGCCCGCGGTTCCCAACTGTTTGTCAGCCGTTCCAGCCCGGACTTCCTGAAAGAGCTGTTCCGTATCGAAGTACCGGAGATCGGTGAAGAGATGATCGAAATCATGGGCGCTGCCCGTGATCCAGGTTCCCGCGCCAAGATCGCGGTGAAGACCAACGATCGTCGTATCGACCCGATCGGTGCCTGTATCGGTATGCGTGGTGCCCGTGTGCAAGCTGTCTCCGCAGAGCTGAGCGGTGAGCGCGCCGACATCGTGCTGTACGATGACAACCCGGCCCAGTACGTGATCAATGCCATGGCGCCTGCCGATGTGGCCTCCATCATCGTTGATGAAGACAACCACACCATGGATATCGCCGTGGAAGCTGCCAACCTGGCTCAGGCCATCGGTCGCAATGGTCAGAACGTGCGTCTGGCCTCCCAGCTGACCGGTTGGGAGCTGAATGTGATGACCGTTGAGGACATGCGTGCCAAGCACCAGGCCGAAAACGACCGCATCATGAACCTGTTCACCAGCACCCTGGATATCGACGACGATTTCGCCGGGCTGCTGATGGAAGAGGGCTTCTCGACCCTAGAAGAGATCGCCTTCGTACCGGTCAACGAGTTGCTGGCTATTGACGGTCTGGATGAAGACATGGTCGAAGAGCTGCGCAAGCGTGCCAAAGATGCCCTGACTACCCAGGCGCTGGCCAAAGAGGAGTCCTTTGATGGCGTCGAGCCGTCCGAAGAGCTGCTCAATCTGAACGGTCTGAGTCGTGAACTGGCATACGCTCTGGCGGGCCGCGGCGTGGGCACCCTGGAAGATTTGGCTGAGCAAGGTATTGATGACCTTGCTGGTATTGAAGGGCTGACTGCCGAGAAGGCGGGTGAGCTCATTATGGCTGCTCGCAATATCTGTTGGTTCGGAGAAGAGCAGTCTTAAGTAAGATCAAACGGAGGAAAATGAATGGCAGAAGTATCAGTCAAACAACTTGCCACTGACATCGACACACCGGTTGATCGTCTTCTCCAGCAGTTTGTCGATGCCGGTATCAGCAAGAGCAAGGCCGACGACATGGTCAGCGAGTCTGAAAAGCAGACTCTGCTGGCACACCTGAAGAAACAGCATGGAGGTGACGAGGTCGCCGCTCCTGCCCGCATGACTTTGCAGCGCAAGACCAAGAGCACCATCAGTGTTCAGGGAACCGGCGGCAAGAACAAAGAAGTGCAGGTGGAAGTTCGCAAATCTCGCACCTATGTAAGACGCTCGGCGCTGGAAGAAGAACAGCGTCAGGCGGAAGCCGAGGAAAAAGCGCGTTTGGAAGCAGAAGAAAAAGCTCGTCGTGAAGCCGAAGAGAAGGCTCGCCTCGACGCTGAAGAGAAGGCTCGCCGTGAGGCTGAGCAGGCTCGTCGTGAAGCTGAGGAAAAGGCGCGGATCGAGGCACAACAAAAGGCTCGACAGGCTCAACAGCCCGCCAAAGCAGCCAGTAGCACAGCTCAGCAAGAGGCAGAAAAGATGGCCAAGCGCGAAGCAGAAGAACTGAAGCGCCAACAGGAACAGACAGCTTTGAAAAAAGCTGAAGAACTCGCCGCGAAGAAAGCCGAAGAGGCTCGCATCATGGCGGAACAGAACGCAGCCCGCTGGGCTGAAGAAGAAGCCGCTCGTGCAAAAGAGAGCAGCGATTATCACCTGACTACCAACAAGCATGCGCAAGCTGCAGAAGACGAGCTGGATCGCAAAGAAGAGACCAGCCGCCGTACTGCCGCCGCCGCTGTCAAGGCCCCGAAAAAGGCGGGTCGTCGCGATGATGATCGCAATGATCGCAACTCCCGTGATCCGCGTGCCCGTAAAGGCAAACGTGGCAAGGTCGCTACCCCGAACGCCATGAAGCATGGCTTCAACAAGCCGGCTGCCGTGGTGAACCGCGACGTTGTCATCGGCGAGACCATCACCGTGGCCGAGCTGGCCAACAAGATGGCCGTCAAGGGCGTTGAAGTCATCAAGGCGATGATGAAGATGGGTGCCATGGCCACCATCAACCAGGTGATTGACCAGGAGACCGCTCAGCTGGTCGCTGAGGAGATGGGTCACAAGGTTGTGCTGCGTCGCGAGAACGAGCTGGAAGAGGCGGTACTGTCCGATCGTGACGAGACCTCCGAAGCCAAGCCCCGTGCACCGGTCGTGACCATCATGGGTCACGTTGACCACGGCAAGACCTCGCTGCTGGACTACATTCGTAAAGCCAAGGTTGCTGCTGGCGAGGCCGGTGGTATTACCCAGCATATCGGTGCTTACCACGTTCAGACCGATAGCGGCATGATCACCTTCCTGGATACTCCGGGTCACGCGGCGTTTACCTCCATGCGTGCTCGCGGTGCCAAGGCGACCGACATCGTTGTTCTGGTCGTTGCTGCTGACGACGGCGTGATGCCGCAAACCATCGAAGCTATCCAGCACGCCAAGGCTGCCGGTGTGCCGCTGGTTGTGGCAGTCAACAAGATCGACAAGCCGGAAGCGGATCCGGATCGCGTCAAGACCGAGTTGGCTCGTTACAACGTCATGTCCGAGGATTGGGGTGGAGACTGCCAGTTCGTGCACGTATCTGCCAAGTCCGGTCAGGGTATCGACGATCTGCTGGAAGCCATCCTGATCCAGGCTGAAGTACTGGAGCTGAAAGCGGTGGTTGACGGTATGGCCAACGGCGTCGTGATCGAATCCTTCCTGGATAAAGGTCGTGGTCCGGTTGCTACCGTACTGGTACAAGAAGGTACTCTGCGTCAGGGCGACATCGTTCTGTGTGGTCTCGAGTACGGCCGTGTTCGCGCCATGCGTGACGAACTGGGTCGCGAGATCAAGGAAGCGGGTCCGTCCCTGCCGGTGGAAATCCTGGGTCTCTCCGGCGTTCCCTCTGCCGGTGACGAAGCCACCGTTGTCCGTGACGAGAAGAAAGCCCGTGAAGTGGCGCTCTACCGTCAAGGCAAGTTCCGCGAAGTCAAGCTGGCTCGCCAGCAGAAGGCCAAGCTGGAAAACATGTTCGCTAACATGACCGAGGGCGAAGTGTCCGAAGTGAACGTGGTGATCAAGGCCGACGTACAAGGTTCTGTGGAAGCGATCTGCGATGCGCTGGTCAAACTCTCCACCGACGAAGTGAAGGTGAAGATCGTGGGTTCCGGCGTAGGTGGTATCACCGAAACCGACGCGACCCTGGCTGCCGCTTCCAGCGCCATCCTGGTTGGTTTCAACGTCCGTGCCGACGCGTCTGCGCGCAAGGTTATCGAATCCGAGAGCCTGGATCTGCGTTACTACTCCGTCATCTATGACCTGATCGACGAAGTGAAGCAGGCCATGAGCGGCAAGCTGGCCCCAGAGTATCGTCAGGAGATCATCGGGCTTGCTGAAGTGCGTAGCGTCTTCAAGTCGCCGAAGTTCGGCGCCGTTGCTGGCTGTATGGTTACCGAGGGTGTGGTCAAGCGTTCCAACCGTATCCGCGTTCTGCGTGACAACGTGGTTATCTATGAAGGCGAGCTGGAATCCCTGCGCCGCTTCAAGGATGACGTCAACGAAGTTCGCAACGGTTACGAGTGTGGTATCGCGGTCAAGAACTACAACGACGTGCGCGAAGGCGACCAGATCGAAGTTTACGAGACTGTTGAAATCCAACGGACTCTGTAAGCCGAGCGTTAGACAAAATAGGGGGCCGCGGCCCCCTTTTATCGCAGGATAGAATATGGCCAGAGAATTCAGCCGGACCCGTCGGGTCGGACAGCAGATCCAGCGTGAAATCGCGCTGATCCTGCAGCGCGAGGTGAAAGACCCGCGTATCGGCATGGTGACCGTTTCCGATGTGGAAGTGTCCCGTGACCTCAACTATGCCAAAATTTACGTCACCTTCTTGCAGCTGGAAAATGATGCCGAGCGCATCAAGGAAGGCTTGCAGGGTCTGACCGAAGCAGCCGGATATATCCGTAGTCTGCTGGGCAGTGCCATGCGTCTGCGCGTGGTGCCCGAGCTGCGTTTCTACTACGACCAGACCCTGGTCGAGGGGATGCGTCTCTCCAACCTGGTGACCAACACTGTGCGTGAAGACAAGCGCCGCATGGCCGAATCCGGCCGTGACGAAGAAGCTGAATCCGCACCGGATGACACGACTGAGGATAAAGCCTGAGATGACCCGAAGACGTCGTTTCAAGGGCCGTGATGTGCACGGCATTCTGCTGCTGGACAAGCCGACCGGCCTGACCTCCAACGATGTGTTGCAGAAGGTCAAGCGGATTTACAACGCTGCCAAGGCTGGTCATACCGGGGCGCTGGATCCGCTGGCGACCGGCATGCTGCCGATTTGCCTCGGTGAGGCCACCAAGTTCTCCCAGTATCTGCTGGAAGCGGACAAGCGCTATGAGGTGACCGCCAAACTGGGCGAGCGCACCAACACCAGCGACTCCGATGGTGAGGTGGTCTCCACCCGTCCGGTGAACGTGGCTGTCGGTACCCTGATTGAGGCGCTGGACCAGTTCCGCGGCCCCATCATGCAGGTGCCGTCCATGTACTCTGCGCTCAAGCACAACGGCCGTCCGCTCTACGAATATGCCCGCGAAGGTATCGAGATTGAGCGTGAAGCCCGTCCCATCACCGTATTCGAGCTCAAACTGCTGAGTTTCGAAGGTGATGAAGTGCGCCTTGAAGTGCACTGCAGCAAGGGCACCTATATCCGCTCTCTGGTGGATGATCTGGGTGAAGTGCTGGGTTGTGGCGCCCACGTGACCCAGTTGCGCCGTACCCAGGTGGCCAGCTATCCGTACGAGCGGATGCTGACTCTGGAGCAGCTCGAGTGTATTTTCGAGCAGGCCAAGGCCGAGAGCATCCCGCCGCGCGAGCAGCTGGATCCCCTGTTGCTGCCGATGGATACTGCCGTGGCAAGCTTGCCCGAGGTGAACATGCTGGCTGTTGTGGCTGCCTATGTGAATCAGGGCCAGGCCGTGCAGGTGGCGGGTGCGCCGCACAGCGGTCAGGTTCGTATGACGGTCGGCCCGGAGCGCGAGTTCATCGGGGTTGGCGAGATTGATGATGATGGCCGCGTCGCCCCCAAGCGACTGGTACGTTATCACGACGAGGAGTGATCCTCAGGCGGTATCGGCGTGCTCTTTCCCTCTCTTGCTTCTTTCTCGTTGCGAAAATGGGCAGGGACGATTATCATACCGCCCTCATTTCACGGCTGAATTAGAGATTGGCTGTGGACCTTTAAACACTCTACTGGAGTAATACCATGTCTCTAAATGCTGAGATCAAAGCTCAAATCGTTGCCGAGCACGCTCGTGGCGCCAACGACACCGGTTCCCCCGAAGTGCAAGTTGCCCTGCTGACTGCCCAGATCAACCATCTGCAAGGTCACTTCAAAGAGCACTCCAAGGACCACCACGGTCGTCGCGGTCTGCTGCGCATGGTTTCCCAGCGTCGTAAGCTGCTGGACTACCTGAAGCGTAAAGATTCCGAGCGTTATGCTGCTCTGATCGCCAAGCTGGGTCTGCGTCGTTAATCGACCATCAGATTTCGCGAAAAGGGGAACCTCCGGGTTCCCCTTTTTTATTGCTCTTTAGCGGCTTGTTGCCATCCTCACAGAATTTGTGTCGACGCTTACCTTTTGCATCGAATCAAGTATACTTGTGCGCGAATTTAAAGAGCCAAATTGTAAAAAGGAAATTCACGTGAATCCTATTGTTAAGTCATTCCAGTACGGTCAACACACCGTCACACTGGAAACCGGTGTGATGGCCCGTCAAGCCACTGCGGCCGTTATGGTCAGCATGGACGATACCTGTGTATTTGTGACCGTCGTAGGCAAGAAAGAGGCCGATCACGGCCGTGATTTCTTCCCGCTGACCGTCAACTACCAGGAGCGTACCTATGCTGCTGGTCGTATCCCGGGGGGGTTCTTCCGTCGTGAAGGCCGTCCGAGCGAAGGCGAGACCCTCATCTCCCGTCTGATCGACCGTCCAATTCGTCCGCTGTTCCCGGAAGGCTTCTTCAATGAGGTTCAGGTGGTTGCCACCGTCATGTCCGTGAATCCGGCAGTCTCCCCCGATATCGTTGCCATGATCGGCGCCTCTGCTGCGCTGGCCATCTCCGGCATTCCGTTTGGCGGCCCGATCGGTGCTGCTCGCGTGGGTTACATGAACGGTCAGTATGTGCTGAACCCGACCACCACCGAACTGCCACAGAGCGATCTGGATCTGGTTGTTGCCGGTACTGCCAACGCCGTGCTGATGGTTGAGTCCGAAGCTGCCATCCTTTCCGAAGAGGTCATGCTGGGCGCCGTGGTATACGGTCACGAGCAGATGCAGACCGTGATCAATGCGATCAACGAGTTTGCCGCTGCCGTCGGCACCAAGCCGTGGGACTGGACTCCGCCTGCCGTCAACGAAGCGCTGAAAGCCAAGGTTGCCGAGCTGGCGAGCGCCGAACTGGGTGAAGCCTACCGCATCACCGAGAAGGCTGTCCGTTACGAAACCATCGCAGCCATCAAGGGTCGTGTGGTTGAGCAAGTTATCGCTTCCGGTGTGGAAGAAGATGCCAAGAAGATCGGCGAAGAGTTCCACAGCCTGGAAAGCCGCATCGTTCGTGGCCGCGTAGTGCGTGGTGAGCCGCGTATCGATGGTCGCGATCCGGAAATGATCCGTGCCCTGTCTGTCGCTACCGGCGTATTGCCCCGTGCTCACGGTTCTGCCCTGTTCACTCGTGGTGAAACCCAGGCTATGGTCGTTGCGACCCTGGGTACCGAGCGTGACGCCCAGAACATCGACGAGCTGACCGGCAACCGTGCCGATCGCTTCATGCTGCACTACAACTTCCCGCCATACTGCGTCGGTGAGACCGGCATGATGGGTAGCCCGAAGCGTCGTGAAATCGGTCACGGCCGTCTGGCCAAGCGCGGCGTTGCTGCCGTGATGCCGAGTGCTGCTGAGTTCCCGTACGTGGTGCGCGTGGTGTCTGAAATCACCGAATCCAACGGCTCCTCCTCCATGGCGTCTGTCTGTGGTTCCTCTCTGGCGCTGATGGATGCCGGTGTGCCGATCAAGGCTTCCGTCGCCGGTATCGCCATGGGTCTGGTGAAGGAAGAAGAAGGTTTCGTCGTGCTGTCCGACATTCTGGGTGACGAAGATCACCTGGGCGACATGGACTTCAAGGTAGCCGGTACCACCGAAGGTGTGACCGCGCTGCAGATGGACATCAAGATCGAAGGCATCACCAAAGAGATCATGGAGATTGCGCTGAAGCAAGCTCGTGGTGCTCGTCTGCACATCCTGAAAGTGATGGATGAAGCAATCCAGGCTCCCCGTGCCCAGATCTCCGATTTCGCACCGCGTATCCACACCATCAAGATCAATCCTGAGAAGATCAAGGACGTGATCGGTAAGGGTGGTTCCGTGATCCGTGCGCTGACCGAAGAGACCGGCACCAACATCGAGCTGGATGATGACGGTACTGTACGTATCTCCGCTGTGGCCAACGAAGCTGCCATGGAAGCGATCCGTCGCATTGAGGCCATCACCGCCGAGATCGAAGTGAACCGCATCTATGAAGGTAAAGTTGTCCGTCTGGCCGATTTCGGTGCATTCGTCAACATCCTGCCGGGCAAAGATGGTCTGGTACACATCTCCCAGATCACCGATGCTCGCGTTCAGAACGTGGCTGACCACCTGACTATCGGTGACGTGGTCAAGGTGAAGGTACTGGAAGTGGACCGTCAGGGCCGCGTACGTCTCTCCATCAAGGAAGCGAACGCTCCGACTGATGCAGCCCCGGCTGCTGATGCTCCGGTTGCTGCCGAAGCGCCTGCCGCAGAGTAATCTGTCCTCCTGAACCGGATTCTCCGGTTGCAGTAAAAAGTCCGGCGCCCTTTGGGGCGCCGGACTTTTTTATGCGCTCAGGCTCATCACGTTTATGCGCTCAGGCTCATCACGCCGAAGTTGGCTCTCTGCTCAGGATGTGGTGGGCATTGCCGGAGCCTCAAGAGATCAGGTTAGAAAAGTATCGCGAAGGGGGTGGGAGAAAGGAGCCTGAGGATTCAGGCTCCTGATGAGGATCAAGCCTCGTTGGCGTGGGCCTTCTGGCACCCTTCGACGGCGTGAGCAATCAGTTCCAGTGCGCTCTGGTCGCAGGGTGGCAACTCGGCCTCGCACTTGTTGATAGGGGTAACACGATCGCCCCACTTGATGATGGCGGCCCCCCAGGTCAGGCCGGCACCGAAAGCGGCGGTCAGCAGATAGGAGTTCGGCTTTACGCGGCCCTGCTCCAGCGCTTCGCACAGGGCGATGGGCACGGTAGCGGCGGAGGTGTTGCCGTAGTTTTCGATGTTGACCATCACCTTCTCCATCGGCGCATTCATCCGCTTGGCGAGGGTCTCGATGATGCGGATATTGGCCTGGTGCGGCACGATCAGGTCGACCTGCTCCGGCGCAATACCGGCTTGCGCCAGCACAGTGCTGGTGGCTTCACCCATGCCGCGCACGGCGCGTTTGAAGATCTCCGGCCCTTCGAAGTTGAAGGTGAACAGCCCATCGATATCGGCAAAACGCACCCGATCGGTACCGAAGTTCGGTACATGCAGGATCTCTCGCGCTTCGCTGTCGCAGCCCAGCTTGTTGGCGATCAGGCCACACTCCTGCTCGCTCGCCTCGATCACCACGGCACCGGCACCGTCGCCAAACAGCACGGCGGTATCGCGGCGCGCCCAGTCCAGCAGGTAGGTGAGGCGCTCGGCACCGATCACCAGCACCTTCTTCATCATGCCGGTCTGCACCAGCGAGGTGGCGACCGAGAGGGAGTAGACAAAACCGGTACAAGCAGCGTTGAGATCAAACACGGCTGCATTGACGGCGCCCAGTTTCTTCTGCACGGCAGAGGCGGCACTTGGCAGCAGGTTGTCCGGGGTGGCGGTGGCCAGGATGATGCCATCGAGATCGCTCGCTTCCAGACCGGCGCAGGCCAGCGCGCGGCGACCGGCCAGGGTGGCGAGATCCGAGGTGCTGACATGGGAGATTCGGCGGGCCTTGATGCCGGTGCGCGGATAGATCCACTCATCTGACGTATCCATGATGGTGCTGAGGTCATCGTTGGTCAGCACGGAGGGAGGCAGGCATTTGCCCCAGCCGGTGATATTGGCGTATTTCATCTTGTTACCGCTTCTCAAAGTGGATCGCCCGCGGGCGGAAAATCGTGCAATTATGCCGTACGAGACAACCACTGTCATCTTGTGGTCATGGTTATGTGCGGGGTGCTCAGCTGTGCCATCTAGTCGCAAAGGGCTGCAACGCGCTGAACATGGCAGGAAATTTCGCTTAAAGCGCGGGACTCCTCTGCCCTAAGATAGGCATTTCGCCACCGATGAGGGTATCTCCTTGCTCAGAGCCAATCTCAACTTGTTGCCGACCCTCAAGGTGCTGCTGGAGACCCGCAATATCAGCCGCGCCGCCGAGCGTCTGCACCTGAGTCAGCCCTCCATCAGCAAGCAGCTTGCCCAGTTGCGCAGCGAGTTTGATGACGAGTTGCTGGTGCGAGAGGGGCAACGCTGGCTGCTGACGCCACGGGCCGAACAGTTGGCTGCCCAGCTGGCGGATTCTCTCGGTGCGCTGGAGCGGCTCTACGAGGCGCCCGGGTTTGACCCGAGCCGCTGCGAGCGGGTATTTCGGCTCGCCTCTTCTGATTATGTGGCTCAGCATATCCTGCCTGATATCTGCGCCGCGCTCGCCAAAGAGGCGCCGTTGGCGGCGCTGGAGTACAGCCTGTGGGACAAACGTCAGCTGCCGCAGCTGTGGCAGTCCGAGCTCGATCTGGTCTCTACCATCACCGAGCAGGTACCGGAGCAGATACGCGGTCTGCATCAGGGGGAAGATCGACTGGCGGTGTTGATGGGACGTCATCACCCGCTGGCGGGCAAGGCGCTGAGTCTCGATGACTATCTCGCCTGGCCTCACCTGCAGGTGAGCGGGGGAGGGGACAAGGACAGTCCGGTGGAGCAGGTATTGGCGCCGCAGGGACTGAGTCGGCGCTGGTTTGCCCGAGTCCCCTTCTTTCAGGCGGCAGTGGAGGTGTTGCTGCGCACCGATTGCCTGATGACCACCCCGGCCCATATCGCCTGGCAGCTCTCCTGCGGTCATGAGCTCACCTTTGTCGACTTGCCCTTTGCGACCCGCGATCAGCAGTATCATCTGCTGTGGCATCAGCGCCACCATCAGGATCCGGCCCACCGCTGGTTTCGCGAGCTGGCTTACCCCTTCCTGCGGGATCACCTGCAACGCACCGTCGGCGAGAGTCGCAAGCTGCTTGATCTCGGCGGTTAGCCTCGGTCAGTTGTGTTGCGTTATAGCCATGGGTTATGGGTTCTATTCATAACTTTCACTACTGGCATAACGGCTCAGCCCGTACCCTGAATGCAGGCATCCTATCGAGCATATAAAGAGGAAAAGCATGGAACTGACGAGTTGGCTGGCACTGGCCGCAATCTGCGTGATGGGCGCCATCAGCCCGGGGCCGAGTCTGGCGCTGATCATCCGCAACACTGTGCAGGGTGGGCAGGGGCATGGCGTCGCCACCGCGCTCGGCCACGGCTTCGGGGTTGGTATCTATGCGCTGGTTACCGCACTGGGCCTCTCCATTTTGATCACCCAGACCCCGATCTTGTTTGATCTTATCCGCTACGGCGGTGCAGCGTTTCTTGCCTGGCTTGGGGTGAAAGCCCTGCTGGCAAAACCAGCCAGTGGTGAAGCGAGTGAAGAGGTGCACCAGCTGCGTGGTCGGCAAGGGGCCTTTGAAGGTTTTATGGTGGCCTTCCTCAACCCCCAGCTGGCGGTCTTCTTCATCGCCCTGTTCAGCCAGTTTGTGCGGGCCGATACCGGTTGGAGCGAAGGGGGCATCATGATGCTTACCGCTGGCGGGATCGATGCAGTCTGGTACGTGCTGGTGGCGCTGGTGCTCTCCCGCGGGCCGGTGCTGGCGTGGCTTAAAGCCAAATCCTTTGTCATCGACAAGGTGAGCGGGCTGGTGCTGCTCGGGCTGGCACTCAAGGTGGTCATGTAATCCTGTATTTCGCAGATACCTTAAGCGGGATCAAGGCACGCGGGTGGTGAATGGGCTAGAGTAGCGCCCATTTGCTGTCCGCCCTGATCCCGAGACCATGCACCAGAACAAGCACCCGTTAAGCCACAACAACCGGTTGGAGCTGCTGGCTCCGGCCAAGAACCTCGCCTACGGCATCGAAGCCATCAACCATGGGGCCGATGCCGTCTACATGGGGGGCCCAGCCTTTGGCGCCCGCAGTGCGGCAGGCAACACCATTGAGGATATCGAAGCGCTGGCACGTCACGCCCACCGTTTCGGCGCCCAGGTTTTTGTCGCCTTCAACACCCTGCTGCACGATCATGAGCTGGAGCAGGCCCGGCGCCTGACCCACCAAATTTATGAAGCCGGTGCCGATGCGCTCATCGTCCAGGATATGGGGCTGCTGGCGCTGGATCTGCCACCCATCGCGCTTCATGCCAGTACCCAAACCGACAACCGTACGCCGGAGAAGGTGAAATTTCTGCAGGATGTGGGCTTCTCTCAGGTGGTGCTGGCGCGCGAACTGTCGCTGGCGCAGATCCGCGAGATCAGTGCGGCGACCAATGTGCAGCTGGAGTTTTTTATCCACGGCGCGCTCTGCGTTTCCTACAGCGGCCAGTGCAACATCAGCCATGCCCGTACCGGCCGCAGTGCCAACCGTGGTGAGTGTGCCCAGCTCTGCCGTCTGCCCTGCTCGCTGCAAAAGCCGGATGGCGAAGTACTGGTGGCCGACAGCCACCTGCTGTCACTTAAGGATATGGATCAGACAGACAACCTGGAGGCCTTGATCGAGGCGGGGATCCGCTCCTTCAAGATCGAGGGGCGACTCAAGGGGCTCGACTACGTTAAAAACGTTACCGCCTGGTATCGCCAGAAGCTGGACGCCATTCTGGATAGCCGCTCCGATCTGGTCGCTGCCTCGGCGGGTCGTTGCCGCTACAGCTTCACGCCTGACCCCAAGAAGAGTTTCAACCGCGGCAGCACAGACTACTTCCTCCATGGCCGTCATCAGGGTATCGACTCCACCAAAAGCCCGAAATATGTGGGTGAACCGCTGGGACGTGTCACCAAGGTGACCCGTGACGGTATCGAGATTGATGGCAAACAGGTCACCCTCAACAACGGCGACGGTTTGGGCTTCTTCAAGCCGAACAACGAGCTGGTGGGGATGCGCCTCAACAAGGTCGAAGGTAAGCAGTTACTCCTGTCTGAACGTATGCCGGGGTTGAAGGTGGGGACAGAAATCTACCGCAACCACGATCAGGCTTTCAGCAAGATGCTGGAGAAGGCCAGCGCAGATCGCCGCATCCGGGTCGATATGGTGCTGGCTGAGTGCGATGAGGGCGTGATCCTCACGCTCACCGACGAGCAGGGCATTAGTGCCGCGGTGACCCTGCCTTGCGACAAACAGCCTGCCGACAACCCGGAGCGGGCGTTGCAGCAGGCGCGGGATCAACTTGGCAAACTAGGCAATACCCTGTTTGTGGCGCGCAAGATTGAGTTGGTAGTAACGAGGCCGCTATTTATCGCCGCATCACAGCTCAACGGTTTGCGCCGGGACGGCATCGCCGCGCTGGAGGCGGCACGGGTGGCCAGCTACCAGCGCCCCGAGCGACGCATCGCCCTACGGGATATCAACTATCCCCAGCACCGTCTCTCCTACCTTGGCAATGTGCTGAACAGCGCGGCCGAGCAGTTCTTCCGCGAACACGGGGTAGAGCGCATCGCTCCCGCCTATGAGGCGAACAAGGAGGAGCGGGAAGTGGTGCTGATGATCACCAAGCATTGCATCCGCTATAGCCAGAACCTCTGCCCGAACGAGGTGCCCGGTCTCAAGGCCGAGCCGCTGGAACTCAAGATGGGTAAAGACACCTTCCGCCTGCGTTTTGACTGTAACCGCTGCGAAATGCATGTGATGGGCAGCCTGAAACGCTGATCAATGAGCCCCTTTCTCCATCCGGGAAGGGGCAATTTTTTATCGCAGGTTCTCTGCCTACCCTCCTTTAATTGCCCCTCTCCAGCGCCAGCAGCGCTTTTTTGATCTCCAATCCCCCTGCATAGCCGGTCAGGCTGCCGTTTTGGCCGATCACCCGATGGCAGGGGACGATGATCGAGAGCGGATTGCGGCCGTTCGCCGCGCCCACTGCCCGCACCGCATCGGATTTGCCGATGGCGCGGGCAATATCGCTGTAGCTGCGGGTCTCGCCATAGGGGATGTCGCACAGCGCTTGCCACACCGTCTGCTGAAAGGCGGTGCCACGGGCGGCAAGGGGCAGGGAGAAGCGTTGCAAGCGACCGGCAAAATAGGCGTCAAACTCGGCGAGGAAGGGGGCCAGCGCCTCGTGATCTTGCTGCCAGCCACTCATATCGGGCAGTGCCCGCAGGCCCGCCACAAAGTCCACGTGCACCAGACCAGATTCATTGATGGCAACCAGCAGATCGCCGCAGCGGGTCGGCAGGATATCGTAGCGGATCATGGGGCTATCTCCTGTTGTTGGTTATCCGGCTGGTTTTCGTTGCTAGTGGCATGGATCAGAAAATTGGGCGCTTCACTCATGGCGTGCCACAGCCAGCTGGCCGCATAGCTGCGCCACGGTTGCCACGTTGCGCTTTGCGCCAACACCTCTTTTACCGGCAGCTTGGTGCCGCCGCCGAGTGCCTTTTGCAGCACCAGGTCGGAAGCGGGGAAAGCATCGGTATCCAGCCCGCAGCGCAGCCGCCAGTAAGAGACCGTCCATGGGCCTATGCCCGGCAGCGCCAGCAACTGCTCGTCACTGGCTGTCGTGAGGGTCAGCTCGCCGCTGGCCAGTGCCTGTGCCACGCCCCGCAGGGTACGAATACGGCTGCCGGGCATGCCGATACCGTCGAGATCGAGTTCGCTCAACTGGATGGGGGTCGGCAGTTGCGCCACCCCGAATTGCGCCTCGGTGCGCGCCACCAGTCGCCCGAGTATAGTGATGGCCCCCTTGACCGAGACCTGCTGGCCGACGATGGCGCGCAGCATCACCTCGTATTCGTCCCAGCCACCCGGCAGCCGCACGCCGGGCCAGCGTGTCTGCAAACGTCCCAGTAGCGGATCCTGACCGAGCTGATCGCCGATCCGTTGCATGTCGGCATCGAGATCCCACATCCGGCGCACCCGGTAGAGCAGATCGGGCAGTGCCGCGAGCGGCAGATCATGGACGGTGAGCTGCAGGCTATGCCCCTTGCCTTGCGCGATACGCACCAGCGCGACCTGATCGCCGACCCGGTAGCGCCGCTCATACACCTCACCATCTACCCGCTCCAGCCCGGGGATTGCCCGCAGCCGGTAGAACGCCAGCATGGCCGATACGTCATACGGGGGGCGATAGGGCAATTGCAGCGTCAGGGTTGCGCCGCGCGGCTGATCGCTCATGTGCTCTAGCGCATGATCCTCTTGTTGGCGCAGGGTGCGCGGGGCCAGTCCGTAGGCGTTGAGCCAGGCGTCATTGAAGCGACGGATGCTGGCAAATCCGGCGGCAAACGCAATGTCGGTGATGGGCAGCCCGGTTTCGGTCAGCAGTCGTTTCGCGAGCAGCAGGCGGCGCGTCTGCTCCACCTGTTTTGGTGAGGCACCGAGATGTTGCTCGAACTGGCGGCGCAGGGTGCGTTCGCTGATCCCGGCCTCAGCGGCGAGTTCAACGAGCGTGCCCTCAGCCAGCTCGCCGCGATCGATACGCGCCAGCAGGCGAGCCAGTTCAACCGGCAGATCGCCACGGGCGGCGGGGGCCAGCTCAGGGCGGCAGCGCAGGCAGGGTCGCAGCCCATACTGCTCGGCAGCTGCGGCGCTTTGGAAGTAGCGCACATTGTGCTCGTGGGGTGGCCGTGCCGGGCAGACTGGCCGGCAGTAGATGCCGGTCGAGAGCACGCCGGTAAAGAAGCGGCCATCAAAGCGAGCGTCGCGAGCGAGCCGTGCGGCATGGCACTGCTCGCGGCTGAGGGTGTTGATCACCTCATCCGGTGACGACTCAGGGCTTGGCTTTGCATTCATGGTGTTGGCGGCTTTGCTGGAATAGATGGCAAAAGAGTAAGGGGGCTCGGGGGCCGTGACTAGCCAGAAACGGACAGGGATAGCAAAAATTGGCGAAAGCTAATTTTACTCTTTCGTTGCACGGTTGGGTTTCACTCTTCGCTCCGTTGTTGTCCATGTATCGCGGCTCGACAGAAGGGGCATAACGGACGGGTCGTAGGCACGATTGGCCTAGCTTTATTTGCTTAGCGAGATTAGTGGCGGCGAAAACTGCTTAAAAATTAATAACAGATCACATAACTATCTTTTTTACATTGAGTGTGGCGATTTTGTGTTGTTCAATCGAGTCAGTTAATTTTTGATGATTATTAAGTCATCACATCTACGGCCTTAGGCCGACCAATAACAACACTTGCCAAGGATGATAAGTGAACGACTGTAAGGCATGGCCCCATTGCCGGGGCTTTAGTCTGACCGAGTTGTTGATCGCCATGACGGTTGTCAGCATTCTCGCGGCCATCGCGTTGCCAGCGTATCAGGGTTATCTGCAACAGGGACGTCGTTACGAAGCGCAGCAGCAATTGCTGGAGCAGGCGCTCGCCCTCGAACGTATCTATACCCAACAGGGGCGTTATCCCGCCACGCTTGCCACCCCTTCCAACACGGATTTCTACCAGTTCAGCTACAGCCAGCAAGATGCTGGCGACTACCTGCTCAAAGCTATTCCAACGACGCGACAACAGGATGAGTGCGGCACTCTGACCCTCGATCAGACCGGTTATCGCGCGGCCAATCGCCATGACTGCTGGGGATCATAAAATGAATGTGCGCGGATTTACCCTGATTGAGTTGATGATCACGGTCGGCATCGCCGCCATCTTGCTACTGGTCGGGTTGCCCTCCATGAGTCAGCGCCTCGCGGCCGAACGGCTCGATCGCAGTGCGACCGAACTCGCGTCTGCCTATCGCTTTGCCCGCAGCGAAGCGGTCAAGCTGACCCTGCCGGTGGTGCTGCAGGGCACCGAGAACGGTGGCTGGGAGGTGATGGCCGACAGCCAGCGGTTGCGTCAGGCATCGGCTCCCGGTGGCGGCGTGGTGATCAAGCCGTTTGACCCCATCCAGATCGCGCCAACCGGCAGCAGCAGCCACGCCGAGATCACTCTGGCCAATCGCCTCGGTGAGCAGCGGGTGCTCTGCGTGGCACTAAGCGGCCAGCTGCTGCAAGGGAGCTGCTCATGAGACACGCCGCACTTGCCCGCCAGCAGGGTTTCAATCTGGTGGAGATCATGGTCTCCATGGTATTGGCGGTGATGGTGTTTCTCGGTCTCGCCAAGGGGCAGGTGGTCTCGTTGCAGCAGGCGCATTACAGCTTGCAGAGCACGCTGGCCACGATCGAGGCCAGCAACAGCGTGGAGCAGATCTGGAGTTCGCTGTGTGAAGTGCAGCGCAAGCCCGAGCGGTTCACCCAGGCCGATTTTCTTGCCCGCTTCACCCTGCAGGATGGCCACCGGCTGGTGCTACCGAACCGTTATAGCGACAACTTTGTGGTCGCTATCGAGTGGCAGGATGAGCGGGTCTCCGGCGCCAAGCGGGTGGAGCTGAACGCAGGATTTCCGCCTTTATGCTGAGCGTTCCCTCCCGGCAACGAGGTGTCAGTCTTGTCGAGCTGATGATCTCCATGGTGCTCGGTCTGATGCTGATGCTGGCGATTTTTGCCGGTTACGCCCCGATCAAGAGTACGGTCGAACAGAGCAAGGCGCTGGAGCAGGCGAACGAAGTGCTGCGCTTTGCCACTCTCACCTTTACCAACAGCATCAAGCAGGCGGATCAGCTGATAGCGGTCACCCCTGATCGCCTGACGCTGGCCTTCAAGGTAGAGGGGGGCAGTCCGGTGCTCTCCTGCCTTGGCAACCAGAAAACCGCCGATTTTACCGAGCAGTACCGCTTCACGCCGCCGGTACTCAGTTGCGATGACGGAGATGGCCCGCGCCTGTTGCTGGCCCATCTTCAGGATCTTGAATTCGGCCAGCAGGGTGCGTTGGTCAATATCCGCATCTTGCCCGAAGGGCTGCCGAGCTATCTGGCACCGGGAGTAGAGGTGCAGGTGGCCCGCCGCAAGGCGGTCTGGGCAGCAGCGTTGGCGATATCCGGTGCCAACGCCACAGCAGGGGGAGCGGGATGAACAAGGGATTGCAGGGGCAGCAGGGAGCCGTACTGCTGGTGGTGCTGGTGGTGAGCCTGCTGTCGAGTCTGCTGGTGTTTACCAGCATTCAGGAGAACCAGTTGCAGACTCGCCTGAGCGGCAATTTTCACAAGAAGATCAATGCGCAGCTCAGTGCCGAGCAGGGGATGAACGAGAGTTATCGAGCCCTGCATCAGGCGCTTGGCGCCGAACCGCGGATAGAGTGGGCTCAACTGGTGCAGAAGGTGCCTGGCAATGGCGAAGGAGCCATGGCGGGCAGCCGCTTCAGCATCGATCAGCTGGATGCCTCCACAGGCAGCAAGCTGGCGTTGCAGAGCCATGGCCGCTATCTGGAGGGCAATGCCAGCCTCAACGCGCTGTTTGCTCTCAAGCGCGAGCCCGGCAATCTCATCTTTCAGGATTCGGTGGTGGCGTGTGAAGGGTTGAGCCTCTCTGGGAGCGGTTTTATCGACAGCTATGACTCGCGCAAGGGGGCGTACAAGGAGTCTGTTTCCGGGACTCTTAATCAGGGGCAAAACGCCAAGGTGGCGACCGTCAGCGACAAGGCCAATGTAGTGCTCGCCGGGCACTCCCCCATCTGGGGTGATGTGCGGGCGACCGGCTCGGTGACCTTGAACGGCTCTTCACCTGTTGCGGGTAATGTACTTGCTGGTGGCGACATCACCATTTCTCCTTCTGATGGTGTCGTCAGGGTTGAGGGCAGCGTAAACGGGAGTGGAAATTTTGCCTTGCAAGGGGGGCATATTGCCGGAGCTGTTGCGATCAATGGTGATGTTTCTATGGGTCATGGCACAAGCATTGCTGGCGACAAGTTGAACTATGGTGGGAACGGGGCATTCCTTGATGCCAAGCATCAGAAGTATCTGGATCCCCAATACCGAACTCATCCCAAGCTACCGCCTGTGGCCGGGCAGGTGTGTGACCCGCTCAATGTGGCCGCGCTGCCCAAATCGTTCCCCCCTGCAACGCTGCCCATCAATGGCCCGCTGACGCTGGGCGCCACCCAGCAGATGGTGCTGACCACAGATCCCTCCACTGGCTCGGTCACCAGCAGCAACCAGCATAAGCCTGGGCTGCCGCTACCCGGCAAGGGGGAGCTGTTTGGCAAGGAGCAGACCGTTTACAAGCTCGAGAGCCTCAATATGAGGGCCGATGCCAGTCTCACCATCAAGGGGGATGTGGTGCTGCTGATCGACAAGGATTTCACCATGACTGGCAGCAACAAGTTGACGGTGAGCGAGGGCAGTAGTCTGACCCTGATCGTCAGCGGCAAGGTCGATCTCGGGGCCGGTGCAGAGGTGACGGCAGCCAAGCAGGGGCTGACCACTGGCGGTACGCCTGCTATCTCCCTCTATTCCGCGTATAGCGGCAAGGATGGGATCAAGCTGTCGGGCAATACGCCGCTCTATGCCGCCCTCTATGCCCCGCTGACCGAGATGCAGATCAGCGGAAGTGGCGGTCTGTACGGGGCTGTGCGGGCAAAACACTTGACCGAGAGTGGCGCGGGTGGTGTGCACTATGACGAGGCGCTGGGCATGGCAGATCTGGGGGACGATCAGGGGCTGCCTCCGACACTGGCACTGCGGCAGTGGCACTTTGTGCAGTGAGGCTGGCGAGCCGCTAAAAAGGATCGAATGGGGCGCGCAACTGTGAGATGGTGGAGATCTGTCCACCCAGTCGTTCACTGTTGAGGAGTGCTCCATGCCAGGCCCCGCTCGTGCCGGTGCCCTGATCTATGCCAAGGATCCGGGCCTGCTGACCCACTTTTATCGTACATTGCTGCAGATGGTGGTCTGTAGTCAGGATGAGCAGCTGGTAGTGCTGGAAAACAGCGATATCCAGCTGCTGATCCACGCCATTCCTGCGCCCTATGCCGGGCAGGTCGTTATCAAGAGGCCGCCGGGATTGCGGGAAGAGGGGGCCATCAAGCTGTTCTTCACCGTCTCCAGCCTCGCCTGGGCAGAAGCGAAGGCGGCGGATCTCGGCGGCGGTTTGTTGTCGCAGCAGTGGACAGGGCCCGGCTTTGTGGTGCGCAACGCCTTC
The DNA here is from genome assembly GCF_049174875.1 of Aeromonas sp. 600948. Lineage (NCBI taxonomy): Bacteria > Pseudomonadati > Pseudomonadota > Gammaproteobacteria > Aeromonadales > Aeromonadaceae > Aeromonas > Aeromonas sp. 600948. The sequence goes on from NZ_JAAKTY010000017.1 coordinate 79,936, forward strand.
GACCCGGAGGGCAATATCCTGCAACTGCGCGAGTTGCTGGGTGCCCCTGATCCTCTCTGAATTTTCTCTTTTTACAGCATGGTGGTGGCGTGCTGTGCCATGCACCGCCATAAAAATGAACCGCCATAAAAACGGGGCCCTGTAGTGGTCAACTAAAAAGGGCCCCGTTCTGCTGTTAGCTTGCTGCGCTCATTACTTCAGGTAGCGCTGTTCCAGATGCTGGCGCAGCCAGTGCGGGTTGAGCGCTTCACCGGTGGCACGGCGCACCAGCTCGTCGGTGCTGTGCAGGCTCCCCTGTGACCAGATGTTGCGTCCGAGCCAGCCGAAGATCTCCGGCAGGCGGCCCGCCGCGATCACCTCACCCATGCTGCCCAGCTCTTTCTCGAGGGCAAAGCGCAGCTGGGCGGCATACATGGCGCCCAGGGTGTAGCTCGGGAAATAGCCGAACGAGCCGTCGGTCCAGTGAATATCCTGCATGCAGCCATTGCGGTAGTTACCCTTGGTGGAGAGTCCCAGCCACTGCTGCATCTTGGTGTCCCACAGCTCGGGGATGTCGGCCACCTCGATCTTCCCTTCCACCAGATCGCGCTCCAGCTCGTAGCGCAGGATAACGTGGGCCGGATAGGTCACCTCGTCCGCATCGACCCGGATAAAGCCCGGCTCGACCCGGCTGTAGAGCTTGGCCAGATTGTCCGGCGCAAACGCCGCCTGTTCGCCGAAGTGGTGACGAATGCGTGGCGCCAGCAGTGTGAGGAAGGCCGGATGATGCCCCAGCTGCATCTCGCAAAACAGGCTCTGACTCTCGTGGATCGCCATGGAACGGGCCTCGGCCACCGGCTGACCCAGCAGATGGCGCGGCAGCCCCTGCTCGTAACGGGCGTGACCGGTCTCGTGCACTATGCCCATCAGGCTGGAGACAAACTCCTGCTCGTTATAGCGGGTAGTGATCCGCACGTCGGTCGGCACCCCGCCACAGAAGGGGTGGCTGCTCACATCGAGGCGGCCGTGTGCGAAATCAAAGCCGAGCAGCCCCATCACCTCCTGACCGAGCGCTTGCTGGGTCGGGATGGGGAAGGGGCCTTGCGGCAGCAGCAGGGCATCGCCCTTCTGCTGTTCACTCACGGTCTGGATAAGAGCCGGCAGCCAGCTGGCCAGATCGCCGAAGATCTGATCGAGCCGTGCGCTGGTCATGCCCGGCTCATAGAGAGCCAGCATGGCGTCGTAGGGGCGCACGCCAAGCGCATCGGCCCGCAGTTGCGCCACGTCACGGGAGAGTTTCACCACTTCCTCGAGATTGGGGGTAAACCCGGCCCAGTCGTTGTTCTTGCGCTGGTTGCGCCAGGCGTGCTCGCACTTGCTGCCAGCGAGCGACAGCGCTTCGACCAGCTCACCGGGCAGCAGGCTGGCATCTTGCCACTGGCGCTTGATCTCGCCGAGGTTGGCACGTTGCACTTCATCGAGCGGTTCGCTCTCGGCCTTGGCAATCCAGTCGCCCAGCTCGGGAGCGGTGCGCTTCTGGTGGATTAGCAGACCGAGTTCGGCCATCGCTTCGGCGCGGGCATCGTTGCCCCCTTCCGGCATCATGGCCGCCTGATCCCAGCCGCAGATGGCGGCGAGGTGGCTAAAGCGGTGGATCTGCTGCTGATGTTGTTCAAGCTTTTGATATGACATGGGATTGTCCTTGTTATCGTCCCTGATGGTATGCCGCCCCGTACCTGGCATGATCGGGGCCGTTCGATGCTAACATCGCCGCTGTATAGTTGAACACCTTCATGCTGGCGGGCAAAAGACGTGGGAGCGAAACGCGGATTAGCCGAGTCGCTTCTGGTGCCGTTCGCGGTTTTCCGCTTTTTTGCGTTCGCTTTTACGCAGCAGCACGTATAGAGCACCGCTGCCGCCGTGGCGACGCTCGGCACTATGGATCGCCATGACGGCGGGCAGTTGCGGCAACCAGGCGCTCACATAACTTTTCAGCAGGGCACGCGGGGTGCTGCGCTCCCCCTTGCCGTGCAGGATCAGCAGGCAGCGGATATCCCGGGCTTCACAATCCGCAATGAACTGCACCAGCGTCTGGCGCGCTTCGTTGAGGGTTTTCTGGTGCAAGTCCAGGCTGGCCTGCAGCTCGTATTTGCCGAGCCGCAGCTTTTTGTAGACCCCCTCCTGCACCCCATCACGCTTGAAGCCGATGATTTCGTGCGGATCGCGCATCTCGATGGCCTCCATGGTGAGGTGGTCGAGGGCGAGTTGCTCGGCTGTGGCAGCCTGACGGCGAGCGAGCTGCGCCTCGGTCGGGGCGGATTTGGCCGCATGGGGATGGATGTTGTCGCTGCGAATGGGCCGCACGTCGGCCACTTCATTCATAAATAGCGAGAGTTCGTCGTTATGAGACACGGCAGGCTCCCCATAAGAAAAAGTGGGGGTCATTATAACGGTCGCAACCGGCACAGAAAACGGGGAAAGGGGGAGGGGGATAAGGGAGGCCCAGCATGGATACCAGTGCAGCTTGGCCCGGTAATCACAGTCGCGAACCATAAAGCAGTACAGGCGGTCAGTGTGAGCTGCCGCCTGTGGTCAGAGGATTATTTTCCCTCTTTGGGCTGTTGAGAATGGGGTTGCTGTGAATGAGGCGGTTGCGAGTGCATCACCTTGTAGATGAAGTAGGCCGCGTAAGAGCTGATGAGCAAGAAGGTGCCGATAATCACCAGCATCGACATCAATCCCACGCTGTTGCCAAACATCAGGTCCAGCCAAAAGTCCATTTTATTGCTCCTGTCACCCGGTTGATGACAGGTATGATAAATACCTCTTTGTCCCGTCCGGGATGATCCCGATCAACTCCCTTTCAGGTTGTTTAATGACCAGTGCGATCTGTGATCGTTCTCACTGGACTCTTTGTTCTTGAGCCTGTGCCGGGCTAGGGGTGGTGAGTGGAGTAATGTGCCACCCCTGCTGCTCCAGCAGCGCCAGCAAACCCTGTTCGCCGTAAAGGTGCAGGGCGCCTACCACGATAAAGCTCTCGTTGGGCAGGGTGGACCATTTCTTCAGCCAGTTGTGGTTGCGCTCGGCCAGCAGGGTCTGCTCCATCCAGCTCTGTAGCGCGGGGGGAGCCATCTCCTCCTTGAGCAGATTGATAAGCGTCGCCTCATCCCCTTGCTGCCACGCCTTCATCACGGCGGCGAAACCACTCTCCAGCATCGGTAGCTCATCCAGGGTGCTGGCGAGCATCAGGGTCTGGTTGTCACCCACGCTGGCCAGATAACCGAGCTGCTCCAACAGGGTTTCAAAACCCACTACCGGTTTGCCCTCTTTGGCGGCCCGGACGGCAAAGTGCTGGTCTATCCCGAGTTCACTCTTGAAGTCGGAGCGGGCCATGGCGGCCTGGGTCAGGGTTATGGCGGCAAACCAGGGGCGCAGGGTGGCGAGGGTAGCCTCGTCGATGCCATAGTGGGCACCCGCCATCAGGGTGCGTTGATAGAGTTCGGCAGGCAGATGATCCTTGAGCGGTTTGCCATCCACCAGTCGGGTGAGGGAGGCGGTCTGTTGCCACTGATCCGGCGTGATGCTGTTCATGTCCACCTCCATCACCAGTGCGCGACTCTGCAGCCAGGCCCGCTCCACCGGCTCGGGCAGCGGATAGAGGGCAGGCTTGCCCGCATGGATGGAGCCCAGCAGCCAGTGTTGCTGGTTGCCCTTGCTCACCCGATAGAAGGCGGGATCGGCAAAGGCGTGCAGCGGTAGCAGCAGGCAGAGCAGGAAGGCAAAGAGGGTGCGATGAAATCTCATGGGGATCCTTAATATGCGCCGGGTGACTTCTCTTGCTGACAATAACCCCTATGATAAGTCCTCATTTCAGATAACCAAGAGGTTTGCCATGCCCCATCTTCGTTTTCGCGCCGTGACGCTCGATACCCTGCAACAGGTGAGTGGCCCGCTGCTGGCCGAGCTTTGCGAGCTGACCGGTGGCAAGCCGGAGTTTGTCACCATGGAGCGGGTGGAGAGTTGCTGGATACGCAACGGTGAGCCAGAGACGGGTTTTCCGTTTGTCGATCTGCACTGGTTCGAGCGGCCACAAGAGATGCAGGACGCCGCCGCGCGCCTTATCACGCGCCATTTGAAACGGGTGCTGGGGGAGCAGATCTATGTGGTGGTGCAGGTGATCCCTCTGGTCAAGAGTGCCTACTACAGCAATGGCGAGCACTATTGAAGAGTGGGGCAAACCAGGTTGGCGGATTGGATTACGCCGCTATACAGCTAACTCAATCCGGGCGGCAGGATGCTTGTCGCCCATCACGGGATCAGGCCGATTTGGCCAGCAGTTTATCGAGCCAGCGAGTGGGCAATACCCGTCGCAGGAAGGCAAACAGCCGGGTTGGAGTGGTCACCGGATAGCGCGCTTTGGGATGGGCGTGGGTCAGCGCATGGAGCAGCGGAGGGATACAGGCTTCGCTCGAGAGGGTAAAGCCGCTGGTGGCCCCCTCTTTTTCCAGCCGCGTCAGGGTCTGGCGGTAGGCCGACTGATGACGGCTCTGGGCCGGATCGATGTGGCGCAGGAAGGCGTTGCGAGCATTGGCACGAAAACGGGTATCGATGGGGCCCGGTTCAATCAGGCTGATATGTACCCCGCTACCCGCCAGTTCGAGGCGCAGAGTGTCGCTATAACCTTCCAGCGCAAACTTGCTGGCGTTATAGGCGCCGCGATACTTCATGGCAACCAGTCCCAGAACCGAGCTGTTCTGCACTATCCGTCCCTCTTTGGCCTCCAGCATCGGCGGCAGCACCTGACGGATCAGATGGTGCCAGCCAAACAGGTTGGTATTGAACTGCTCCCTGAGCGCTTCGGTGGGCAGATCTTCCAGCGCCCCGGGTTGGCCATAAGCGCCATTGTTGAACAGGCCATAGAGGCGCCCGCCTGCCAGATGGAGCGCCGCACTGGCACCCAGCTCGATGGAGGCAGAATCCGCCAGATCCAGCTGTACTGCCAGCAATCCCTGTTGCTGCAGACGGGCCACATCTTCCGCCTTGCGCGCCGAGGCGATCACGGTAAAACCGTGCTGCCCCAGCGCCTGTGCGGCGGCGAGGCCAATACCGCTGGAACAACCGGTGATCAAAACAAAACGGGGCATGATGGCGTCCTTGTGACTGCTGACAAAAGCGTGCTGGTGAGTGGATAAAACCCTTATCCGGCTCGCATGTTAGCCTGCCAACCGGAAAAAAGAAAACCGGGCCAAGTGGCCCGGTTTGCTGACATCGTATTGCCTGATTACATGAAGGTAAGCGGCATGATGATGTGGAACTTGACGTCGTGCTCGGAGGCGAAGATGTTGGGGTAATCGGTCCAACCGCCGCCCTGGCTGATGTCGTTGTTGTAGTCGGTGTAGTGCAGTTTGAACAGGGTGCCTTTCAGCTTGCCATCCTGCACGGTATAGCTGACATCGAAGTTGACGGCCCACTCGGTATCCTCGCCGTTGGCTGCTTTCTTGCCTTGGCCATTTTCGATATCCCAACCGTAGGCGCCGGATACACCGACAGCCCAGCCCGGCGCACCAACCAGATCATCCAGAGAACGGGTCACGCCGAAGAACAGTGCTTTTTCGTTGTTGGCGTTCCAGTCAGAGCGGGAATCCCACCAAATTTCGTTGGCGCCCTGGGAGTTGGCGTAGCCACGGGTCAGACGGGGCAGGTAGTTGCCTTCCGCACCTTCAGCCTTGGTCCACAGACCTTCCAGACGGAAGCCGTATTGGGCGTAGTTCCAGGCAGCGGTCAGTGCTTGTTGCCATGCCAGGCCGTCGTAAGTTTCAATCTGGGAGCCGCCCTTGGTGTAGGTCTCGGTCTCGGAACCGTAGAACTGGTAGCTGGTGGCGAGGCCGCCCAGTACGTCAAACTTGTGAGCCAGTTTGAAGTGGTAGCTGTCCATGTAGCCTTCGGACTGACCGAAAGAACCGGTCACGGCAGTGCCATTTTCAAAGGTGTAACGAGCCGCGATACCGTGGATATAGTCGATGACGTTTTCATCAGCGAACGGATCCATCCACGCTTTGGCGCGAGAGAAGACCTGAGTCTCTTTGTACCAGGGGGCCTTGTACTCGTCAGCGATGGCGTAGGTCAGGTAGAGACCGCCAAAGTTGCCTTCGACTTGACCACCACGATAGGTGCCCGGCTGATAGGACCAGTTAACACCGATTTGGCCAGGGACATACAGCTGGGTGTAACCACCCTTGGCAGTCACACCGCCGTCCAGGAATTTCAGCTTCAGAGCTGCGTTGGAGAGGCTGAAGCCACCCTCGGGAGAGCCATCTTTGTAGTTGTTGCCCCAGGAGTTGCCTGCGAAGGAGAATTCGTTCTCCTGGTTGACCGGATGGTTTTCGGTAACGGCCAGGTCATAGGCACCGAAGCCGCCCAGATCCAGACCAACAGTGTCCCAGGCATAACCGGAGTTGAAGTTGAGAGCTGCCTGGACGGTGGAATGGCTCAGGTTGGACTGGTACTTGCCTTCTTTCTTGGCGGCAGTCGGGTCACCATCGATGCGCTGACGATCACGCTGGAAGTAGAACAGGCCACCGGTCAGTTTGGAGTCTTTTACGAAGGTTTCATAGGACTGGCCATATTCCGGGCTCATCATATCCTGGGCTGCCAACGCCATGCCGGGGGCGACCAGAGCGGCTACCACAGCGGCACTCAAAGCGGCGCGCTTGAAGATCACTTTTTCCATTTTTATTGCTCCTGATTTTATGGACTTAGCTTTTTTCCGGCAGCTGGCATCGGGCCTACCGCTCGGTATTGGCATTGCAATCAAAACCCCGAAGGGCAAAAAATCTTCTCTTGGTTATCTGCAAACCCGGATGTCTTGGCACATCTGTAGTTGGCAGTCCTGATCATCACATGTTGTTTTTTTTGTTCCGATTCTTGGCTATCGGACAACTCCAAGAGTACGTTCGCGGTGCGAAATATCAATGAAAAGTTCCCTCAACGTTTCAAAAGTATGACCGAGTGCAAATAATCATGGGCAAGGTCGTAAACAGCCTCATGGCCGGTATCACGGTAATGAGAGCGTTTTCTTGGAGGTGTGGCCAGCGCCGGTGCGGGTTTTCATCAGATACGGGGGAAGGGAAGCTGTTAACCTGCAGGCAACATATAATTTTGTGCTACAAAAAAACTTTCCCTCTGGTCGAGGGAAAGTGAATTGGTGGGGATGTGGGGCGAATAGGGTCAGCCTTGCTGGCCGAGGATGCGGGGGATCTGTTGCGCCTGATGGTGGATATGGGACGAGACCTGCACCGAGAGTTGGCTTACCTGACAGGCCTGCTGACGAATACGGGCGATCAAATCGGCAAAACTGGCCAGCTTGTGCTCCTGACTTTTGGCATTGTCGGCGCCCTGCAGGGCGATCACTGCGGTGTTGCGGGCGATCTCCCGCACCGCCTGGGTGGTCTGGCGCAACTGCTCGGCTTGTGCCCGTTGGCGGCTTGACTCGCTGGTGATCCGGTTCAGCACGGTGCCAAGCTGTTCACCAGATTGGGTCAGACGCCGCAGAATCTCGGTGATCTGGTTGAGGGATTGCTGGGTATTGGCCGAGAGGTGGCGCACCTCATCGGCGACCACGGCAAAGCCGCGCCCCTGTTCCCCTGCACGGGCCGCTTCGATGGCGGCGTTGAGGGCCAGCAAGTTGGTCTGCTGGGCGATATGACTGATGACATCGACAATGTCCGTCACATCGGCAACCGAGCGGGTGAGGGCTTCCAGCGCCTCATCGCTCTCGTCAATTGCCAGCCCGGTCTGACGAGTAGCGTGCAGCATGCTGCCCACCAGATCTTCGCTCTGGCTCATCGCCTGTTCGTTATGGTGGGCATGCCGGGCGATGTCGGCGGCGACCTGATGGACCTCTCCGGCCAGCTGGTTCAGCTCATCCATCATCTGACCGCTCTCGTCGACTACCAGCTCGGTGGTGCGGGTGCTGTGGTGGATCTCGTCAACCTGGCTGACCATTCCTTTCAGACTGAGGGATACCGCAGACAGCTGCCCCTCTTTCTGTTGTTGATCCTGCTGCAGGCGACCGATCAGCCGATTGTAGCTGGCAACGATATCGGCCAGCTCGTTGCGATCACGCCCGGCAGATAACGGCTCGGCCTGCCCAGTCTGATCGAGCTGCAGAAAGGCTCCGCGCAGTCGCAACAAGGGAGCGAGCAGCCAGCGTCGTTGCACCAGTGCAAACAGCAGGGCGACTACCACCAGACAGAGCGCCAGCGTGCCGAGGATGGTGGCCAGCTCCTGATTGACGGCTTGCCGCTCGTGGGCAAGTTGTTCCCCCATCTGTCTGGTCGCTTGCAACATGGCCATGATGTCTTGCTGCACGGTCTGGCGGCCAGCCTGTTGCTGTTGTAGCGCCGTGCGGCTGTTGGCCAGCTCCTGCGGATAGCGGCCCAGCAGCGAGCGTAATTCGCTGCGCGGTTGATCTCCCAGCTCCTTGCGTACCGGCTCCCCCAGGGTGAACTCATCGGCGGGCACCTCTTCATACAGGCCGAGCAGCGGCAAGGCTTGCAGCGCTTGGGCCTGTTTTTGCAGTGCCTCCAGCTCGAAGCGGATCCCTTCGAGCAGCTTCTCATTGCCCTGTTCCATATAGCTTTGGCGCAAATGGGCGAGGCGCGGCAGGCCCGCCAGGATCTCGGTTGCACCGCGGCGATATTGCTGTGCTGCGGCAGATTGTTCCGTGCTGGCACCTTGCTCCCCATAGCGGATCAGCGCCATAGCCTGGCTGCCCAGCTCACTCTCCGCATTTTGCAGCAGCAGTTGGCTGTTGCCCGAGAGCTTGCCTGCGGCCTGATAGTCGTGCGCGATACGCTGCGCCATCTGTTTGAGTTGCTGTCTGAGCGGGGCCGCCACGGCATCATCCTGAGCGGCCAGCGAGGAGAGCGCTTGCTGGCGGATCTTCTCTGCCGCGGTCAGTTGCTGTGGATCGCCGCTGTTGAGGTAGTCACGCAGGCTGTTTTGCAGGGTCACCGTCACCAGTTGTTGCAGCGTCTCGTGCTGATGCTGGGCCTGATTGGCATGGGCAAGCTGTTGCCAGCCGTGGTAGAGGGCCAGCGCCTGTCCTCCCGCAACCAGTAACAAAACAAGGGAGGATAGGGTGGCGTAATGGGCGATTTTCACGGGGTAATTCCTGTCAGCACAGACCATGGGGGAGCGTGGCCCGAGCCTAAACAGGGATGATGGCGTTTTTATGACAGCATGGTCAGGTGGCCCTATTTTACCGACTTAACTGGCTGGGGATGCCTGAGCTCTGTTGCGTTGGCCCAGCATACCGAGCAGGGCGCCTCCCATGATAAGTGCACCGGCCAGCAGATGGCGCGAGGTCAGCTCTTCTCCGTTCAATGCCACTAACAGCAAAGTACTCAGCAGCGGTGTCAGGTAGGCAAGGGCACCGATCCGGCGTGGATCGCCGTCTCGCAGTGCCAGATACCAGGTCACAAAGGCCGCCCCCATGGGGCCCAGCGCCAGCCCGATGATCAGCCACCAGTCACTGGTGGGGATCTGCGCGAGCGGCAGGGGCCCCTCCAGCAGACGGGCGAGCAGCAGAGCCAGCAAACCAGCGGGCAGGCAGGCTGCCGCAGTGACCACGGCAGGTGCCGGTGGCAGACGGCGTGACAGCACCGAATAGGCCCCCCAGACGACAGCTGCACCGAGCGCCAACAGGTATCCCGGCAGATAGGTCTGTTGCAGTTGCAGCTCGCCATTGACCATCACCAGCATGGAGCCCGCCAGACCAAAGGCGCCAGCCAGCAGATGACGGGCATGGAGTGGATGGCCGGGCAACAACAGCGGGGTGAACAGAATGATGCAGAGCGGCCAGAGGTAGTTGATGAGGTTGGCCTCCAGCACCGGGGCATGGCGAAAACTCATAAAGAGCAGCAGATGGTAGAGCAGCAATGCCGTAACCGTCACCAGCCAGGTAATAGGACGAGCGCGCCATTGGCGCCAAAACGGCAAGGCCCCGACCCCGCAGAAAAACAGCACCAGCCCGACCAGCACCAGTGGTGACACGCTGGTGACCCGTGACGTCAGCGCCGCCAGTGAGGCCCACAGCACAATGGTCAGCAGTGCAAAACCGGTGGATCTATCCCACCAGGAACATCCGGACATCCAACACTCCTTTGCAAGATGAAGCTGCTGGCTTTGCCGTAGGGCTCAGCCAAAAAAAGCAGTCTATCAGAGAGAGGAGAGATGCCGAATGCCGCGTGAATACAATTACTTGTGACTTGGTGAGAATTTTGATGGTGCAAGCAGAGTGCTGCTGGACGTCGAACGAATCGCCAAAGAGATGAGTGAATGCGAAAAGGGGATGATGGGTGGCGTCCCAGGCAGGATTCGAACCTGCGACCTCGCCCTTAGGAGGGGCGCGCGCTATCCAGCTGTGCCACTGGGACGTGCGGGCATTATATAAAAATGCCAATAAAAATAAACAACTGCGTATGTCTGTTTATCCAGTTGCTTACATTCTGGCCGGATTGTACGTTTGTGCTCTGGGGGGCAGATAAACAAGTTTGTGGTGTCTGAATAAGAAGGGGTGGGGGGAGGAAGATACTGGTATGCAATAAATTGACTTTTAATTCACTTGTTGCCGTGAGGTATGGCTACCTCTTGTTGTGTTGTGCCACAGGTATTGAGCTTTTGTCGTTTTATTTTGTTTTAGTGAAATATTTAGCTTAATCAGTTTGGTAGCTATTAATCATGGCCAATGCTCCCTTGTATTTTAAAGATGAATCATGAAGCTATGGCTCAGCGTCAGGTACGGCCAGTAGCGGGTTTGGAATGGTCTTGTTTGCTTAGTTATATAAATTGCCATAGAGTTAATTCGCGATTAGTTATCGCCGAAAATAAAGTTGTGACAAGGGCAAACCGATTGAAAAGTCGGGACGCAAAGCCTCCGGTCTAAAGGCGCTGTTGATCTGGGATAGCGGGGCCACCACAGTGTTATGTTGACTGCCTTTGCCAAGGGGTAGTCGTGTTTGTGCTGTCTGTCGTGTTGTGTCGCCCTTTCGTTTGTCCATAACGTAAAGGAAAACAATATGCTAAGTCCAAAACCCACATTGCTGGCCATGATGGTCGGCTCCCTGCTTGCCTCATCCGGCGTTTATGCGGCCGCTCCGAGCAAACCCACCATCGGCTGGGGTCCCACCAAATTTGCCATTGTGGAAGTCGATCAGGCGGCAACCTCTTACAACAATCTGGTCAAGGTGAAGGATGCCGCCGATGTGGAGGTGAACTGGAACCTCTGGAGCGGCGATCTGGGCCAGAGTGCCAAGGTATTGCTCAATGGTCAGGAGGTGTGGTCCGGCCCCTCCACCGCAGCGGGCAGCGCCAAATTCAAGGTGAAGAAAGGGGGGCGCTACCAGATGCAGGTGGCGCTGTGCAACGCCGATGGCTGTACCCTCTCTGATGCCAAGGAGATCGTGGTCGCCGATACCGATGGCAGCCATCTGGCGCCACTCAAGGCTCCGCTGCAGGAGAACAACAAGCCCTACGCCAACAAGTCCGGCAAGGTTGTAGGGACTTACTATGTGGAGTGGGGAGTCTATGGCCGCAAGTTCACAGTGGACAAGATCCCGGCCCAGAACCTGACCCATATCCTCTATGGTTTCACCCCCATCTGCGGTGGGGATGGCCTCAACGACAGCCTCAAGGAGATCGAAGGGAGCTTCCAGGCACTGCAACGGGCGTGTGCCGGCCGGGCCGACTTCAAGGTGGCGATGCACGATCCTTGGGCCGCCATCCAGATGCCGCAAGGCAACCTCACCGCCCATGATGAGCCCTACAAGGGCAACTTTGGCGCCCTGATGGCGCTCAAGCAGGCCTATCCGAATCTCAAGATCCTCCCCTCGGTCGGTGGCTGGACCCTCTCCGATCCCTTCTACTTCCTCGGTGACAAAACCAAGCGCGATGTGTTTGTCGGCTCGGTGAAAGAGTTCCTGCAGACCTGGAAGTTCTTCGACGGTGTGGATATCGACTGGGAGTACCCGGGCGGACAGGGTGCCAACCCGAAACTGGGCAGCCCGAGTGATGGTGCCACCTACGTGGCCCTGATGAAGGAGCTGCGGGCCATGCTCGACGAGCTGGAGGCCGAGACTGGTCGCCAGTATGAGCTAACTTCCGCCATTGGAGCGGGGGGCGACAAGATCCAGGATGTGGACTACAAGGCGGCCCAGCCCTACATGGACCACATTTTCATGATGACCTACGACTACAACGGCGCATGGAGCAACACCGAGCTGGGTCACCAGACCAACCTCTATGCAGCGAGCTGGGACCCCGATACCAAGTACACCACCGACAAGGCGGTCAATCAGCTGCTGGCGCAGGGGGTTGACCCCGGCAAGCTGGTGGTCGGTGCCGCCATGTATGGCCGTGGCTGGACTGGCGTGAGCGGCTATCAGGGCAACAACCCCTTCACCGGCAAGGCGACCGGCAAGGTGAAAGGCACCTGGGAGGATGGCGTGGTCGATTACCGCGACATCGTCAACAACCGTATGGGCAGTGGCTGGGAGAAGAGCTACGACGAGGTGGCCGAGGCTCCCTATCTGTTCAAGGCTTCGACCGGCGATCTCATCACCTATGACAACGACCGCTCGGTCAAGGCCAAGGGGCAGTATGTGCTGGCCAACAAGCTGGGTGGCCTCTTCTCCTGGGAGATTGATGCCGACAACGGCGACATCCTCAATGCCATGCACGAGGGTCTGGGTCACGGCGAGGGAACCACTCCGCCAGCCAACAAGCCGCCGGTGGCCAACGCGGGCAGCGATCTGAGTGTCACCGGCCCGACCGAGGTGACGCTGAACGGCTCCGCGTCCCACGACCCGGAAAATGGCGCCCTCACCTATAGCTGGAAGCAGGTCTCCGGCCCGCAGGCCACCTTGCTGGATGCCACTCAGGCCAAGGCCCGGGTTGTACTCGATGCGGTGACCGCCGACATCAATCTGGTGTTCGAGCTGGCAGTGACCGACGACCACAACCTCACCGCCCGCGATCAGGTGGTGGTCACCAACAAGGCGCCGCAGCCCAACCTGCCGCCACTGGTTAGCCTGCCGGCTACCGCTTCCGTGGAATCCGGCAAGCAGGTGACCCTCAAGGCGACCGCATCTGACCCGAACGGTGATCCGCTCACCTATCAGTGGACGGTACCGGCCGGCCTCACCGCCAGCGGTCAGAACAGTGCCACCCTGGTGGTCACCGGTCCGAACGTTACCAGCGATACCGCCTATGACCTGAGCCTCACCGTCTCCGACGGCGCGCTGGATGCCAGTGCCGCCACCCGTCTGACGGTCAAGCCGGTCAGCGGTGGTGGCGGTTGCTCGGCCACTGATCCGGATGCCGCCAACTGGCCTGCCTGGCAGGCGAGCAAGGTCTACAACGGCGGTGACAAGGTGAGCCACAACCAGCTGGTGTGGCAGGCCAAGTACTGGACTCAGGGCAACGAACCGAGCCGTACCGCGGATCAGTGGTTGCTGGTGAGCAAGGTGCAACTGGGTTGGGATGCCAATGTAGCTTACAACGGTGGCGAGATCACCACCCATAATGGCCGTCAATGGAAAGCGCAATACTGGACCAAGGGCAACGAGCCCGGCAAACACGACGTCTGGCAGGATGTGGGGGCCGCCAGCTGTAAATAAGGCTTGAGTTGTGGCGGGGCATGCTGGTCATGCCCCGCTTTTGCAACCCGCGGCGCTGAACATTGGTTGCTCTGCCAATCCCTCTTTTTCTGCTCTGTCTTGTATCCGGTCAGGCCGACTTGTGGTGCCGGCATGAAGGCTCTCCCCAAGTGATGGCTGCACTGCTCTCTGATAAGGTGTGAACCTGATTCGTGGTAACCTTTCCGCTGTTGTAATTACACTGCTGGAAAGTCTGCGGCCGAATATTTTCAGGTTGCCCAAGAGGCGAGCATCCCGCTGTTGGCGAGACAGGCCAGCGGGTCGGTATCGCCAGGATGAGGGCTTGCTCAACTTCGCTTGCTCTTTTTAAATCTCTGTCCGTCGTCATGCTGTCCCTTCATGCAGTACCTAATCGACGGCATTTGGCTGTTGAACAAGGATGGCAAGCATCATAGCCAGCTTCCCGGATGCTGGTGTTATCCAAGCCAGCGCTCCCGGCAAGGGGATTTCATGGTGTCATACCTGGATCAGGCCGAGATCCTGCAATGAGCCGATGCAATAAAAGATGGGGCCTGCGGGCCCCATTCTTGTTTGGTGGAGTTCAGGTTTGGCCGTGGAACATCTGGCCCGGACAGGACAGCGCCTCGAAAGGGCTGTGTGATGATGTGTTTTGTTGTTTTATTACATTTTCCGTGAAAGGCTTTCAGCAATTATTTGCCGTAGCGGAAGTAGTATTCACGGGTGGAGGGGGCATAGGCATCTTTCTCTACAACGCCGTTCTTGGTGGTTGCACCGCGCAGGTGGAACAGGACTGCCAGATTCTCAAACATGGTTTACCTCATCGCTCTGTCATTTATGGTTATGGTATGTGACCTAGGTCACGGTTTGATCCTATGGTCATTTGTGAGCCAGATCAACTTTCTATGTTGTAAATTTACAAAAATCATGGAAAGGGTTTTCAAATGCAATGCCCTTTATGGAAAGGCTTTCCCGAGGTGACGGGGGAGAAGCTGATTACCAGCCACCATAGAGAGGTCTGAGAGCGGGGGCGTTGCAAGGGGAAAGAGGCTCGCTGCACGGCCTCTCCTTTATAGGTGCTTGAGCCAATTTGTGACATAAAACAGAGAGATAGCACGTGCCTTGCTGGTAAAAACAGCGAACTGCTGCAATTTTGACTAAACGAATCAGTCGCGGTTATTTTAGGGTTGACAGCAAAGCGGGTGATGCCTATCATGCGCCTCCGTTGCCGGAGATAACTTCGTCAGCACCGAGGTGAGTTGGGGTTATAGCTCAGCTGGGAGAGCGCTTGCATGGCATGCAAGAGGTCCGCGGTTCGATCCCGCGTAGCTCCACC